>JAGAUI010000027.1 GCA_017620815.1 Flavobacteriales bacterium
ACTCAACTTGTGCTTAGTTTTGCCAAAAGGTATTTTTTCAACCTAAGCAATGCACTGAACTCCAAACATAACTCGCAGACAATCAGGATACTTTCTCCTTATCGCAATATTTCGCTTTTTTCTTTTGTGTTTATTTTATAAAAAATCCATACATTTGTACTCTGTATAAAAGTAAAGAGAGTTTAATGGAACAATTTGTAGTATCGGCTCGTAAATACCGCCCACAGACATTTGAACAAGTGGTGGGACAGGGACACATAGCCCTCACACTGGAAAACGCTGTAAAGAGTGAAAAAGTCGCCCAAGCAATGCTCTTCTGTGGGCCTCGCGGTGTGGGTAAGACTACTTGTGCCCGTATTCTAGCTCGTGAGATTAACCGTCATAGTATGCCAGATGCAGCTCCAGATGAAGACTTTGCTTTTAATATCTATGAGCTGGACGCCGCTTCCAATAACAGCGTTGACGACATACGAGCCCTTACAGAACAGGTGCGTTTTGCTCCACAAAACGGAAAATACAAAGTCTATATCATAGACGAGGTGCATATGCTATCCACCGCTGCGTTCAATGCCTTTCTTAAAACGCTGGAAGAACCTCCTGCACATGCCATATTTATTCTAGCTACAACAGAAAAACACAAGATACTCCCCACTATACTATCACGATGCCAGATATTTGACTTTCGTCTTATCACTGTAGAAGACATACGTCGTCATCTGGAGTATATAGCTGCCGACCAAGGCGTTGAAGCAGAAAGCGAAGCTCTGCATATCATAGCTCAAAAAGCCGAAGGTGCTTTGCGTGATGCTCTTTCTATATATGACCGTGTGGTGTCTTTCTGTGGAAAGAGTCTTACTGCTTCTCGTGTAGCCGAAACACTTAACGTGCTAGACTACAACACATATTTCACCATGATGGAGCATGTAATGAATGCCGATATCCCTAGTCTAATGCTACAACTGGACGGAATACTGGCAGCTGGATATGATGCACAGTATGTACTTGGTGGGTTGGCATCACACATAAGAGATTTGCTTGTGGCTCGTGATTCCCGCACTACGGTGCTGCTTACCGTTCCCGATGATATAAAACAGCGTTACATCTCACAGGCTCAATCTATAGATTATGCCAATGCTACCGATGCTCTTACCCTGCTATCTTCTACCCTAGCAGAATATCGTGCATCCAAAAACCAACGCCTACTCACAGAAATATGTCTTATGCGTCTAGCATCGTTGGGCTTGGACCCTTCAAAAAAAAAACTCTTGACTACATAGTACCTGCTGCAGTATATAGACTACTTTCTGGAAAGGGAATAAATCGCGAGGTAGTATCATCTACTATCGCTTCGTTATATAATTCTACTGCCACACCTGTTGCTGTGCAGGTAGCAGTACCTCAAAAGGCTCCAACACCTACTCCTAAACCTGATACCAATACTATTCGAGAGGATACACCACAAGTATCTCAAGTGCCTACATCGGCCGACGCTCCACTACATGCACCACGTGTGGCTGTTACCACTACTTCTTCCCACATGAGTACTCTCAAGTCACAGAGTACACTATCCATAGCTCACATGATGGCTATGCAGAAAAAAGACGAAGAGAAAAAAGAGGAAAACCACAATCGTGAACTACTCAAAAACCCATTCAACCAGAGTGAACTATCCCGCCAATGGGTGATATATGCCTCCAGAATGAAAGAGGAAAATCACCATGTGCTATATAGTGCGATGAATGACGCCAGACTCACTCTAGGAGAGGATTTTAATGTGGAAATAGAAGTAACATCATCGGTAAGTGCGGGATTTATAGAGGGAGAAATGCTATCTATCATTGAGTTCCTTAAAACAGAACTCAAAAACGAATGTATCACCCATTCTATAAAAGTAGTTAGCGAAAAGAAACAAAAACTGCCTTACACTCCTATAGAAAAATACCAATACCTGCTAGAAAAAAATCCTATGCTAGGAGAGATGCGTGTAAAACTTAAACTTAATCTGGATTTCTAGTATGAGATATTTAAGACTATTACTTCTACCACTATGTCCTTTGTGGGCTTTTATCACCCAGTTGCGTACAGAACTATATCTCATGGGAGTCTTCAAACGCTATATCCCTTCTATACCTACTATAGTGGTAGGCAATCTATCTACTGGAGGAACAGGGAAAAGTCCTCACACAGAATACATATCTCGCCTGCTGAGCAGCAAATACCTCACATCTATCTTAAGCAGAGGATATGGACGCTCTACTCGTGGATTTTTAAATGTAAAGAAAGAAGGAACTGCCAGTGAATATGGAGACGAACCTCTTATGATAGCACGCCACCTTCCACAGGTAAGTGTAGCGGTATGTGAAAGTAGAGAGAAAGGCATTAGAACTATGGAGGGTTATACACCTTCTCCAGAAGTTATAGTTATGGATGACGCTTACCAACATCTTTCTGTCAAGGCCGCATGTTATTTTATGCTCACCACATATGAACGACCTTTCTTTGGGGATTATATACTGCCAGCTGGGGATTTGAGGGAATTGCGTATCAATGCTTCTAGGGCACATTGTATAGTGGTAAGTAAAACTCCCTATGAATGTATGGAAGATACAGAATATGCTCGTGAGCGTCGCGAATTATACAAACGCTATATATCTCGTTACAGTAAGGCTCCGGTCATTTTTTCCACATATAAATATTCTCCATGTGTTATAGGTATAGATGGAAATAGTATAGACATTGACTCCCTTGCAGAATATGACGTGCTTCTTATAACAGGTATTGCATCGGTTACACCTATGTTACGACACCTAGATGACAAAGGCATAAAATACCGCCATATGTCATATGCAGACCATCATACATTCAGCATAGAAGAATGTGAGAAAATCAAAAACGATTTCTTAAATTTGCCGTCTGGAAAAAAAATCATCCTCACCACCGAAAAGGACATGGTAAGACTCTATGGAACACAGCTAGAGGACTTGCCGCTATATAGCCTGCCTATCACGGTAGATATGAATGAGGAAGACCGCCAAACTATGCTTTCTGTGATAGAAGGACTTACGGCTCTTAAAATAGATTGAAATAAAAACACATAAAAATGATAAACAAATACCAAGAAACAGCAGCATATCTCTCACAATATGTAGAAGCACCTATACGATGGGGGATAATACTAGGCACAGGTCTAGGTTCGCTTACAGAAAAGATAGACATACGCCATCGCATACCATACAGCCAGATACCTCACTTTCCAGTATCTACAGTAGAGGGACATAGTGGGGAGCTAGTATTCGGATACCTAGGCGGGCACTACGTTATGGCTCTCAATGGACGTTTCCATTATTACGAAGGCTACGGTATGGACCAAGTTACATTCCCTGTACGCGTGATGAAGTTTTTAGGCATAGAACGTATGATAGTATCCAATGCCGCCGGAGGTGTAAACCCAGAACACGAAATAGGAGATATAATGCTCATAAGCGACCATATCAATATGATACCAGAACACCCATTGCGTGGTCGTAACTTGGACGAATTGGGCCCTCGTTTTGTGGATATGAAGGACTGCTATAATCCTGCTATGCGTGCATTGGCTCATAAGATAGCAGACGATGCTGGTTATAAAGTATGTGAAGGTGTGTATCTAGCTCTCCAAGGCCCTACATTTGAAACACAAGCAGAATACATGATGATATCACGTGTGGGGGGAGATGCAGTAGGTATGAGTACCGTACCCGAAGTAATAGTTGCTCGTCATATGGGCATAGAGGTATTTGGAGTATCGGTTATTACAGACCTAGGACTACCCGGCAAGATGGTAAACGTCTCTCACGAAGAGGTACAAGAGATAGGTCGTAAAGTAACGCCACGTGTGATACACATAGTGAGCGAACTAGTACGTCTATGGGAAGATTAAATAGAATATAAACCTTAAAAAAGATATAAAATGGCATCAAGAATCATTCGCATCTCCCTTATGGTTATACTTTTGGGAGTATCTGTATGGCAATTCATAGTAGGAAACATAGGCAACGGCATATTCTGTGTGTTATTATTCCTTATAGTTCTATTCACTTATTTTAAGAACGAATGGATGATAATGACACTTTTTGCTATGCGTAAAAACAATATGGAAAAAGCTGCCAAGTATCTATCCCGCATCAAAGACCCAGACCATGCCTTGGTACGCGGCGAACGTGCTACATATTATTTCCTACGTGGAGCATTGGTATCACAGAAATCTCTTACCGAAGCCGAAAAACTATTCAAAAAATCACTTGAAATAGGTCTTTCACGTCAGGAACAGGCTATGGCCAAACTTCAGCTTTCTGCCATCGCTCTGCAGAAAGGACGTAAACCAGAATCTGAACGTCTGCTAGCCGAAGCTAAACGTCTGGACAAAGGAGGGCTACTAGATGAACAAATCCAGATGATTAAACAGAGTCAGAAACGTATGCAGGGACAGCCCGGTTTTTACCAGCAACAGCAGATGAAGGGCATACGTCGTCGTTAGTCATATGGAGGGAAGATAGAAATGGAAGAGATAGTATTCTCCCTAGAAGGCCACGAATTTATCCCACTAGACCAGCTCCTCAAACTATTGCGTGTAGTAGAGAGTGGCGGTCAAGCCCACGAAGTAATAAGCCAAGGAATGGTCACTCGTGATGGTGAAATAGAAACCCGTAAACGTGCCAAATTGCGTGCTGGGGACAGCATCACATTTATGAACTACCATATAACGATTACAGAATAAACTCGTCAATAAAAAAGGCGACCCTGCGGGTCGCCTTTTTTATCAATTTATCTTTTAAATAAAATCACTTTGAAAATGAGTTAGCACTATCAAACTGTGGAGAGATAACTATTTGTCTCATTTTGTTTATATATCCCCATTTACCTGTTTCCTATTCACCTATTCGTACTGCTGCTAGAGGTTCAGAATCTGTCATTTGAGTATTAACATCACAAGATGAAAATAATATGCCTATACATAGGATTAATAAATAAACTATCTTTCTCATACCTTTATATTTTATGTTCTGTTTAATACCACAAATGTAATATAATTTATCCCTTTTCATAACAAAATTACTTTTTGTTTTTCTTTTATTATACCTTTGTGGGGTGTAATCATTTCTATGATATGAAAAAATCTATACTTTTATTATATGTAATGACGGCGGTGTGTCTTAATGGATATGCTTCGCCTATTAAAGACTCTACTGCACGTCTTGCCATGCAACACATGGACTCTCTTATGAGGAAAACACCATCATTCAGCATATATCGCGACAACTATTTTATAACGGGCAGTAATTTTGATGGAGGAGTAAACCGCTATAACACCGATGTCAAATTCCAGATAAGTATCATGTACCGCTTTTCCAAAGGCTGTTCCCCCAGAGGTCGTTTTGCTTTTCTTACCTACACACAGAAATCCCTGTGGGACATATACCAAGAGTCGGCACCATTTGAAGACACCAATTTTAATCCTTCGCTGGGTATAGGACAACATATCCTTAAAAACGGACGCTATATAGGTACACTACTCTTTCAAGCAGAACACGAATCCAACGGTCAGAACGACGGCGAGAAAAATCGTTCGTGGAATATGGTAAGTGCTACAGGTATATTCCCCATTGGCAAGAATTGGAGTGTGCAGGGAAAAGTGTGGTTGCCATTCTGGATAGCCGATGAAAACAAAGATATAGCTCGTTACAAAGGATATTGGCAGGTAGGTGGTACATATCTCTCCTCCAATGAACGATGGAGAGTATCACTGCTTGCCATCAAACGCGGAGGTTGGGACTTAAACATGAACTATAATGCCGAAATAGCATTCCGCCTCTCCCGCAAATCTTCTTCCTACCTAGCACTACAATACTACACAGGCTATGGAGAAACACTCCTCAACTATAAAACTTATAGCAATTACATTAGATTTGGATTTGTCATAAAACCAAACAGAGCTTTCTCTATATTCTAGCATTACTCTTAAAATCACTACAAATAGCTATTGTTACCACTGTTATTAAACATTTACTTTGCAGTGTGTTCTTTGGCATATCGGCTCACATGCTAGACGTGGAAAAATAAGATGTCATATTAACATAAGAAATATAAAAAGTATAGTATAATTTTATACTTTTGCAAAAATTTTTCTAGAAACACATAACACTATTATCAATATGACATTTTTAGACCATATAAAGGACATTACCACCATCACTATGACGTTATTTGCAGTGATAGATATAATAGGTAGCATACCTATCATCATCACACTTCGTCAGAAAACAGGAGTTATTCAATCTACCAAAGCTACGATAGCTGCTGGTGCGGTGATGATACTTTTCCTTTTCTTTGGAGAGGGTATGTTGCACTTTTTGGGCGTTACGGTAAGCTCGTTTGCGGTAGCTGGTGCTTTGTTTCTGTTCTTCTTTTCTATAGAGATGATACTAGGCATACAGTTATTTAAGGAGTCTGCTCCAGAAACTGCATCTATAGTACCTCTAGCATTTCCTCTAGTAGCAGGAGCCGGTAGTTTGACCACCATTCTGTCACTACGTGCACAGTATGGTGCGGTAGACGTGATTATCGGTATAGTTCTGAACCTACTACTGGTATATGTAGTCCTCAAATACTCTGAAAAGATAGAAGAGATTTTGGGTAAGAACGGTATATCTATCATTCGTAAGATATTTGGTATTATACTTTTGGCCATTGCTATACAGATATTCACAGCCAACATCACATCGATGTTCTGATATAGCATAACCAATAGTATAAACATAAATGTATAGACATTACCTTTTACTTACACTTGTAATTCTTTTTCTAAATACAACGATAATTTATCCTCACACCACATCGCGTGAGAAGAAAAACATAAGCGGTCGTGTAATAGACCGTAACAATATGAGCCCCATCTATGGTTGCACGGTATCACTGTGGCAAACATCAGATGGGACTTTTATATCCTCTACCACTACAGACGAAGCAGGATATTATGTATTTGAAAACCTGAAAGATATAACTTATACCCTGCAAGCCTCTTTTACTGGATATAAAAGCCAATCGGCGGAGGTTAGACCATCATCACTGCCACAGGAAGAGATATCCCTCATAGGGGATTACACTACCCTTTCAGACGTTGTAGTTACACCTCCTGTTACCAGCATACGCACCCAACTAGGCAGTCGTTTAGCCATAGTAGGTGCCGACCTTACCACCAGTGCCAATGCCGCCAAAGACCTCATAGATAATCTACCCGGTTGTACGGTGGATATAAAAGGAGATGTGATGTTACGCGGTAGCCGTAACGTACGTTTTATGGTAGATGGTCGCCCTACCAATCTTAACTCCAAAGAACTACTTAACGTCCTTCCTTCATCATCTATAAGTCGTGTAGAACTTATAACTACCCCTTCTTCCAAAGAATATCCCGATGGCCCACAAGGTATAGTGAACATCATTACCTCTCGCAGTACACAGAGAGGACTAGGTGGTGCTGTGGATTTAAGCTATGGCACAGGAGAGAAATACAACGCTTCGCTATCGCTTAACTACCGTAATGAAAAAGTAAACGTATGGGGTTCATATGCTTTTTTCCAGAATAAGAGTCTTCTGGAAGGATTGGTAGAAAAGACCGATATTAAATCCAACCCTACTCTTTCACGTCAAGAGGTAGATGGACATTACCTAGGTAACTCTCACGATATAAAATATGGTGTGGACTATGATATATCTTCCCGTACATCATTATCATATGCAGGAGCTACACGTATCATATGGCGTGAGTCTGATATGAACATCACTAGCAATACATATACCGATACATCTGAAAGTCGCACAACGTCTGGATATAAGAGCAATGCTCTTTCTTCATCACACATGACTTTTATCACAAATGGTGTTCACTTACGCCATCTATTTGACAATAACAATCGTATAGATATAGACGTAAACCACGAGATAGACAATACTGGCAACAATACTTTCTTCACGCAGGATTTCACAACCAAGATGTCTCCTTTTATGCCCGATACTGTAAAAGACACATCGGGATATAATAGTGATTATTCATATCTCACTGCACGCGTGGACTACACACGCAGTGGAGAGAACTACAAATGGGAAATAGGTGCCAATGCCTCAATGAGAGATATGGATAACCCATATCATCAGAAGAGTATAACCGTTATGCCTCGCCCTATCCCACAGGTGAGTTCATCATCATCATATCATTTCTGCTATGATGAAGACATATATGCTCTATACACAACATATTCACATACATTTGGTAAATTTACTGCCCGCGGAGGATTGAGAATAGAGAGCAGCAAGACATCTATTGAAAACCTAGCCCAAGACGGCAAAGGAAATGATGAACTATATGAACGTGATACTATAGATTTTTATCCTTCGCTGCATCTTACATATCGCTTTAATGACAAAAACAGCGTTATGTTCTCTTATGCTCGCCGAGTGGCTCGCCCATCTACCGACCAAACCAACCCCAATGCCGTATCTACCAATCCATCTCGTCCTACAGTAGGCAACCCATACTTATTACCAGAATACTCAAACTCACTAGAACTGACATATCTAGGAACATTCCGCCGTGTGAATTTTACAGCTAGTGCCTACTGGAGGCAGAACGATGATGTAATACAGAACTACCTCACTCCTATCCACCCTGTTACAGGACAGACCAGCAATGGCGTTATATATAATACCTTTAAGAACTATGGACGTGCATATTCCATAGGTAGTGAGATAATAGCACAGGCAAGACCTGTTAACTGGCTTAATGTTTCGGCATCTGGAAATGTTTACTATGTGGATTATGCCATAGGAGATAACGACACGTGGAATAAAAGCGGTGTCAATTTCACAGCCAAAGCATCGGCTACGGCACAGCTTACTTCCCAGTTAAGTGTTATGATTATGGGTCGTTATAATGGCCCACAGACCTACATTCAAGGTCGTGAAGACGCTTATGGTGTAATGGACGCAGGTGTACGTTATGAGCTATTTGACAAAAAATTGAGTCTGTCTGCTCGCGTGACAGACTTATTTAAGAGCTATCGTTCGCGTATGACATCTGTTATAGATGCTGGAGGTGGTGCCCTTCAAAACGAAATAGATATAGAGAAATATGATACTCGCGTATTCTATATTTCTGCTTCATATAAATTCTAGGATTTTTCATACTCATGATGATACCCCGCTTGGCTCAAGCGGGGTTTTTATATACTGGAAATAGTAGTAGCGATAGATAGGAGAAAAATATGTACATTTGCATAGCAATAAAGCAATAGAATGCCAGAAAAGAGAGTAGCTTTTTATACGTTGGGCTGTAAGCTCAATTTTGCCGAAACATCTACCATTGCCCGTCAATTCAAAGAGGGGGGATACATACGTGTGGATTGGAACGATGTGGCCGATGTATATGTCATCAACACCTGCACCGTAACAGATAACGCTGACAAACGCTTCCGTTATCTTATACATGGGGTGAGAAAACGTGCCCCTCATGCTGTTATAGTGGCCATAGGTTGTTATGCACAGACCAATCCCGATGAAATAGTAAAGACCACTGGAGTGGACTTGGTACTAGGCATAAAAGATAAATTTGATATTATAAAACACCTATCTAGTATAGGAAACACTCCACATATCATCTCTACCGATATACACTCTACCCTGCCATACCACGGTGCATATTCTCTAGCCGAACGCACACGAGCATTCCTTAAAATACAGGACGGCTGTGATTATCATTGTACATACTGCACTATACCTCTAGCTAGAGGAGGTAGTCGCAGCGAAAGCCTAGAGTCTATACTTGATTCAGCAAGGCAGATAGTGAAAAACGGCACCAAAGAAATAGTCCTCACGGGTGTCAATACCGGGGATTGGGGACGAGGTCTAGAAGGCCGTCATTCGTTTGTGGAGGTGGTAAAAGCACTAGACGAGATAGAAGGGATAGAACGTGTACGCATATCATCCATAGAACCAAATCTACTCACAGACGAAATACTAGAATTCATATCTACATCTAGATGTTTTGTGCCACATTTTCACGTCCCTCTACAAAGCGGCTGTGACAATACTTTGCGGGCTATGAAACGTCGTTATAACACAGCTATGTACCGCTCTAGGATAGAAAAAATAAAATCTCTAATGGGTGATGCTTCGATAGGGGCAGATGTCATCGTAGGCTTCCCTACCGAAAGCGATGAAGATTTTAAAGAGAGTTACGAATTTATAAAATCACTACCTCTTTCATATCTTCATGTCTTTACATATTCTGAAAGAGAGAACACTCCTGCAGCAGAGATGGAGGTAACGGTACCACACTCCATCCGTAGCCAACGAAGTAAGATACTTCACTCATTGGGAGAAGAAAAACGGGTTGCTTTTTATAGTTCACACATAGGCGAGGTGCGTCCTGTGCTATGGGAAAGCGACATAAAAGATGGATATATAACTGGCTTTACCGATAACTACATTAAGGTAAAACATCCTTATCACTCATCTCTGCCATGTACTATCCACCATGTACAACTCACAGGAATAGATATAGATGACACTATGATGTGCATAGACATTTAATCAGAAAAATGCGAGCCCAAAGGGCTCGCATTTTTCTGATTATCACTTTTTCTTTATAGAAAATTTATCTTCCTTGTCAAACAATCTCATATCTATGCCTTCTCTTGCTTTTGACATAAGAGCGTCGTTGCCGTTTTCTTCGGCGTATGCTTGTTCTAGTTTGGTGATAGGGACTATCCATAGATTATTCATTCTATCGTTGCGGAATGTACCATATAAATCATCTTTAAAATGTGTTCCTCCTTCTAGCAGTATCGCATTGGTAAAATGTTCATCATATGGTTTAACGTCATAAAGTACCGTATGTCCATCACCTATGAATGTGGTATAGTTCCATGGAATATCTGATATCCCTGCTATATAAGCTATAAGACTATCACGAGATTCCTTCCACACCTCACTAGATACAGCCATTGCTAGTTCTGTACGCCGCATATCCTGTGGATTTTGTGTACACATCTCTACCGTAGGCATTGCCAAAATCCCTACTCCCAATGTAAAAAGATATGTCACATCTTCTTTTTCACATATAACTATTGCCTTGGGAGGGAATGCTCCATTATCTACCGCTAGGTATTCGCTATGAGGGCCATACTTTTTATCTATCGCTTCTATGTGTCTATCACGATACACTGCCCACGCATCCCCCTCTATCATATCCTTCCAATACTCTTCGGCACGTTCTACCACATCATATATGTCATTTTCCTCTCTACTTCCCAACTCCCAAGCAAATGGCGAAGTCCCTACCGCATCACGAGCATATCCAGTAAATTCTCCACTTGACGCCCAACCTGGTATTACAGCTAGAAGGCTGTCTTTATCTTTAAGAGCCACACCATCCCCGTCCTCTAGAAATACTAGACGTAGATTTTCTGGTTTAAGAGCCGCTGCTCCACGAGGATGACGACAAGCCTTACGCGGCATACGTGGCTGTGCTCCTGCATTTATGGCCTTCATATCCACACCGTCTTTGGCTTCTATATAGTTTCTCACCCATGAAGCACGGATTTCCGCATCGGGTCTATCGGGGCGAATGTACATGTATAGGTACACACAGTTATTTTCTTCTTGAAGGAGTGCGTGAGTATCTGTCTTGGGGAAATACGCACTGCATATTATTTTTTTATCCATATTTAATTCGTTGTATTAGAATGGGAAATCTGTATCACCCTCTTTGGCATCGGGCATATTTTGATTATTTGACACAGGATTTGGTGTACCAAATACATCATTTGGCAGGTCCTTAACCTCCAGACCAAAAGCATCGGCCGCTGTAACACCTCTATTTATCTTACTATCCAATGCCCCTTCTTCTGCAGCTGCCACTCCATACGGAGCAGAACTACCCATAGCAGGGCCATTTTCTATCATTTCGGCATCTATGTCAAGGTCAGAGAATAACGCCAGATGACCTGTAAACTTCAGTCTTACATTTTTGGACTCACCATTACGGTGTTTTGCTATGATGAATTCGGCTTGACCTAGACATGATGTACGTGCTTCGTCATCCCATTCTGTAAGTTTATAGTATTCTGGACGATATATAAAACTTACTATGTCTGCGTCCTGCTCTATAGCTCCACTCTCACGCAAATGTTGCAACATAGGGCGTTTGTGTCCTGCCTGTGCCTCCACGCCACGAGATAGCTGTGAAAGGGCTATGATGGGGATATTTAGCTCTTTGGCTACGGCTTTCAGAGTACGAGATATAAGCGAAATCTCTTGTTCGCGGTTACCTGTCTTATCGCTGGAATTTTTCACCGTCATAAGTTGCAGATAGTCTATGAAGATTATTTTCACTCCCTGCGATACCAGACGGCGAGCCTTGCTACGGAAATCAAGCAATGAAAGTCCCGGGGTCTCGTCTATATAAATAGGAGCATTGGCAAGCTGGTGAGTGTTATCTCTTAAACGCTTCCATTCCTCTTCGTTGAGGCTTCCTTCACGCAACACCCTAGATGACACACCTATTTCAGAACTTATCATACGTGTTATAAGCTGTACCGATGACATCTCCAATGAAAATATAGCCACAGGAACACTGTGTTTTACAGCCATATTACGTGCCATAGACACTATAAATGCCGTTTTACCCATACCCGGACGAGCTGCAATGACTATAAGGTCTGTATTCTGCCATCCAGCCGTCACCTTATCCACATCACGGAATCCCGATGGAAGGCCACTCAATCCACCTACATTTTTGGAGAGTTCTTCTATACGTTTTATGGCTTGTGGGACTAGGTTTTCTGCCTTTTCATATGATTTTTTAATATTGGCATTGGTTATTTCAAAAATGCCACTTTCAGCATCGTCCAGCAGGTCAAATACATCGGTAGTATCGTCATATGATCTGCTTATTATGTCTTGGGAAAGACCTATGAGCGACCTTTGGAAGTATTTCTGTTGTACTATGCGTGCGTGATACTCTACATTGGCCGCCGATGTTACACGTCCTGTAAGTTGTACTAGATACACATCCCCTCCCACATAGTCTATCATAGCCCTCTCGCGGAGGTTTTGACTCACAGTAAGAAGGTCTATGGGTCTAGTATCACGATACAATGCAAGTATGGATTTATATATCTCGCGGTGTTCGCCACGATAAAAGACGTTGTCATTATCCTGAAAGATATTGATAACTTTATCAACGCTACGTCCATCTATCATGAGAGCTCCAAGCACAGCTTGCTCAAACTCAATGGATTGAGGCGGCAACTTACCACCTTCCATCTGCACTACCGATGGATTTTTATATGCTATATTGGCTTTGTTTTTTAATGCTTTTTCCATAGCTTCAAATGTATGGAAAATATCGATACCTACCCATCCTATAAAAAAATTTATTACCAACATGTTATCAACACACTATATCCCCTATCTACACATAAAAAAACCGCTGCCCTTGCGTGCAGCGGATTTTTTTCTAAAAGCCTCGAGTTAGAACGAAACGAAGGAAATAAAAAGCGATATAACTCTCAGACTCTTAAATCATAGTAACTCTAAAAAAATAGTTGTGTGTTGTATAAAAATCAAAAAACAAAATTAATGTTAGTTGTTAGGACTATTGGTGTGTTCAGCATTCATACTGTGTATTCGGTACACCAACACTGCAAATATAGCATTTAAATTATATTTCAAAATAATATTTGTATTTTTTTTCAAAAAAAATTCATCATTTACATAAATATCTAATTTTCAATCACATACATAACACGCAATTTCTATTTTACTCATATATTACACCAGAAAAACCAGACTTTACATCATTTTACCATTTGTAAAGTGCACACGATACACCATTTTTCCACATTTTTATCACAAAAACAGCTATAAAATACCTCTATCTACCCTGAAAAGCTATAATATGCACCTCTGTTTTTGACCGCCAAAATTGTACTAAATACACAAAGAACTTTTTTTCACGTTCAAAGTCTGTTTCATGAAAAACATTAGAGAAGATTTTATTTTTACAGAAACCCATTTTTTCCCTTTATTTCCACCTATTTTACACAAGTAATCGCTATATTTGTAGATTGAATGGAAAATAAAAAGTAAAACACATAAACATTATTATAAAATGCCAGGATACGAGATATTTGACGAGGCAGAAAGACGAGAAGTCCTCCAAGTCATGGAAACAGGAATACTGATGCGTTATGGTTTTGACGCACAGAGAAAAGGAGTAAATAAAACATTGGCTCTAGAAAAAGCCATATGTGATAAACTAGGCGTAGCACACGCTCAACTCACCCCTAGTGGCACCACTGCCCTATGCACAGCCCTAGCGGTAGCAGGGATAGGTGCTGGAGATGAAGTGATAATGCCTACATTTACATTTGTAGCGTCATTTGAATCAATTCTTGCACTAGGAGCTGTTCCTGTGCTGGTAGAGATAGACGACACTCTTACACTAGACCCTGCGGCAGTAGAGAAAGCTATTACCCCTCACACCAAAGCAATAGTTCCAGTACACATGTGCGGAGCCCAAGCTCATATAGATGAACTGATGGATATATGCCGTCGCCATAACCTTATCCTCATAGAAGACGCTTGCCAAGCTATGGGTGCAACTATTGCAGGTCGTCATCTGGGAACGATAGGACATATGGGCTGTTTTTCTTATGATTTTGTAAAGACTATCACTATGGGAGAAGGCGGTGCTGTAGTTACAAATGATGATGAATATGCCCGCAAAGCCGATGGTTATATAGACCACGGCCACGACCACATAGGCAATGACCGCGGAGCCGAAACACACCCATTCCTGGGTATGAACTACCGTGTAAGCGAACTTTCATCGGCAATAGGTCTAGCACAGATAGGTAAACTTGACAAGATTTTATCTCGTCAGCGTGAAGTAAAAAAATACATGAAAGACGCTCTTAAAGCTGCTCTTCCAGAACTTAAATTCCGCCGCATACTAGATGAAGAAGGAGATAATGCTTCGTTCCTTTCTATCTCTCTACCATCGCTAGAACAGGCCGAAAAAGCAGTCAAAGCCATGAGCAGCGAAGGCATAGGCGGAGTATTCCACTACTATAATAATAACTGGCACTACATACGTCGTTGGTTCCATCTCAAGGAGCGTGCTACACTGTATCGTCTGCCACAGGAAGTACTAGACCGCATGCCAGACTATGCGACAGTAGAGTTCCCACAATCAGATGATATTATTTCTCGTAACCTATCTATCGCTATAAACCTTTCATGGAGCGACGAAGACGTAAAAGCACGCACAGAAGCTATGATACGTGCCCTTAAATCTGTTTTCTAATAAAAATTTCACAACATGAAAAAAACATCATTACTAGCCACACTGCTATTATGTGTAGCATCTCTTGTGGCACAGAACAAGAATTTTACCATAGAACTATCTCTAAGTGATGCCAAATCTGGCAGCAAATATGTATTTATGTCTCGTGCAGAAAAAATACAAGACACTATAACACTTAAAAAAGACGGCGAAAAGGTAAAATACTCTCACGCTGCAACTGCTCCCGTTGCTCTTTCTGTGGGATATATAGCCCCAAGTGAAAAACGTGCCAAAACAGGCATAAACCTATATGTAGAGGCAGCAGAAACCATAAAGGTAAATGGAGTGATAGAAAACATAGCTCAGTGTAGCATATCTGGTGGCATCTATGACAATGAGATTATCCAGAAGATACGCACTCAGGAAGCTATACAAGCCAAACACTATGCCGACTATCGTGCCGCATCTGCAAAAAAAGACGAATCTGCCTCCAAAGCTGCTAGCGATGCTTATGATGCTGTAGATGAGGCTATCACTGCTCTAGAATATGAATACGTAAAACAAAACCCATCTAGCAATTATTCGGCTGTGCTACTATCACAGAATTTGCGTGGAGATATAAAGGTTATAGAACCTCTTTACAATGCTCTATCGGCCGATGTAAAAGCCTCACAAGTAGGCAAAGCAATAGGCGAACGCATACCTGTTATAAAAGCCATCCAAGTAGGAAAACCTGCCCCAGACTTTACTCTTAACGACATCAATGGAGAGAAAATCACTCTTTCTCAGTTCCGTGGACGTTGGGTGTTGCTGGATTTCTGGGGAAGCTGGTGCATATGGTGCCGCAGAGGTAATCCTACACTTGTGGCTCTATATGAAAAATACGGTGGAAATGATTTTGAGATAATAGGTATAGCTTGCCGTGATAAAGAAGAAGACTGGAAAAAAGCCATAAAAGATGACGGTCTAGAATGGCGTCATGCCAATGTCTCACAGACAGAAGGCGGCGACAAACTCCCATCTATGTATAACATTTCTGGATATCCTTCCAAAATCCTTATAGACCCAGAAGGAAACATATCTGTCATATCTATAGGCTATCATGAAAAAGACGACCCTATAGTTCTTAAAATGGTAGAAGAACTAGGTGAAGTGTACGTAAAATAAACCCCATTATACTTAAACAAGATAAAATGAAAAACACATTCAGAACATTATTTATAGTTCTTTTGGCTGCATTTGCTGTATCGTGTGCAGGAGAAAAAGATGGCAAATGGACAGTAGAGGTAAAAGTAAAAGACGCTACTGATAATGACCAAGTAAAATTCTCATTCCTCACAGACGAGAAAAGAGATACCACTATAAATGTCCTAAACGGTATTGCAAAACTGGAAGAGACATTCATAGACCCTACCTATGTAAATATAACCATGCTACCAGATGGCAAAGAAGCTAGTATCCCCGAATACTCCATACTAGGAACATTTGTAAATACAGCCGATGACCATATAGTAGTAGATTCTTATCGTGATAGCCTTTATTTGGCTACTGTAAGCGGAGGCATGTATGACCTGCCATCATATGAGATATTACGCAAGATAAACAAGGAAAGCATAGCTCTCCAGAGAAAATATCTACTAGTGCTTACAGGGCAGAGCGATATGTCCAAAGATGATTTTATGAAAGAGGTAGAAGAACAATCCAAACTACAACTTTCTGGTATTACGTCTTTCATTAAAGAAAATAATTCGTTGCCATACAGTGCATATCTACTTATAAATGTCGCTGAAGCTCTACCTATAGATGACCTTAAAGCTATTTATGAGACATTGGCAGATACTATTAAAAACCACGAACTGGGGCAAAGTCTATCATACGTCATAGCTTCGCTTGACGCATCGGTAAAAGAAGGTATGGCAGCTCCAGCCTTTACTGTGATGGACGTAAATGATAAACCTCTTTCGCTTGAAGAATATAAAGGCAAATGGGTGATACTTGATTTCTGGGGAAGTTGGTGTGGGCCATGCCGTCAGAGCAATCCACATCTGGTTAAGCTTTATAAACAATACCATAAAAAAGGTCTAGAAATCATAGGTCTAGCATTGAGCGACACACGTGAAAAATCTATCAATGCTATGAAGGAAGATGGTATCACATGGCGTAACGCTGTCATCAATGAACAAGAAGATGAAAACGCACAAAACCTCCCTGTAACATACCGTATCACAGGTGTTCCTACCAAAATACTCATCGACCCCAATGGCATAGTAAAGGCAATAGAAGTAGGAGCAAAAGAAGATAGCGAGATAGAAAAAATTCTCAAGGAAAATCTTAAGTAATACTTATAGGAAAGTCGGCAGCCTATGGCTGCCGACTTTTTTTCTACAAATAAATACATAGAGCATATATAGATTTATGTATTTTATGTATATTTACACATTGTAATGAACATATAACATACGATATGAAAATAATAGCAATGATTCCTGCCAGATATGACTCTTCCCGATTTGAAGGGAAGATGTTGGCAGACTTGTGTGGGAAACCAGTCATAGCCCGCACATATGATTCGGTGGTGGCAACAGGTCTTTTTGATGAAGTATATGTAGTTACAGACCACGACGGTATAGAACGTGCTATCCTAGATAATGGTGGCCGTGTAATACGTAGTATAAAACGCCACGAGACAGGGTCTGACCGTATAGCCGAAGCCGTAGAAAATATAGAATGTGATGTGATAGTAAACGTACAGGGCGACGAACCATTTATAACTCGTGAGCCTCTGGAAAAACTGGTAAATGTTTTCTATGGGGAAGACGCTGCAAGTATAGACCTAGCTTCTATGGTGCAGGAGATTAAAAACCCTCAATACATCACAGACCCTAACTATGTAAAAGTAGTCCTAGATAAAAACAATTATGCCATGTATTTCTCACGTTCGCCTATACCCTACCCTCGTGAAGGCTATACGGCACGTTATTTTGAGCATGTGGGAGTATATGCATTCCGTCGTGAGGCTTTGCTAGATTTTGCATCGCAATCTATGCTCCAAAACGAAGCGATAGAAAAAATAGAATGTATTCGCTATTTAGAATACGGCAAAAAAATAAAAATGATAGAAGTCCCATTTGCATCCATAGAAATAGATATGCCCGAAGACCTAGAAAATGCTCGCCGCCTATTTCATGAACTGCATCCAGAAAAATAAAGCAAGAAAACAACCAAATTAATACATATAGACATGAAATTCAGAAATTTTCCACAAGTACCATTTGTATGTTATGGTCGTGGCAGCTTAAACCAGATAGGCGAAATTCTTGAACCTCACCGCAAGGGTGATGCTCCGTTTATATTTTTTATAGACAATTTCTTTAACGGTAACCAAGAGTTTATCTCTCGTTTTCCTCTTAAAGGTCGTGATGAGATAGTATTTGTAGATGTGAATCCACACGAACCATCTACATGGCAGGTGGACGCATTGCGTGATGATATAGTAAAAAAATACGGCACTGCATCGGGTATAATAGGTGTAGGTGGTGGTTCGGTTATGGATATAGCCAAAGCCGTTGCTCTTATGCTTACCAATCCCGGAAGTGCTGCCGACTACCAAGGTTGGGACCTAGTTAAAGTACCCGGAGTATTCCACATGGCTGTTCCTACACTATCTGGTACAGGTGCCGAAGTATCTCGTACAGCGGTACTTATAGGCCCAGAAAAGAAATTGGGACTAAATAGTGATTTCACTCCTATGAACCAAGTACTACTAGACCCAGAACTTATACACAACGTCCCCAAAAACCAACGTTTCTTCACTGGTATGGACAACTACATTCACTGTGTGGAATCTCTCAATGGCACATACCTTAACGCTTTCTCAAAGGCATATGGACAGAAAGCCGAAGAAATGTGCCTCAAAGCATTCCTCGGTACTGATGAATGGACAGAAGAATGTGATGACGACCTAATGATGGCCAGCTGGATGGGTGGTATGAGTATCGCTTACTCTCAGGTAGGAGCGGCTCACGCTATGAGTTATGGTCTGGCAGTAGTATTTGGAGTGCGTCACGGCGAAGGCTGCTGTATAGCATTTAACCAACTAGGTGAAATATACCCAGAAGGTGTAGCCAATTTCCACAAAATGATAGAAAAATGGGATATAGACCTTCCTAAAGGTGTATGTGCCAATGCTACCGAAGAGCAAATGCAGACTATGATAAAAGTAGCTCAAGGTATGGTACCTCTATGGGAAAACTGCCTAGGTAAAGACTGGCAGAAGATTATGACACCAGAAAAGATGCGTTCGCTATTTGAGAAAATGTAATTTTAACTCTTTAAATAGACTCCATAAAAAAGCGGCGACCTATGGTCGCCGCTTTTTTATAGAGTTTTATTATGACAATTATCATATTTTATAGATATTTGTAGAGTAAAACAAATGGCATGAGTAACTATATAAAAAGTTTTTGGGAACGTCTTTCCTATAACGAACGACAAGGCATAGAACATCTATCCAGTGAAATCTCCCTCCAGCGTAAAAGCGTTATATTTAAGGAGGGGAGTATTCTGCATTCTGTTTACATCATTCGCAGAGGTATAGCAAAGATGTCTATCTATGGGGCTTCAGGGCATGAGAGCATCATACATATAGCTAGCAGTGGAGATATTCTATCTTATGATGCTCTACTTGTAGGGAAAACATATAATGCCACAGCCACCGCCCTTACAGATGTAGAAATGATATGTATTCCACACACAGATTTTACTACGCTAATAAAAAACTACCCTCATATAGAACACGAAGCTCTTACCAATATCTCTCTGCTCCTCAATAAAACAGCCCAACGTATAAACCATCTCTCATACCATAGCACTACATCTAGAATAGCTACAGCCATAATAGAATTTGCAGGTGTGTATGGATATAAAAACGATTCGCATATAATAGATGGGCCTATATATCGCAAAGATTTGGCAGAATATGCTGGTGTTACCATAGAGAGTGCCATACGCACCATTGCCTCTATGAAAAAAAAAGGCATCATATCCTCCCAAAACAAATACCTCATTATCAACGACATCAAAGAACTAACACGCATATCTCACGATGAATAATCTCATACACCCACGTTTTTCCCTCTGCGGGATTAAATATGATAATGACTTGGTTTTATTTAAGGAGAAACTGACATCTCTTTTTAAAACCAACGAAGAGAAAAATTATGTGGATGATATATGTGATTTTATCTCCCAATGGATAGACGATAATCCTCATATTCTATGCCATAGTTCTGGTAGCACAGGAGTACCAAAAGACATTCTGCTTCCCAAAACTACCATGATAAATTCGGCTCGCAAAACAGGCGAATTCTATGGATTGGGAGAGGGCAGTAAAACACTGCTATGCCTTCCTGTCCAATACATAGCTGGGCGAATGATGATAGTACGAGCTATGACATTAGGATGGGAAATGGACATTAAACTACCCGATGCACTATCTCTAGAAAATAGTGGTAAGATATATGATTTTGTGGCAGTTGTACCACTTCAATTATACAAAGGCATTAAGTGTCTGTCTTTCTATAAAACCATACTGGTAGGTGGAGGAGCTGTGTCTTTATCTTTTATAGAAGAGCTAGCCACTAGCGACATAAAAAGTAGCATATACATCTCTTATGGCATGACAGAAACAGCATCCCATGTAGCCATAAGAGAACTATATCCTCACCACAGCAACTACTATACTGCTGTCAAGAATGTATCTTTTTCTACCAATGATGATGATTGCCTAGTGATTAACGCTCCAGACTTAAATCCTCTGCCTCTCACCACCAATGATGTAGTAAAGCTCATTGACTCACATAATTTTGAATGGATAGGACGTCGTGATTACGTCATCAATTCTGGAGGAATTAAAATCCACCCCGAAGAAAGCGAAAAGATACTATCCTCTATTATCACATCTAGATATATCATATGTGGAGAAAAAGACGAGACACTAGGCGAGCGACAAATCCTCATCATAGAAGGAGAAAGAGATGACTACCCTACCCTAGATGACTTTATGGATAGCCATTTTGACCGCATACACCGTCCCAAAAAGACTTATTACATAAAATCATTCCCACTTACTGCCACAGGAAAAATAAATCGTATAGAATTATTGAAAATGATAAAATAAATAACCCGCCTCATGGCGGGTTATTTTTATGCTGATAGTAATTTAAGTTTTATCTCGTCTATACGCATTTTGAATTTTTTATCGGTATCTATGAGATTGGATATTGTCTTACAGGAATGTATAACGGTAGAATGGTCTCTTCCTGCTATATATGAGCCTATCTGTTGCAGTGAGTAGTTCTGTGTAAGAGTCTTGGCAAAATACATCGCTACTTGGCGGGCGCGCACTATCTCGCCTCTGCGTGATGATGATTCCAGCAGTGCTGGCTCTACTCCCATGGTCTCACAAACTACCGATTTAATATAATCAAGTGTAAGTTCGCGGCGTGATGTCTTGATAAATTGAGACACAACCTCTACAGCTAGTTCCAATGTTATATCTCTACGAACTATAGTAGAATGCATTATAAGCGAATTCACAACGCCTTCCAGTTCTCTCACATTGGTATTTACCGTTTTGGCGATATATGCAACCACATCATGAGGTATATCATTTATATCTTCACGACGCAATTTTTCTTCCAATATACGCAATCTATGTTCAAAATCTGGAACATCCAGTTTTACAGTAAGTCCCCATTTAAAACGCGACAGCAAACGGTCTGTAATATCACGCATATCCACCGGTGTACGGTCGGCTGTCAAGACCAATTGCTTCCCATTCTGATGCAAATGGTTGAAAATATGGAAGAAAACCTCTTGCGAACCCTTCTTACCAGAAAAGAACTGCACGTCATCTATTATGAGTGTGTCTATATTTTGGTAAAAATTGATAAAGTCATTACGGCGGTCCTGAGCATAAGCATCCACATACTGCTGTATAAACTTTTCTGAAGGCACATACAACACTCTAGAGTCTGGATAACGAGTAAGGATATCATTACCTATCGCTTGTGCCAAATGTGTCTTTCCTAATCCTACACCACCATATATAAATATAGGATTAAAAGCAGTCTTACCCGGTGATAGAGCTATAGTACGAGCAGCCGAAAGAGCCGTATGGTTGCTAGCTCCATCTACCAACTGGCTGAAAGTATAACTAGTATTAAGTTGTGGTGAAAAACGAGGTTTTTCTGCTTTCACAGCAACTTGCACTGGTGCTTTAAGCTGTGATTTTTTAGCAATACTATAACGCAAACGTGAATCATGCCCCATGACAGTATCTAGGGCTTCGCGTAAAACATCGGCACTATGAGACTCTATATAATCATAGTATGACTTATCTGGAATCTCTACGGTAAGGACATTCCCTTGCATAGCTATGCCACGAGTGGGAAGAAACCACTGCTCAAACACGTCATTTGAGGTGGTTTTTCTCACTATCTCCAAACATGCACTCCACAATGCGGCAGCTGTCTCGTTCTTCATTTGTCTTAAGTGTTCTATAACAGTATAGTAGATTTATTTAGTAGGTTATTTTTCTTCCTTCGAAGATGGAATACAAAAATGTGGCAAAAATTTTTGAAAAAAAAACCTATTTGGTATTGACATTATAAAATCTTTTGACTATAAAAAATACCCCTTTTAGGACAGATATGCCCTGTGGGGTACTATGGATAGGATTGAGATTTTTATGCTAAAAAACTTTAACATTTGCCCCGTAAAAACAGCCCTACGATATAGTGTAGAGCTGTTTTAGCACTTACGGAGCTGTACACACAACATCTATTAACCTAATATCATCTGTTTTTTCCATTGCACATTTACAATGAAATAAAACATAAGACATTATTATACTTTTGATTAAATATCACTTACGCGATTAATTGTTTCTTTCCTCTATGAGAAAAGCATAAAAATCTCTAGCAAGTAAAACAAGTGGGGAAAAAATAAATATCAGATACGATACACACAATAAAAAACCCATAGTGATTTAAACACACTATGTATGGTTATAGTTTCTTTTTGGGTGTATTGGGAAAAGAGTGTACATACCTCCTGTATGTACTGATGATAATTATTATTATATAGGTTTTTTACACGGCTCTTGTGAGAAGATGTATTATGGCAATATGCTTCGTCTATGACACTACTTTGCCCCATATCATCGGCTATGAGTACAGTCTGTTCTGCATTTTCCTCATCTATCACACACATAATAGAAATATCACCCACAACAGAATCCATTATATCAAACTGTATGACCATTGCCATAATGACAGTCAATAGTTTAAGGGATAATGTCTTTAATGTTTTAATCATGATGATTTTCTATCATATAGTTTTGAGCTACAAAGATACGCAATAATAACAATAGCAAAAAATATACATCATTTTTTAAGCATATTTTTTATACACACCATCAAAAGTATCATAGTATGATATGCTCTCTCATTTTTAAGTTGTATATTTGCAGCAAATATAAAATAATTAAAAAAATCACTCTATATACATTTAAGAAATGGGAAGAGCATTTGAATACCGTAAAGCCGCCAAGATGAAACGTTGGGCGTCTATGAGTAAGAATTTTACCCGTGTAGGTAAAGAAATCACTATGGCTGTTAAAGAAGGTGGTGATAACCCACACAACAACCTTCGCCTACGTATGGCTATACAGAACGCCAAGGCTGTATCTATGCCAAAGGAAAACGTAGAACGTGCCATTAAAAAGGCGATGAGTAAAGATACTTCAGACTATAAGGAAGTAATCTATGAAGGATATGCACCTCATGGCATAGCTGTACTTGTTGAGACTGCTACCGATAACCACGTACGTACCGTTGCCAATCTACGAGCTATCTTTAACAAATGTGGTGGTTCACTAGGAAATAGTGGTAGTGTTGAGTTCCTTTTTGAACGTAAATGTTTCCTCAAAATCCAAAAACCAGAAATGGACATAGAGGAGTTAGAACTAGAACTTATAGACTACGGTGCAGAAGAAGTATTTGAAGACGAGGAAAATGTGGTAATGATATATGGTGCCTTTGCAGATTTCGGTGCGTTGAGTGCTGCTGTAGAAGAAAAAGGGTTCAGTGTAGAAAGTTCTGGTTTTGAACGTGTTGCCATGGACTACAAAGAACTTTCTGACGATGAACGTGCCGATGTAGATAAGCTACTAGAACGTCTGGAAGAAGATGATGACGTGCAGTACGTATTTACCAATATGAAGTAAATCACATATTAAGATTAAACATAAAAAAGGCAGCCCTGCGGGCTGCCTTTATTTTAAAAATAGCATACAGAGGTTCTCCGTCCCATTGACGTTAATAACGCGCGCAGGATAGCCATACAAAATGCTACCGAGACTTATTACATTCTTTCTTTTGTCTACCAAACAAAAGAAAGAACCAAAGAAAAATTCACCTCCGTTGTTTTTCTATTTCCTCTGAAATTGCCAAAAAATTGGGAGCCTCGAAAACCAGCTTTGCTGTGCAAAGCA
>JAGAUI010000028.1 GCA_017620815.1 Flavobacteriales bacterium
ATAAGGGTATTCAGATTGAAGGGAAAAATGAGAATCAGATTCGGTAGGACAAGAATAATCATAAGGCAAGAAACGCTTTACACTCTCCTTGTTTAAATCCAAATCCATAGACACCCATTTATGAGGAGCTCCATACATATCAGTCCTGAAATCTTCTCTGAAATGAGGCCCAAAAAATATCTTATCTTTTATCATAAATGAATAAGCCGCACATGTCACATTTTGATACACGTGTTTGGCAGAAACTCTTTTTATAAAATTACAGTCAAGGTCATAATATAACAATTTATAACAAAAATGGTCAAATATACATATAAGACTATCTGTGATGGATACATTGCAAATACTGGTATATTCATTAGGTCCTTCACCTTTGTCTGCTATTTTATCAATGAATTTACCATTCTCATCAAACATAAACACACTTTCTGTCTGTTCTTCCCATACATATATTCTGCCATTACGATACCACACGTTCATGATGTCTTTCCCCACCAGACATTCTGCGGTAGTCTCCAGTGGAATGGCCTTGAAGAATGAGGTATCCAGATATTCAGACATATCCATATGTTTTTCGGCTGTATTAACATCTATATGAATATGTGGGACATCTTGTGAAGATTTCTTATCTATATTTCCACAGCCCATGAGTATAGAAAGAACAATCAAAATAAACGGTGTTTTTTTCATAGTAGTAGATATTTTTATTTATGTGGCTAATTTAGTGAAAAAAACATTATCCCGATAAAGAGGGATAAATCTTTTGTTAAACTTCGTTTGTAGGGAAATGATAATAAAATGACTCGTGGGCGATAATAAAAATGTGGATTGCAAGAGAGAGGAAATATGCGTATCTTTGGCCGTAAAGAATATGTATATGAAACAGGTAGATATAAAAATCCCAGCCGAAGGCTATTGTGTGTCTTACCAAAGCCCTTCCAATATAGCAATAGTTAAATACTGGGGTAAAAAAGGTGAACAAATCCCAGCCAATGCTTCGCTGTCGCTTACATTGAGCGAGTGCCGTACAGAAACACATATGATGGTAAAACCTAGCAAGGTAGCAAACGAAGATTATGAAGTATCGGTATATCTGGATGGGGAGAAAAAAGATGATTTCGTCCCCAAGATAAAACAATTCTTCACGCGTATAGTGTCATATGCCCCTTACCTTACCAAATGTAGCGTAGAGATACATACACACAATACATTCCCACATTCGTCTGGTATAGCTTCGTCGGCATCGGGAATGAGTGCCTTGTCTATGTGTCTGGTGGATATGGAGAGAAACTGTGGGGTAGATATGAGCGAGGAAGAGATGAAAAAACGTGCTTCGTTCTATGCTCGTCTGGGGAGTGGTAGTGCTTCGCGGAGTATCTATCCTCTGGCAGCGGTATGGGGAGAACACATAGAATACAAATGTTCGTCAGACCTCTATGCCATAGCAGTGGAAGATGTGCATCCCGTGTTTCATACTTTCCATGATACCGTACTCCTTATAGAAAAGGGACAGAAGAGCGTCTCCAGTACCGTAGGTCATTCGCTTATGAAGGGACATCCTTATTCGGCAGCTAGGTATCAGCAGGCAGTAACCAATATGTCAAAACTCAAAGACATCATGTCAAGAGGTGATGTAGAGGCATTTGGTGCTTTGGCCGAAAGCGAAGCACTTACGCTCCATGCTATGATGATGACGGCTTCTCCTTATTATATACTATTTGCTCCGCACACCATAGAGGCTATACAGCTTATATGGAAAGAGCGTAAAGAAAAGGGACTTCCTGTGTATTTCACTCTGGATGCAGGAGCCAATGTCCACGTCCTCTATCCCGATAGTCATGCAGGTAGCGTGCAGTCATTCATAAAAGAAAAACTCTCCCCCCTATGCCAAGGCGGTACATATATAAATGATATGGTGGGTAGTGGCAGTAGTAAAATATAATAGAAACCAATGATAGGTAAAAGACCTCACTCGTGAGGTCTTTTTTTATTGAATATATGGCAAATGATGTGCGGGAGTAAAAGGAGTGTGCTTTTTTTGGGTGTATATGTTTTTGTATTACAATTATTTGATTACCTTTGCACAAGGCGTGACGTGCGCTGTGAAAACGATATAATGGTGGTGCTAAATAGCACATATACAGCATTTTACTTTCCCTCACAGGAAGGGAAGAGTATGCTGTGTATGTGTATTTGAAAAAGGAAAACAAAACACTAAATAAACATTTATATGAATTCACAACTTTTAATCGTAGTCTTTTTTACTGCGTTGGTGCTGGTGATAGCGGGTACAGCTATGGCTTGGTTGCTCTCTCCTAGCAAACGCAACGCACAGAAAGAACTGCCATACGAGTGCGGTGTGCCTACACGCGGTACTTCGTGGATGCAGTTCAAGGTAGGTTACTATCTATTTGCCATACTGTTTCTCATGTTTGACGTGGAGGCAGTATTTCTTTTTCCATGGGCTGTAGTGGTTCAGGAATTGGGATTATTGGCATTGGTTAATGTATTATTCTTTATGCTGGTACTCGTTTTGGGTCTAGCGTATGCTTGGAAGAAAGGAGCTTTGCAATGGAAATAAATCTTAAATCAATGAAACACGAGGACTTCAAGGACAACGAGTCTTTGGAGGCAATGGTCGCCGAACTTAATAAGAACGGTGCAAACATCACACTAGGTGTGCTGGACGATGTTATCAACTGGGGACGCTCCAACTCTCTATGGCCTGTAACATTTGGTACTAGCTGTTGCGGTATCGAATTCATGGCTGTGGGTGCTGCACGTCACGATATGGCCCGTTTTGGGTTTGAGGTTACACGTGCCAGCCCTCGTCAGGCCGATATGATAGTGGTAGCAGGTACCATAGTTCCCAAGATGGCTTCTGTATTCCGTCGTCTATATGACCAGTTGGCAGAGCCAAAATACGTGATAGCAGTAGGAGCTTGTACTATATCTGGAGGCCCTTTCAAAGGCTCTTATCACATAGTAGAAGGTATAGACAAAATCGTTCCTGTGGACGTATATGTTCCGGGTTGCCCTCCACGACCAGAATCATTCCTATATGGTATGATGCAATTGCAGCGTAAAGTCAAAGCCGAACGCTATTTTGCCAAAGGTGGACGTTACGTAAAAGAATCACAAGAAAATAATCAAGACTAACAGATAGTCATAAACCATAAAAGTATTGTAAAATCACAATGAGCGTAATACAAGAAAAAATCAACGCCATAGCACCAGATGCAGTATATGTAGAGGCACAGTACCCTACATTTACTATCCCACAGGACAAGATGCGTCAGGTGGCACGCACACTGCATGATGATGCAGACCTATCGTTTGACTATCTGGTCTGTCTCACAGGTGTGGACGAAGGCCCTGAAAAAGGACTAGGAGTGGTGTATCACCTCTCTTCAAGCACACACAACCATTGGGTGGTGCTTAAAACATTTACAACAGACCGCGAAAACCCTATGCTCTACACAGTGTCAGATGTATGGAAAGCGGCAGAACTTAACGAACGTGAAGTGTATGACTATCTAGGTATACGTTTCATAGGACATGAAGACAACCGTCGTCTATTCTTGCGTCAAGACTTTAAGGGACACCCACTACGCAAGGATTACGACCCAGCTTCAAACCCTCTATCTCTACAGTGTGAAGACGGTCAAGATACTACCGTTGCCCTAGTAGAAGACCCTGCTACAGGAGAGGTGAAAGAAGAAGAACGCGTTATCTTCACCCCAGATGAATACGTGGTGAACATAGGACCTCAGCACCCAGCTACACACGGTGTGCTACACTTGCGTACATCACTAGATGGTGAGATAATCAAGAAAATAGACCCTATATGTGGTTATGTACACCGCGGTATAGAAAAATTGGCCGAGAGCAAGACTTATCCACAGCAGCTTTCATTCACAGACCGTCTGGACTATCTTTCGGCACATATGAACCGCCATGCTCTATGTAACTGTATAGAAAAAGCTCTGGGACTGGAAGTGACCGACCGCGTTAAGTACATACGTACTATCATGGACGAACTTCAGCGTATAGACTCTCACCTTCTATGGGTTTCATCATTCTATATGGACTTCGGTGCTCTTACAGTGTTCTTCTATGCATTCCGCGACCGTGAAATGTTGCTCGATATATTTGAAGGAACAACAGGTGGTCGTCTTATCCAGAACTACAACACTATAGGTGGTGTGCAGGCAGACCTAGCCGCAGACTTTATACCAAAAGTAAAAGAATTCATCAAATACCTTCCTAAGGCACTGGAAGAATATCACGCTGTCTTTACAGGTAACGTAGTAGCCCAGAACCGTATGAAAGGTATAGGTCTTATCACTCGTGAGCAAGCTATCAATTACTCGCTTACAGGACCTTCAGGACGTGCTTCTGGCTGGGCAAATGACGTTCGTAAGAACGACCCATATGCTGCTTATGATAAAGTAGATTTCACTCCAGCTCTACGTACAGGTGGTGATGTATATGACCGTTATATGATACGTTTTGATGAGATAATGGAATCTATCCATATCATAGAACAACTCATAGACAATATCCCAGAAGGCGATATCCAAGTCAAAACCAAACCTATCATTCGTCTGCCAGAGGGCGAATACTACTCACACGTAGAAACAGCCCGTGGTGATTTCGGTGTGTATATAGAATCTCGTGGTGATAAGATGCCTTATCGTCTTAAATATCGTTCTACTTGTCTTCCACCAGTATCTATCCTAGATACAGTATGCCGTGGACACAAGATAGCCGACCTTATAGCAATAGGTGCATCACTCGACTATATCGTTCCTGAAATAGACAGATAATAGAATAGTAAATAAATAAAAATACAGATATGTTTGATTTTTCAATAGTAACTAGTTGGATAGATTCTATGTTGCGTGGGGTGATGCCTGCATGGGCAGCTCTTACCATAGAATATGTCCTGATAGGTGTAGTTATACTTTTGGTATATGCCCTTATCGCTCTATCGCTTATCTATATGGAGCGTAAAGTGTGCGGAGCATTCCAGTGCCGTCTAGGACCCAACCGTGTGGGACCTATGGGTATATTCCAAGCAGTAGCCGATATGGTTAAAATGCTTATCAAGGAGCTTATCTACATTCGCAATTCAGATAAATTCCTCTTTAAGCTAGCTCCATTTATCATGATTACAGCATCGGTGATGGCATTTGGTTGCCTACCATTTGGTCGCGGTCTTCATGTGTTGGACTTCAATATCGGTATCTTCCTTTTACTCTCTGTTTCGGCTGTGAGCATAGTAGGTGTTCTGCTGGCAGGGTGGGCTTCCAATAACAAATTCTCTATGATAGGTGCTATGCGTTCTGGTGCACAGATGATAAGCTATGAACTATCACTGGGTATCTCTATGCTTACTATGGTGATGTTGGCTGGTACTATGTCATTCTCTGGTATAGTAGAGGCACAGGCCGATGGTTGGTTCCTTTTCAAAGGTCATATCCCAGCCCTTATAGCATTTATAGTTTACCTTATAGCAGGTAACGCCGAGACCAACCGTGGACCTTTTGACCTTCCAGAGGCCGAAAGTGAGCTTACCGCTGGTTTCCATACAGAATATTCAGGACTACAGTTCGGTTTCTTCTATCTAGCCGAATACCTTAACCTATTCATCGTTTCTGCTGTGGCTGCTACCGTATTTTTGGGTGGATGGATGCCACTGCATATACCGGGTTGGGAAGGGTTCAACGCTGTGATGGATTATATACCTTCGGTAGTGTGGTTCTTTGGTAAGACATACTTGATGATATTTGTTCTCATGTGGTTCAAATGGACTTTCCCACGTTTACGTGTGGACCAAATCCTTACACTAGAATGGAAATATCTCCTACCTATAGGACTGTTCAACCTAATGCTAATGGCCATCATAGTGATATTTGGCCTTCACTTCTAATTCATAGAGATAAAAAACACTATAAATAAAATGGGAGTTATCAATTACTTTAAAACATTGTTCGGTGCCATAGCTACATTGCTTACGGGACTGAAAACTACCATCACCGTGTTTTTCCGTAAGAAAACCACACAATGTTACCCAGAAAACCGTTCTACACTTAAAATATCTGAACGTTTCCGCGGTACACTCACTATGCCGGTGGTGGACGGCAAAACCAAATGTATAGGTTGCGGTATATGCCAGAACGCTTGTCCTAACGGTACTATCACCGTTATAACTCGTAGCGTGGTGAACCCAGAGACAGGTAAAGCCAAAAAAGAGCTAGACCGTTACATATATGACCACGGTAGTTGTACTTACTGCCAGTTGTGTGTAAATGCGTGCCCATATGATGCTATCAAATTTACTCCAGAGTTTGAATGTGCAGTATTTAACCGCAACAAACTGGTTATGCAACTCAACCCAGTGGTAGAAACAGAAGAAGTTAAACCAAATGTAGAACCGGAAAATAAATAATTAAGATGATAGAATTAAAAGCCATTCACGTAGTATTTGCCGTTTTGGCACTCATCATAGTGGTGTTTTCCATCATGACGGTTACTACACGCCGCATATTGCGTGCAGCTACTTACCTGCTGTTTGTACTCTTTGCGGTGGCAGCACTATTCTTCCAGTTGGATTACCAATTCCTAGGAGCAGTGCAGCTTACCATATATGCGGGAGGTATCATAGTCCTTTATGTGTTCTCCATACTGCTTACTCACGGTGTGGGTGATAAACAGGACCTTCCCGAAAAGAAAAAAGTTATTCCTGCTCTTGTGGCATCACTAGGTGGTCTAGCACTAGCAGGATATATGTTGTACCAAGAGACGTTCCCTGCTGTCCCTTATGACGCTACCGACCCAGATATGAAAGTGGTAGGTGCTGCTCTTATGGGACTAGGCGAGGGCGGATACATTTTCCCATTTGAGGTGATAAGCGTATTCCTTTTGGCGTGTATTATAGGTGGAATATTAATAGCTAGAAAACGATAAGAATATGGATATACCAATGCAATGCTATCTGCTGGTAGCAGCCGTGATGTTCTTCTGTGGAATATACGGTTTCATCACCCGCCACAACGTGCTGGCTATGCTTATATCGCTGGAGCTTATCCTCAATGCGGTAAACATAAACTTTGTGGTATTTAACCGTTTCCTTTATCCCGAAGCCTTGGAAGGGTATTTCTTTACTCTCTTCTCTATAGGTGTAGCGGCTGGTGAGACGGCTGTGGCGATAGCCATCATCATAAATATATACCGCAATATCAAAAACATCAAGGTAGAAAACCTTGACAATATGAAGTTCTAAATCCGCTATCAAATAACGTAAAAAATGGAATACTCTATATTTGTACTTCTGCTGCCGATGATAATGTTTCTTTTCATCGGTCTATTGCAGGGAAAACTCAAAGGACAGTCTGCGGGTATCATAGGTACTATATCTATGTCGCTGACCACTATCATAGCTTATGCAGTGGCATTTGACTACTTCTTCTCTCCCGAGAGCAAGATAGATGGCATATACCAGAAGATAGTGGAATACAACTGGGTATGGTTACAACTCACAGAAAACCTACACATAGACCTAGGCATACTACTAGACCCTATATCTTGTATGATGCTGGTGGTTATCACTACTGTATCTCTTATGGTACATATATATAGCTTGGGCTATATGCACGGTGAGAGAGGATTTGCACGTTACTATGCGTTCCTTTCTCTATTCTCATTCTCTATGCTAGGACTTGTAGTAGCTACCAATATCTTCCAGATGTACATATTCTGGGAGCTAGTGGGTGTATCATCTTACTTGCTTATAGGTTTCTACTACACCAAACCTGCTGCCATCGCTGCCAGCAAAAAAGCGTTCATCGTTACTCGTTTTGCAGACCTTGGCTTCTTGATAGGTATCCTAGTGCTTTCATTCTATGCACAGTCATTCAGCTTTACAGACCTTACTGCTCCTGGTGGTGTAGCTCTTTCTAGTGCTGCTGGTGTTTCTTTCCTAGGTGCTAGTGCTGCTGCTTGGGGATTGAGTTTGATATTTGTGGGTGGTGCTGGTAAATCGGCTATGTTCCCTCTACACATATGGCTTCCAGATGCGATGGAAGGTCCTACACCTGTGTCTGCTCTTATCCACGCTGCTACGATGGTGGTAGCTGGTGTGTATTTGGTGGCACGTATGTTCCCTCTATACATAGATGCTGCTCCAGAGGTTCTACCTGGTATAGCTTATGTGGGCGCATTCACATCGCTATTTGCAGCGGTGATAGCTTGCTTCCAGTCAGACATTAAACGCGTGCTAGCGTTCTCTACTATATCACAGATAGGATTTATGATAGTAGCTCTAGGCGTTTCTGGTATGGGTGGTCACGATGGTCTAGGTTATATGGCTGGTATGTGGCACTTGTTCACTCACGCTATGTTCAAAGCCCTACTATTCCTAGGTGCAGGTGCTGTGATACACGCTGTTCACTCAAACGAAATGTCTGCAATGGGTGGACTTAGAAAATATATGCCTGTAACTCACATCACATTCCTTATAGCATGTCTTGCCATAGCTGGTATCCCTCCATTCTCTGGATTCTTCTCAAAAGACGAAATCCTTTCTGCATGTTTGGAATTCAGCCCAGTGATGTTTGCTCTTATGGCAGGTATAGCAGGTCTTACTGCTTTCTATATGTTCCGTCTATACTATCGTATATTCTGGAGCACTCCTACCGATGTCTCTCATCACACACCTCACGAGGCTCCTGCTGTGATGTATCTTCCACTTATATTCCTAGCAGCTGTTACGCTGGTAGCTGGTTTTATCCCATTTGGTGATTTTGTAACTAGCGATGGTGCGGTTTACCATATCCACATCAACTGGACAGTAGCTACTATAAGCATCGTGGTGGCTGTGGTGGCTATAGCGATAGCTACAGTGAAATATATGAAAGAAAAATCCAAAGCTCCTGAAAACCCACTCAACAACGTGGGAGCTTTCTATCGTGCAGCATATCGTCGTTTCTACATAGACGAAGTGTATATGTTTGTTACTCACAAAATCATATTTGCATACATATCTCGCCCTATCAAATGGTTTGACCGTCACGTAGTAGATGGATTTATGAACTTCTTGGCATGGGGAGCAAATGCACTTTCTGGCCTTATCAAAGGTTTCCAGTCTGGACAGGTACAGCAGTATGCTTATGTATTTGTGCTAGGTGTTATAATACTGATAGTAATAGCTTTGGCACTGTAATTAATTAAGAAATAGATAAAATACATAGATTATGAATTTTCTTTCACTATTTGTTCTCTTGCCACTTCTTACCCTAGCAGGGTTGTGGCTGAGTAAAAACCTCAAACAGGTACACGCTGTAGCTGTTACAGGTGCTAGTGCACTGCTTATACTTACAGTGTACCTCACAGTGGATTTCCTATTGCAGAGAGCAGCAGGTAATACTGCCGAAATGCTCTACACTGCATCGGTAATGTGGTTTGAACCTCTTAATATACACTATGCAGTAGGTGTGGACGGTATATCTGTTTCTATGCTGCTGCTTACATCTATCATACTTTTCACAGGTGTATTTGCTTCATGGACTATAGTTGACCAAGCCAAAGAGTACTATATGTGGTTCCTGCTACTCACACTAGGTGTGTACGGGTTCTTCATCTCTATAGACCTCTTTACTATGTTTATGTTCTATGAGGTGGCTCTTATCCCTATGTACTTGCTCATAGGTCTATGGGGTAGCGGTGGTAAAGAATATGCTGCTATGAAACTTACACTGATGCTGATGGGTGGTAGTGCCTTCCTTATGATAGGTATCATAGGTATTTACCTTAATTCTGCTCCAGAAGGAGGTGAACTTACTATGAACCTTCTAGAAATTTCCAAGGTTCTTATCCCTATGGAGGTTCAGCGTTGGTTGTTCCCACTAGTATTCATAGGTTTTGGTGTGCTAGGAGCTATGTTCCCATTCCACACTTGGAGCCCAGACGGTCACGCTTCGGCTCCTACTGCCGTGTCAATGCTTCACGCTGGTGTGCTTATGAAACTGGGAGGTTATGGTTGCTTCCGTGTAGCTATCTACCTAATGCCAGAAGCTGCCAATGAACTAGCATGGATATTCCTTACTCTTACAGGTATAAGCGTGGTATATGGTGCATTTGGAGCTATACTTCAGAAAGACCTTAAATACATCAACGCATACTCATCTGTTTCTCACTGTGGTCTAGTGCTATTTGCTATACTTATGCTCAACCAGACTGCTATGACAGGTGCCATAATGCAGATGTTGTCTCACGGTCTTATGACAGCATTGTTCTTTGCACTTATAGGTATGATATATGGTCGTACACATACTCGTAACATAGACGAGATGAGTGGTCTTATGAAAGTAATGCCATTCCTTGCTGTATGTTATGTGATAGCGGGTCTTGCTTCGCTAGGTCTTCCGGGTCTTTCTGGATTTGTAGCCGAAATGACAGTATTTGTAGGTTCTTGGGAGCACACAGATATGTTCCACCGCGTATTTACTGTGGTGGCTTGTTGTTCTATCGTTATCACAGCGGTGTATATACTACGCGTGGTGGGCAAAATCCTTTATGGCGAAGTAGAAAACAAACATCACCTAGAACTAGGAGATGCTGTATGGCATGAGAGAATACCTGTTGTTATCCTTATAGTGGTGATAGCAGCTATAGGTATGTACCCACTTTTGGTTTCAGATATGATAAGCGATTCGCTAGTATCAGTAATAGGACAGTTAGCTAGATAAGATAATTATTATACATACATAGACGATGGATTTCAATAGCATACTTACACTTCTAAGACCAGAACTATCGCTACTGGCGATAATAATTATCCTGCTTATATATGACCTATTTGCAGGCAATACTGCCAAAAAATACTTCCAACCCCTAGCATGGGTGCTTCTAGCTGCCCATACAGTGTGGAGTTTCTGCCTTACTCCAGAAGGCACTCTATTTGGTGGAATGTTTGCAACTACACAAGCAGCCTCTCTGGTTAAGGCCATACTTTCATTGGCAACACTTATAGTATTCCTCCAAGCAGGTGGAGCTCTTGCAAAAGCCGAATCTTCATTTAAGACAGGCGAGTTCTATGTGCTTACTCTTTCTACACTATTTGGTATGAATATCATGATATCTTCTGGACATTTCTTGATGTTCTACCTAGGACTAGAAACAGCTTCTATACCACTTGCATGTCTAGTGGCATTTGATAAATATAAACAGAACAGTGCCGAAGCCGCTGCCAAATATATCCTTAACGCAGCCCTTTCTTCTGGTATCCTAGTATATGGTCTTTCATTTATCTATGGTACTTGCGGTACACTCTATTTTGCAAATGTGCCTTCACTGCTAGATATGACAGTGCTTCAGGTGGCAGGTATAGTGATGTTCCTAGCAGGTATGGGATTCAAGATTTCTCTTGTACCTTTCCATATGTGGACTCCAGACGTGTACCAAGGTGCACCTACTTCGGTTACTGCATATCTTTCTGTAGTGTCAAAAGGAGCAGCAGCGTTTGCTCTTATGACAGTACTGTTTAAGGTATTTGCTCCTATGGCTGCTGTATGGCAAGACCTACTATATGGTATCATTATAGTTACTATCACACTAGCCAACCTATTTGCTATACGTCAGAAGGATATCAAGCGTTTCTTTGCTTATTCTTCTATCTCACAGGCTGGTTATGTGGTACTAGGTATCATGGCAGGTACAGCCGAAGGTATGACAGCTATGATATACTACATACTAGTGTACATACTTTCAAACCTTGCAGCATTTGGTGTTATCTCAACAGTTGAAAACCACACAGGACGTGTAAACATAGACCAGTACAATGGCCTTTACTCTACCAACCCTCGTATGGCATTTGTGATGATGCTTGCCCTATTCTCATTGGGTGGTATTCCTCCATTTGCAGGTTTCTTCAGCAAATTCTTCATCTTTACATCGGCTGCTGCTTCTGGATATTATGTGTTGGTATTCATAGCATTGGTAAATACTATCATCTCACTTTACTACTATCTGCTAGTGGTAAAAGCTATGTTTATCAACAAGACAGATGCTCCTGCTCCACACTTCCGCAGCGAAAAAGCTCTAGTATTCTCACTGGCTATATGTGTAGCTGGTATAATATTTGCTGGTGTCGCTAGCTGCCTATATGGTGGAATAGGTCAGTTCACTTTCGGTATGTAATACATATGTACTCAATAAAAAGGCGGCTTCCCTAGGGGGAAGCCGCCTTTTTTATCTCACAAGTCATATCATATGAAAAATTAGTGGTAAATTTGAAGGCATAAAATAGATATACAATGTTTACTTTTCTTGTTGTAGCCGTTATTATATATTTTCTCTTTATAAGAGGGAGGTCATTTACTATGTATAGAGGTCCTATAGGACTAGATACAGAAGACCTAGACGTGCGTATCCTTTCACTGGCACAGGCGGTAATAAAAGCCGATGGAACAGTAAAAGACCTAGAGGTGCGTATAGTGAGAGATTATTTTATTCAAGCATTCGGTGCAGAAAGAGCAGCCAGAGCCTTTGCTGCGTTTAAGAATTTTGCTCTTAAAAACGATGTCAATAGAGTAGCCAGCGAATTGCGTTACACTATGGGATATCAGAACCGTCTTAATCTGCTACCATTCCTCTTCCAAGTGGCTATGGTGGATGGAGATTATTCCAGTGCCGAAAACAGAGTCATATATTCTATCTCACAGTCATTGGGTATAGCAGAACAGCATTACCAATACATATTCCGTATGTTTGTAAGTGCTGGGTATAACTCTACTGCCACTCGTGAAAATATGCAGAGGGTGTCTCCTTATGCTGTGTTGGGGCTAGAGGAGGGGGCATCACAGGAAGAAGTCAAGCGTTCATATCGTTCTCTAGTCAAAAAATACCATCCCGACCGTCTGGTAAAGTATTCTGAAGAAGAACGTGTCGCTGCCCAAGAAAAGTTTATAGAGATACAGAAGGCATATGAAGAGATAAAATCCACATGGTAATTTTGTGGTGAGAATAGCAGATGTAAAGTGATAAATTTGTACATTTGCCTGTCTTTAAGACGAGGAAGGAAAGATGGCAGAGCGGTCGATTGTGGCGGTCTCGAAAACCGTTGAGGGTAACACCTCCGGGGGTTCGAATCCCCCTCTTTCCGCTGGTGAACCCGCCCCACGCAGTGGGGCGGGGTTTTTATTGAATGTGTTATTTATATGCAATTTGTTAAATTCCTAACAAAATATATGATTCCTGTTTAAAAAATGAAAACTCCCTTTTATACCTTTGCAGCCATATAAATACCACATTATCATAGATAAATAAAATGACAGAACTTCTTTCACAGGCCAGTGACTTTATATGCGGATACCCGCTTTTCCTGCTGCTGATAGGCGGTGGGTTGTTCTTCCTTTTTTATTCGGGATTTGCTCCTCTTAAATACTACTGGTATGCACTTAAACTGGTAGGCAAGGAAGAAAAATCGGCTGTCAAGAAAGAAGGTCAGATAAGTCCGTTTGAGGCTCTGATGAGTGTCATCGCTGCCAATGTAGGTATGGGTAATATAGCTGGTGTGGCTATTGCCCTTACTATGGGAGGTCCCGGAGCCATATTCTGGATGTGGGTGAGTTCTGTAGTGGGTATGGCTACCAAATTCTTTGAGGGTTCACTTTCGGTGATGTACCGCAGAGTAGATAAAGACGGTGTTCCCCGCGGAGGTACTATGTATATGATAGAAGAAGGATTGGGACGACGTTGGAAGCCGATGGCTGTATTTTTTGCAGTGATGGGTCTTGTGGGTACGCTGTGTATCATGCAGTCCAACCAACTCACCGAAGCCATCCTTACGATAGTATCCAGCGGTGAGGCGATAGGGTCTAGTGCATTCCTTTCTATGATAGGTGGGGCGATAGGCTGTGATAATGATATGGTTATACGTATCTTGTGTGGTGTGGTGATAGGTGCGATAGTGGCGGCAGTGATATTTGGAGGGATAACACGTATAGGAAAAATATCGGCTCGTATGGTGCCTGTGATGGTGGTTCTTTATTTCCTCATAGTACTATACATCATATTTACCAACCTTTCGGTAGTGCCAGATGTCTTTGCATCTATATTCCGCGGAGCGTTTTCTCTAGAGGCAGGAATAGGCGGTATAGTAGGTGTGGCGGTGATAGGTGCCCGTCGTGCAGCCCTTATCAATGAGGCAGGTACAGGTACGGGAACTATGATGCACGGAGCCTCTACCAATACCGACCCTACCCGCGAAGGTCTTAATGCTATGATAGGCCCATCGGTAGATTCTGGGTTCCTGTGTACGCTTACGGCTCTAGCGGTGCTTATAAAGGGAGATTATAATGTAGAAGGTATCAAGGGACTGGAGATAGTCCTCAAGGCATTTGATGCAGGAGTTCCGGGGCTGGGAAGTCCGCTGTTTATGGTCGTGGTGCTGTTCTTTGCTTTTTCTACTATGTTCTCTTATTCATACTATGGGCAGAAATGTACAGCATATCTCTTTGGAGAGAAGTGGGCAAGATACTATAATTATCCATATCTTTTGGTGATAATAATAGCAGCTGTTATACCTCTGTCGGCAGCGGTAAGTATCATAGACATAGCTTATGCACTTATGGCATTACCTACTATGATAGCAATGTTTATACTTGCTCCGCGAGCCCGTAGTGCTATGAAGGATTACTTTGCTGGCAAAAATACTTCCTCAAAATGTATCAAATAGGGTAAAAATAGAACAAAACATACTTTTCTTAATTATATTTGCAAATGTCCCCACAAATGGGGACATTTGTTATGTTATAATGTAAATACATATACGGCTATGAAAAGACTTTTTCTCTTTGTGTTTTTTTTATCTTTTATCTCTACCTATGCCCAACAGAATATGTTGGATTGTAGGTTTGTGTTGAATGAAAGAGGGCAGGTGGATTTTTATGTAACGAACATCACAGATAGTACCATATATTTTAATTTTGAGATATATAATCATTTAACCAAGGTAAGTTCACATAATTTTTTCCCTGCCCGCCTAGATGCTGGTCAATCTGTTGCTGTGGGAGCGACAGGTTTTTTTAAGTGGAATTGGGTGAAGGGATTTAGGATAACACTCAATATCTATCCCGATGTAAATGATGTTTATGAGTGCCCATACTACGACAAGGTGTATGAGAAATCCATCAGAATACGTGATTTGGATAGGGTGAGGGTGTATGAAAGATTTTCAGGAAGACCTATAGACGCATACTATAACCCATATACCAATAGAGTAATTGTAGATATGGTTTACTATGAGATTACAATATCAGATATGGTGGAGTATAAATACAACCTAAAAGGGTCTAACTATTATCTGAAACATCTCTAATTTTTGTGAGCTGTTTTTTATGTAGGATATTTTCCGTTTTTAACCTGTTTTTAATGAGTAGTTATGAAGCAGTTACCCAATGAGGCTTTTTTTGAGTGGGTGGAAGAAGAGCTATTCCAAGACAGACCCGTAACTTTCCGAGTGAGAGGTGGTTCTATGTTCCCGCTACTTAAAGACGGGAAGGATAGTGTGATGTTATATCCTTGTGTGGGGGAAGAGTTGAGAGTAATGGATGTAGTTCTCTTTAAGTACAAGGGAAGACATGTTATGCACCGTATAGTAAGCATAGATGGTGATAAGTTATCGATGCAAGGCGATGGCCTGCCTATGACGTATGAGCATTGTTTACGAGGTGATGTATTAGGCAGAGTGGGATTTGTTATAAATTCGTCTGGTAAGAAGCTGGATGTACACAGTAAAAAATGGATGTGGCCGAGTGCTCTATGGTGCAGAATGGGAGTGATAAGACGTTATTTTTTAAGGATATGGAGATACATAGATAGACATATATAACATAGAGGTATGCAATACACACACCTTTATACTATTATAGTTTCTTAAAGAATATAAATTGTGATTAGGATTTATTTGCTGGCCATAGATGAAAAAAACTCTTCTAATGACATTCCATGTATATCTAGAATCTTGAGTAACATCTTCATCGTGAAGTTCTGCCCATTCTCTATCCTCCAATAGCTAACCCTGTTAAGTGAGTTCTCATAAGCAAAAATCTCGGCACTGCTATATCCTTTTTCTTTACGTATCTCGCGTAGATGACGTCCTATACTTTTAAGTTGTATTTCTGTTTTCATAGATAATGTAATTAAAAATTTTTGGTAAAGGTAGTTTTACATCATATTACTTGTAACCTCATAAATGAAACGTTTAATATGCTGTTTTTTTTATGATGTTTATTATGAAAGCAGAAGTATTTACATTTGTACACTACATACAAGTGGGTGTATGAGAAAAGAGACTCTCCTTGCGAAAGTGTTAATATGCGCTGAAAATTCGGGGGGGGGGGGTAGATTTTTCCTATAATACTATTATCATGTAGATGTAATGTATGGATAGATGTGAGGTGTAACATTTGTGTATTTTCCTGTGTAATACCCCCCAATTTTATCAAAAAAAATAATATCTACATGTTGTATTCTAAAAGATATGTTATATCTTTGTAGGGAGTGGGGAAAAAAATAGTACCTGCTGCTTTTTATGATACAGTTTCTTGCAAAGAGTAATATAGCTTGCCACTATGTGTGGGTCAAGAAGCCGGAGGCATATCATAATTAAAAACATATAGTCATGGAAGAAAACATTATCATCATCGGAGCTTTTGTTGTGGCTGCAATAGTATCGTGGTTTCTAGTTCCACGAATACTATTTATAGCATTTCAAAAGAAACTATTTGACGTGCCAGATAGTCGTAAGATACATACAGGTATAGTTCCTCGATTGGGAGGAGTTACTTTCTTTCCTGTATTTGTGCTGGTGTTTATGATGACATTTGCCTTTATGAGTTCCTTCTGTGATAGTGTGAAGACCCTCATAAATAACGATGTGGTGGCCGAATGTTCTCTACTTATATGTGGTATGACTATCATATTCCTAGTAGGAATAGGTGATGACCTAGTAGGTGTTTCCAGTAACAAGAAATTTATGGCACAGATTTTGGCGGCTATGTTTATACCTCTGTCGGGTTTCTGGATAAATAACTGGTATGGTCTCTTTGGAGTGTATGAATTACCGGTGTGGATAGGAATGCCATTTACTGTATTTGTAACCGTCCTTATAACCAATGCCATAAATCTTATAGATGGACTAGATGGTCTGGCTTCGGGGCTATGTATGATAGCATTATTAAGTATAGGAGGCGTGTTCTTTATGGATGGAGTGTGGATATATGCTCTTATAGCTGCTATAATGCTGGGGGAAGTGCTGCCATTCTTTATGTACAACGTATTTGGAAGCACATTACGCCGTACCAAGATATTTATGGGTGACACAGGTAGTCTTATGTTGGGCTATGTGATTTCATTTATCCTTATACGTTATGTGTTCTGTGAGCATGGTATAACCGCAGGCCACGAAGGTAGATTTATGATAGCCCTGTCACTCATATTTGTGCCTATATTTGATGTGTTGCGTGTGATGACGGTGCGTGTGAGAAAGGGTGTAAGCCCATTCCTCCCAGACCAAAACCATATACATCACAAATTCCTAGCAGTGAGATTCTCCAAAGCACAGACTCTATGCTCTATCCTCTTTATAGATGTGTTGCATATAGCTGTAACCGTACTCTTGCTGGAGATAGATATAGATGTGAATATAGTTTTTGTTGCAAACCTACTGTTGTGGTTTACGTTTAATGTTATACTGTCACGCGTACGTGCATCCCGCAAGGCAGAAAATAAACAACGTGAGGTCTTCATAAGATAGACTTATGGAAAATCCAGTGGCTTGGTATGCGGTGCGTACACTCTCCCGTACAGAAAAAAAGGTGGTAGAACGTCTGAAAGAAAAAGGCATAGAGGCATACGTCCCACTTAGGGTTGAAAAGAAAAAGTGGAGCGATAGGATTAAAACGATAGAGACTCCGCTTATCACTTGTTATGTATTTGTACATATGGCACTGGATAGACGCATAGATGTATTGCGTACCCAAGGAGTGGTAGGATATGTAAAAGAAGAACACAAAGACGTGCAGATACCAGACCAGCAAATGCAGGATTTCATAAAAGCAGTATCTCACGTCCCAGAAAAAGTAGATTTTATCCCTCAAAGACTCAAAGAAGGCACTCCCATCATCGTCAAGTGTGGCCCTCTTGCAGGTATGAAAGGCGAAATGATGGAATATGCTGGTAGCAAGAGAATAATCATAAGGTTGAGCAGTATAGGTTGTGCGAGGGTGGAAATAGAAGAAAACAGCGTAGAAGAGCTATAAATAGTAAAAAATGAAAGGAATAGTCCTAGCAGGAGGTAGTGGCACACGACTTTATCCTATCACAAAGGGTATAAGTAAACAGTTGCTACCCATTTATGATAAGCCTATGGTTTATTATCCTATTTCTGTCCTTATGATGGCGGGGATAAGGGATATCCTCATAATTACTACGCCCGATGATGCTCCATCATTTAAACGTCTGCTAGGAGATGGAAGTGATTATGGGGTGAGATTTGAATATGCTGTACAACCCTCACCCGATGGTCTAGCACAGGCTTTTATCATAGGTCGTGAATTCATAGGCGATGATGATGTGGCTCTAGTGCTGGGCGATAACATCTTTCATGGGGCTGGACTTTCATCTATGCTAGAAGATGCGGTGAATGATACTGGCAAAGAAAAAAAGGCTACAGTGTTTGGGTATTGGGTAGATGAGCCAGAACGTTATGGCGTGGCCGAATTTGATAGTGAAGGTCGTTGTCTTTCAATAGAAGAAAAACCATCCTCTCCCAAATCCAATTACGCAATAACAGGTCTTTACTTCTATCCCAATGATGTAGTACGAGTAGCCGAAGGAGTAAAACCATCATCGCGTGGAGAACTGGAGATAACGAGTGTGAACCAGTTTTATCTCTCATCGGGTAGGTTACAGGTAAAGACATTGGATAGAGGGTTTGCTTGGTTGGATACAGGTACACATGATTCGCTGGCCGAAGCATCTATATTTGTAGAAGTGATAGAAAAACGTCAGGGTCTTAAAGTGGGTTGTATAGAAGGGATAGCCTATCGCCGTGGTTGGATAGATGAAGATAAAATGAGACAATTGGCAGCTCCTATGCTTAAAAACCAATATGGACAATACCTCCTCAAAGTAATAGAAGAAATCAATCGCAAACGTCTATGAAAGTAACTCCTACATCTATTCCAGATGTCTTAATCATAGAACCCGAAGTCTATAGGGACTCTCGTGGTTATTTCTTTGAGAGTTTTTCACAACGCGAATTTGATGAAAAGGTGGCTCCTATACGTTTTGTGCAGGACAACGAATCTATGTCTTCATATGGGGTGGTGAGAGGTCTTCACTTCCAGATGGGGGAGGCCGCACAGTCAAAACTGGTACGTGTGGTTAAAGGAAAGGTGATGGACGTGGCGGTAGATATAAGACGTGGTTCGCCTACATTTGGTAAGTATGTGGCGGTAGAGCTTACGGGAGATAATCATCGTCAGTTGTTCATTCCTCGTGGTTTTGCACATGGATTTGCGGTAAAAAGCAAGAGAGCTGTCTTTACTTATAAGTGTGATAATTTCTACGCCCCTGGCAGCGAAGCAGGTATAGCGTGGAATGACCCTACATTATCTATTGATTGGGGAATACCACAAGACGAAATGATACTCTCTCCAAAAGATATGTTATTGCCTCTACTAGAAGAGATAAGCTGTCTTTTTGAGTATGAAAAGTGATAGGAAGATGAAGAGAGTATGGGTGTGTGGCTCTAAAGGGCAGTTGGGTCTATCGCTACAAGGCATAGTGGGGGGAAGTAAGCACAGATACTTCTTTACCGATGTAGAAGTAGATATATGTTCCCGTGATAATGTAGAGGAGTATGTAAGACAAAACGAAATAGACGTTATTATAAATTGTGCGGCATATACTGCCGTAGATGCAGCCGAAAAAGATAAAGAGAAGGCGTATGCTGTAAATCATCTTGCGGTAGAAAATCTCTCTCTCGTTGCAGAAAAAAACGGAGTATTTCTCATACATATATCTACAGACTATGTATTTGACGGGAGAGCTAGCAGACCATACATGGAAGATGATGCAGTGAATCCTATGAGTGTGTATGGAGATAGCAAATGGAAGGGAGAAAGAGCGATAGAGGAGAGTGGCTGTAAGTATATCATACTGCGTACAGCTTGGTTGTATAGCCAGTATGGGAAAAACTTTGTCAAGACTATGATACGTCTTACAAGTGAAAAAGAGAGTATAAGTGTAGTTAATGACCAGAGAGGTTGCCCTACATATGCAGGAGATTTGGCTCGGGTGATATATGATGTGGTGGAAAGAGATGATTATGAAAAAACCCAAGGTGTATATCACTATGTAGGAGGAGGCAGTTGTTCGTGGTGGGAATTGGCAAGGGAAGTGGCTCGTGTGGCAGGAAATGATAGATGTGAAATAAAACCTTGTACTACCAGCGAATACCCTACTGTAGCACATCGTCCAGCATATAGCGTTTTAGATGCTAGAAAGGTGCAGGAGACCTTTGGGATAGAGATACCACATTGGAAAGAGGCTCTGCGTAAGTGTATGGCCAATATAAAGAAAGGAGAATGAAAAGAAATATACTCATAACAGGAGGAGCGGGTTTTATAGGTAGCCATGTGGTGCGTCTGTTTGTAAACAAATATCCAGACTATTACATAGTATGTCTGGACAAATTGACCTATGCTGGGAATCTTGCCAATCTCAAAGATGTAGAGTCTAGTAGTAATTATACGTTTGTAAGAGCAGACGTTGCTGACTATGCAGCGATAAAAAAAGTATTTGAGGAGTATGATATAAACGGAGTGATACATCTGGCTGCCGAAAGTCATGTGGACCGCAGTATTACCGACCCATTTACCTTTGCTCGTACCAATGTAATGGGAACGCTTACTCTGCTGCAAGTAGCACGAGAGTATTGGGCAGGAGACTGGGATGGTAAACGTTTTTATCACATCTCTACCGATGAGGTATATGGAGCATTGGGCGTGGGAGATGATTTGTTTACAGAGGAGACACGATATGACCCTCATAGCCCATATAGTGCATCAAAGGCATCGAGTGACCATTTTGTACGTGCATTTCATGATACATATGGAATGCCTACCCATATATCCAACTGCTCCAACAACTATGGGCCATATCAGTTCCCAGAAAAACTCATACCGCTGTGCATAAATAATATCAAGCTGGGGCGTGATATCCCAGTGTATGGCAAGGGCGAAAATGTGAGAGATTGGTTATATGTGGAGGACCATGCTAAGGCAATAGATGAGATATTTCACCGTGGGAAAGACGGGGAGACTTATAACATAGGTGGTAATAACGAATGGCGAAACATAGATGTCGTTAAACTTATAATAGAAACAGTAGATAGACTCTTGGGTAATCCTGTGGAGCATTCGCTGGGACTTATAACCTATGTCACAGACCGTGCTGGGCATGACTTACGTTATGCCATAGACTCTTCAAAACTCCAAAGAGAGTTGGGTTGGAAACCTTCGTTGGATTTTGAGGAAGGTATAGAAAAGACTGTGAGTTGGTATCTGGAAAATGAAGATTGGGTAGAAGGTGTTACCAGTGGGCAGTATGAGTCGTATTATGAAACTATGTATCAAAATAGATAGAATATGAAGAAAATAATGCTTGTCTTCGGTACTCGTCCCGAAGCTATTAAGATGGCTCCTCTAGTTAAGGAGTTCCAGAAACATTCGTCTGACTTTATTACACAGGTATGTGTAACAGGTCAACATAGAGAGATGTTGGATCAGGTACTCAAACTATTTGAGATAACTCCAGATTATGACCTTAACATCATGAAACAAGGTCAAGATCTCTATGATGTAACAGCTCGTGTACTTACAGGTATGCGTGATGTACTTAAAGAGGCTCAACCAGATGTTGTTCTAGTACATGGAGATACTACTACTAGTACAGCAGCGGCATTGGCTGCGTTCTACCAACAAATACCTGTGGGACACGTTGAGGCAGGATTACGTACACATAACATATACAGCCCTTGGCCAGAGGAGATGAATCGTCAGATAACAGGTCGTATATCTGCATATAATTTTGCTCCTACACCACTATCTCGTGAAAATCTCCTCAAAGAAAATATAGACGATAAAAGCATTTATGTAACAGGAAACACAGTGATAGATGCTCTACATACAGTAGTCGCCAAGGTCAAAGGAGATAAAGAATTAAATGCTTCACTAGCAGAAGAGCTTAAACGTTGTGGATATGATACTTCACGTTTGGACGGTGGTAAAAAAATGGTGCTTATCACAGGACATCGCCGTGAGAACTTCGGGGATGGATTTATCTCTATGTGTACAGCCATCAAAGACCTTACACTTAAGTATCCAGATGTGGATTTTGTATATCCTATGCACCTTAATCCAAATGTACGTCGTCCTATCCGCGAGGTATTTGGTGATGACCTATCAAATCTTGGTAATATGTTCTTTATAGAACCACTGGAATATCTTTCATTTGTTTTCCTTATGGAAAAATCAACTATAGTCCTTACCGATAGTGGAGGTATACAGGAAGAAGCCCCTGGACTGGGAAAACCAGTGCTTGTGATGCGAGACACTACCGAACGTCCCGAAGCCCTTTCGGCTGGAACAGTAAAACTGGTAGGTACAGACTATAATAAAATCACTAGCGAAGTTTCTCAACTATTGGATGATGAAGCATATTATAATGTGATGAGTCATGCAGTAAACCCTTATGGTGATGGACTAGCTTGTGGTCGTATAGTAGAAGCTCTTAAATAGAATGATAATTAACAAAAAAAGATAAAAAATTATGAAAGCTTGTTTTATGGGATTGGGCTATATAGGATTGCCCACAGCGATTATTGCCGCTAAACACGGAGTACAAGTAATAGGTGTAGATATTAACCCAAAGGTCGTTGAAATGACCAATGCAGGTAAACTACACATTATTGAGCCTGGAATGGAAGAAATGCTTCAAGAAGTTGTTAAAAGTGGAGCATTGCACGCATCTACTACTCCAGAAGTAGCAGATGCTTATTTTATGGTTGTCCCTACTCCTTTCAAGGGAGACCACGAACCAGACATCAGCTATGTGGAGGCTGCTACACGTGCGGTTTTGCCATTGCTTAAAGAAGGAGACCTATATGTGATAGAATCTACATCACCAGTGGGTACTACAGACAAAATGAAAGACCTTATTTTTTCAGAACGTCCAGAACTGAAAGATAAGATATACATTGCATATTGTCCAGAGCGAGTACTTCCAGGTAATGTAATTTATGAATTGGTACACAATGACCGCGTGATAGGTGGTATGAATGAAGAAAGTACTACCAAGGCGATAGAATTTTATAGCCAGTTTGTACAAGGTACGCTTCACCGTACCAACTGCAAAACCGCCGAGATGTGTAAACTTACAGAAAACTCATCTCGCGACGTACAGATAGCATTTGCTAATGAGCTATCACTAATATGTGATAAAGCGGGTATCAATGTATGGGAACTTATCAATCTAGCCAATAAACATCCACGTGTAAATATCCTTCAACCTGGCTGTGGTGTAGGTGGACACTGTATAGCTGTAGACCCATATTTTATCACGTCAGACTTTCCTATGGAATCCAAGATTATCGCTTCGGCTCGTAATATCAATAATTATAAATCATTCTGGTGTGCAGAAAAAGTACAGAATGAAATGTTGAAATTTGAGCTTAAAAACGGTCGCAAACCTTGGGTTGCAATGATGGGTCTAGCATTTAAACCAAATATCGATGACCTTCGTGAATCTCCTGCCAAACAGATAGCTACCAAAGTAATGCAAAGTTGTAATAATGCTCAGTTTATGATTGTGGAGCCAAATATAGAAACTCACAATGTGTTCAAATTGACAGACTATAAGGAGGCTTATGAAAAAGCAGATATCATAGTATTCCTTACAGCACATGACCCATTCAAATCATTGCCATATCGTGAAGATAAGGTGATATTGGACTTCTGTGGTATTTTCAAAAAGTAGAATAAGGTATTGAACATAACATTCGCTTACAAAGCGAATGTTATGTTACTCAGACTTTATGTCTCTCATATATAAAATTTCCTATATTTGGAATATATGTCCATCTGTGATTAAAGTCAAATAGGATAATTATGTGAAGATATCTCTTAACTGGCAAGGTATGAGAATTTGTTTTTTGAGATTTTAGATAGGATAGTTCATTTAAGACAAGTAAAGCAGATGTATTTTATTTGCCGTTAGAGAAAGGAGTATAATAAAATATATTGATTAAAATTATTTAGACGTGGCGACATCAATAAAGAAGAATTTTGTATTCAATATTATATTGACGCTTTCTACATATATAATAAATATATTTTTGTTTCCTTATGTTTCACGAACATTGGGCGTTGAGAATGTGGGTAAGATAGGTTTTGTGACAAACGTCATAACTTATTTTACTTTATTTGCCATGTTAGGAGTGGGAAATGTAGGTATAAGAGAAATTGCAAAATATCGTGAAGATAGAGCAAAGCGTTCAAAAGTATTTTCTGAAATAATATGCATACTATTGATATTAATGTCAATAGTTTTAGTGTGTTATTTGATTGCAATATTTTCAGTACCTCGACTAAAAGAAAATATCAATCTTTTTATCATAGGGGTTCCATTTCTTTTGTCAAGTTCATTTCTTTTGGAATGGTTGTACCAGGGAATGGAAAATTTTAAATTTATAACCAAGAGAAGTATAATAATAAGGATAATGTATGCATTATCGGTAGTATTGATTATACATTCCCCGAAAGATTATTATATATATTTCTGCCTTACAACACTTACTTGGGTAGCAAATTCCATAATCAATATCCTATATGCGAGGAAATTTGTGGATTTTACATTGAAAGGTTTAGATATAAAACGACATATTAAGAGTGTATTATCATTAGGCCTGTTCAAGATAATGACATCAATGTATACGACATTCAATATCTTGTATTTAGGATTTGTATGTAGTGATACGGAGGTAGGATATTATTATACATCTACAAAATTGTTTTATATAATTTTAGGTGTAATGACAGCATTTACCTCTGTTATGTTGCCAAGAATGAGTTATTTAGCTGTTCAAAGTGATAAAACGGAATTCAATAATAAAATCATTAATTCTTTTGAATTGGTATTTTCTTGTGCGATGCCATTAGCCATATATTGTATATTATTTGCTCCACAAATAATATCGTTACTCGCAGGAAGTAGTTTTGAGGGAGCTATTCTACCTATGCGGATTATAATGCCGCTTATAATTTTGACCAGTATGTCACAAATATATATTATTCAGACACTTACTCCATTAAAGAAAGATAAGATAATAATGTGTGGTTCGTGTGTTGGAGCGGTAGTAGCAATAATAGCCAATATATTATTGGTCGAGCGTTATGGGGCTATAGGTTCAGCGTTGGTACTATTGTGTTCAGAAATATGTTGTTTTTTGGTGTCTTTCATATATTCTACACGTAAACATATAGTAAAATTCCCATATTCAAAATTTATGAAAAACATAGTATTATGTATGATATATATGTTTGTGGGTTATGTTATTCTGAGTTTAGATTGTAATACATTAGTAAAATTGCTTCTTAGTGTTATTGTGTTCTTGTTGATATTCACCACAATGCACTTATTTGTTATTAAAGGAACGTTTATAAATAATCAGTTAAAATCTATAATAAAAGTAAAAAAATATGTCAATTTTTAAGGACAAAACATTGCTGATAACCGGGGGGACAGGGTCTTTCGGAAATATGGTATTAAAGAGATTTTTGGATTCAGATATCAAAGAGATACGGATCCTATCTCGTGATGAAAAAAAGCAAGATGATATGCGTCATGCTTTACAAAATCCAAAAGTGAAATTCTACATAGGAGATGTGCGTAATAGAGAATCTGTAGATGTTGCTATGAGGGGAGTGGATTACGTTTTTTCGGCAGCCGCTCTCAAACAGGTGCCATCGTGTGAGTTCTTTCCTATGGAAGCTACTATGACAAATGTTATCGGGACTAACAACGTACTTCTTTCAGCAATAGAATATAAGGTCAAAAAAGTGGTTGTCCTTTCTACTGATAAGGCTGCATATCCTATTAACGCAATGGGGATTAGTAAAGCTCTTATGGAGAAAGTAGCTATTGCTAAAGGTCGTGAATTGGGGCATGATGCTCAGACAACAATATGTTGTACACGTTATGGTAATGTGATGGCATCACGTGGTTCTGTTATCCCTCTATGGGTAGAACAAATGGAACAGGGCAAACCTATCACTATCACCGATCCTAATATGACACGTTTCATGATGACTCTGGATGATGCTGTTGATCTAGTTATATATGCATTCACGCATGGTGAAAATGGAGACCTTTTTGTACAGAAAGCTCCAGCGGCAACTCTTAATACTTTGGCACAAGCTCTAAAAGAGGTTTATGCACAGGTAAAATCTGAGTATGGAGAGACAGAAGTCAAGATGATAGGTACTCGTCATGGAGAAAAGGTATATGAAACTCTAGTGACGCGAGAAGAAATGGCTCGTGCAATAGATATGGGTGATTACTATCGTATCCCATGTGATGGACGTGATTTAAATTATGATAAAGTAGAGGGGGGTAATCCTGAAATAGAGAGAATGGAGGAATATCACAGTCATAATACTAGACGTTTAGATGTGGAAGGCATGAAAGAACTATTGCTTAAATTACGTTTTATTCGTGAAGATTTAGGACTTCAGCCACGTTCAAAGGCCAAAGAAATACGTTCAGAATAGTTATTATGTCAGAAGTCAAAGTTATACAGGGGGAGATATTCTGTGATGAAAGAGGACAGATAAGTTCTCTTAATGCCTTTCGTTTTGGCAATGAGGTAAAACGCTTTTATTTTATACATCATCCAGATGTAAGTGTAATAAGAGGTTGGCACGCTCACCAGTATGAAAAAAAATGGTTTTACTGTGTAAAAGGGGCATTTACTCTGGGATTGGTAAAGATAGATGATTGGGATAATCCTTCGCAAGACCTTGGTGCAGAAATATATACTCTTACAGAGCGTGATAGTAAGATAGTCTGTGTCCCAGAAGGCTATGCTAACTGCATAAAAGCTAGTGAGCCAGGTTCTGTACTGATGGTTTTTTCTGGTAAAGTATTGGAAGAAGCACTTGGCGATAGCTGGAGATATGATAAGAATTTGTGGGTAGATTGGTCAAATTATTAACATATTAAGTGGTATGAAAGTACTAGTAACAGGAGCCAAAGGTTTTGTGGGTAAAAATCTATGTGCTCAACTTAATAATATAAAGACTGGTAAAGCCAAATATTATGGTGATATAATTGTGTCAGAAATATATGAATACGATATAGATACCGAACCGGCTCTATTGGATGAATATTGTAAAAAAGCAGATTTTGTATTTAATTTAGCTGGAGTTAATCGTCCTCAAAATCCGGAAGAGTTTATGCAAGGAAATTTTGGATTTGCTTCAACTCTTTTAGATACACTTAGAAAGTATGATAATAAATGTCCTATAATGCTTTCCAGCTCTATCCAAGCAACTCTTATAGGTCGTTATGCCGATGGAGAATATGGTAAAAGTAAGAAAGCAGGAGAGGAACTTTTTTTTGATTACTCCTCGCAAACTGGAGCTAAAGTTCTAGTATATCGTTTCCCAAATCTTTTTGGAAAATGGTGTCGACCCAACTATAATAGTGCAGTAGCTACATTTTGCAATAATATAGCCAATGATTTACCTATACATGTAAATGACCCTAATGTAGAGCTAGAACTTCTTTATATCGATGATTTGGTAGATGAGATGATTGCGGCATTGAGTGGTAATGAGCATCATTGTGAGTTTGATGGAGTGGATACAGTTCTTACACCAGAAGGCAAGTATTGTGCTGTGCCTACTACATATCATGTAACGCTAGGCGAGATAGTGGATCTTTTGGATTTGTTCAAATCTCAAACAAAGACATTGGTGATGCCTGAAATACCTGCTGATTCTTTTGCTAAGAAATTATATTCAACATATCTGTCTTATTTGCCAAAAGAGAAAATCGCATTTCCATTGAAGATGAATATTGATGCTCGTGGCAGTTTCACAGAATTGATAAAATCTGACAGAGTAGGGCAGGTGAGTATCAATATCTCAAAACCAGGTATAACTAAAGGAGAACATTGGCATCATACTAAATGGGAGTTCTTTATGGTGGTGGCGGGTCATGGTCTTATACAAATGAGAAATATACATAGCCAAGAAGTGCTTAATTTTGAAGTATCTGGAGATAAGATAGAAGCCGTACATATGCTTCCAGGTTATACACATAACATCATAAATCTTTCTGAGTCTCAGGATCTGGTCACTGTGATGTGGTGTAATGAGTGTTTTGACCCATCGCACCCAGATACTTTTTTTGAACCAGTAGAAAGTAAATCATAGAATGAAAATAGCAACTATCACAATTTTTTGCAATGAAAGATTTAGAGTGGATAATTGGTTGAAATACTACTCTGAATATAAAGATGAGATAGCACTACACGTCATTGTGAATAATGGAAATTTTGAAGATTGTGAATTTTTACAATCAAAATTTCCAGACTCCGTAGTATTGTATTCTTCTTCTAAAAATCTTTTAGCTGCGTATAACATAGGCCTTTTAGAGATTATGAAACATAAGGAAATAGATGCTATATGCCAAATTACAAATGATATACAGTTATCTACAAAAGGATTTACAGAGTTGTACAAATTTCTTTATAGTAATGAAAGATATGCTATGGTAAGTCCTATCCTTTATAATAAAGATTGTGATGTTGTATGTCAATTTGGAAGCACTGTGAGTCTGAAAAACATGAGTTATAAACATATTTATCAAGGACTCAGAGGAAGAGATATAAAGGAAAATGTAAAGATTGTGACAGGATTGCCAGGAGGTATTGTTATGGCAAAACGTAATATTTATGAGAAAGTAGGGATACAGGATGAACAGATATTTATGTATGGAGATGAAACAGACATGTCTATAAAAGTGATGCAGGAAGGATATCTGATGGCTGTAACAAAAGAAGTCTCATCGTGGCATCAGCATATCAATCTTCCAGGTAAAAGGATGCGTAATCCTAATGCGGCATTGTTTATGGCAAGAAATCATATATACATAGCAAGAAAACATTTTGGATTTAAGGTTATTGTACAAACAGTTTTACATGAATTGAAAAAATTCTGTTTCTATTTCGGAGGTTGTATATTACATCTTAGGTCAAAGGAAGAGTTTATATATTTTCTTCACTATCTGAAAGGTATATGGAGGGGAATATGTAATAATATGAATAATGATTTTATACGATAAGTAATATGCCAAATATTAGAAGGTCTTATTTTCTTTTGATTCTTCTTTTAATGTTTAGCGGGACTCCGTGCTTTTCAATGGACTCAGAGTTAGCTTTATTACTTTTTGTATTTTTAGTATATAATATAAATAAAGATAGAATCAAGATTTCATTTAAGAGCATTGGGATTCTTGCTCTCTTTTTGTCAGTTATAATATTAAGAGGTATCTATAGAGACACTTTTGCTATATATGATTTTAGTCAATTGATAATATTCATAGATATATTTCTTATAGTATATTTAGTTAAGAATGATTTTTTACATTGTTATGTAAATATAATGAAATGGTCTGCCCTCATAAGTATTGTATTATGGGGAGCAATACAGCTAAGCGGAACTTTTTATAATGTTTTGCTGTCCTTTGCAGAGATGTTGCCTCAATTTGGTAATACAGCAGAATATATGCAAGATTCTTCAAATCCATCATATTCTTTATATGTTTTTACTGTTTCATTAAGAGATTATGCTATAGAAAGAAATAGTGGATTTACATATGAGCCGGGGTTATATGCTGTATATATAACATTAGCACTTGTTATTCATTTGATGAGTAATGGTATTAATATATATTCTAAAGTTTCAATTTTATTCTTGTTAACAATTATATCTACATTTTCTACGGCGGGGTATGCGTCATTTACCTTAATAATTATTTTAGCGATAATTTTTAGTAGAAAGATTAATGCCTTATTTAAGATATTGATGTGTTTGTTAATTCCTTCTATTGTGGGATATATATTTTCATTAGAATTCATGTCTGAAAAAATATCAACGAATATTGAGTTAGATGGGAATACACAGTCAAGATTTTATGCAATTATATATCACTGGGAAATGATAAAAGAAACGTCCTATATTATAGGATGTTATTATAGAGATACAGAAATAAGTCCTAATGGGTTGACCATGGTATTATTGCGATGGGGGATACCTATATCAATAGTTTATTATATTTTACTTTTTAAAGGGTTATTTTCTCAATTTAGGGAGAAAAATATAATAAAGAAGACTTTATATATATTGCCCATTTTAGTGGTGGTTTTTTCTCAAGTAGCAACAGTATATCCATTGTTTTATGCTATTGTTATGATGGGATGTATTGACAGCAATAAAGGAATAAGTATGGCTAAATAATAGATTAAGCAATAGATCATTGTTGGTTATATTATTTGTAGATAAGCCATTGTCAAATAGGCTGTCCATATCTTAGTGAGGTTTTGAATTGGTTTAATATTAAAAAAATAATAAAAGAAATTAATGATTTTAAAATTTGTGTAATCGGACTAGGTTACGTAGGCCTGCCACTAGCACGCCTGTTCTCTACAAAATATGATACTGTAGGGTTTGACATGAATCAATCACGTGTGGATGCTTTAAATGCAGGGCACGACGCTACGATGGAAGTGAGTGACGTTCTTCTTCAAGATGCAATTAAAAACCACGGATTCAAATGTAGTACAAGGTTGGATGATATCCGTGATTGTAATATATATATTGTGGCTGTTCCTACACCTGTAGATGAAAATAATCGTCCAGATTTAAAACCTCTATGGGGGCAAGCGAAACTGTAGGGAAAGTTATTTCCAAAGGTGATATAGTGGTTTATGAGTCTACAGTATATCCAGGAGTGACAGAAGAAAAATGTCTACCTGTAGTAGAAAGAGTATCTGGATTAAAGTTTAATGTAGATTTCTATGCCGGATATTCTCCAGAACGTATCAATCCTGGAGATAAAGAGAATACAGTGGAAAAGATAAAAAAAGTTACATCTGGTTCTACCCCCGAAATCGCAGACATAGTAGATAATCTGTATAAAGAAATTATACTTATGAATATATATATCACGTTAGATTACGAACTTTTTTTGGGCCCAAAGACAGGATCTGTTGATAAATGTTTAATAGAACCAACATATAATCTATGTAAGGTTGTAAGTAAACACGGGTCAAAGATGGTGTTTTTTATAGATGTATTGTATCTTATCAAACTAAGAGAATATTCATCAGATGATATTAGATTACGAGAAGATTATAATAAAATAATAAAACAGCTAAAGTTTTTGAATAATGAAGGTCACGATCTTCAATTACATATTCATCCTCAATGGAATTATTCTACTTACGATAAATTCAAAAGAGAATGGAAGTTAGATTTTATTCATTATAGTGTGTCAGATTGTCCATTTGATGATGTGAAAAAAATGTTTGTAGAAGGGTGTAATTTTATTTATGATATAATAGGTAAATATCCTACAGTGTATAGAGCGGGAGGATATAGTTTTATGAATGAAAGTAATTTTGTAGACTTTCTTGTATCTATAGGGATAACTAATGATTCATCAGTGTTAATGCGTGAAAAATCATGTACTAAGTTTCAGAAATATGATTACTCTAGTATTAAAGATTTTTCAGCATATAAATTCAGTAATGATATTACAAAACCTGTTCAGAGTGGGTGTATGACAGAGTATCCTATAACAACTATAAACATGATACATGTTGTGCGTTCAATAGTTAATAGATTTATAAAGCATAAATATGGCAATCGAGTACTAAAAAAAGGTGATGGATATGGAGTTGGATATCTAAATCGTAATAAGTCCAATGTGTCTTTATTTAAAAAAATAAATCAAAGAGCATCTATAGATTTAACGAATGGTTTTTGGCTTAATTATATTTATAATAAAATAAAAAAAAGAGGAGATTTGATGCTCATAATAGGGCATCCTAAAAATTTTACTGATTATTCTTTTATTGCATTAGGAAAATTTCTTGATACCATTAGTAAAGATGATAAAATAAAAACATTTAAATAATTACAGTTATGAAAACATGTGTTTTTATAGTGCCTCAACTGTCTCAACCGCGTTGTATAAAAAGGATAAAGTCTATATATGATGCGGGTATTCCTATTAAAGTATATGGTTTTGACAGAGGATTGTATAGTGAAAATATCGCAAATATTCCATTCCCCGTAGAACGTATAATAGTATATCCAGGTAAAAATAAGTTCTCAAGATTATTTTTTATAATAAAGACAATAAGAAATATAATAAGAACGAATAAAAAAGATTCTGTATTTTATCTATTTAGTTTTGAAGTAGCATATTATGCTACGATGATGGGATGTAAAAATTATATTTATGAGGAAGCGGATGTTTCTGCTGTAAAGAAGAGATTTGCTTGGCAAAGAAAGTATTTTTTAAGAAAAGATCGAAATCTTGTCCAGAATGCAAAATTGGCAATTTTTACATCACAAGGATTTGTGGAATATATTTTTGGTGATAAATCGCCGAAGAATTTAATGTTGTTGCCAAACAAACTTAGTCCATTTTTTACTGATGAGAAACGGGATTCTCTTTATAAACATGAGATAGATGTTAATCATTTAAGATTTGCATTTATAGGTCTTGTCAGGTATTTTAGAACTATTTTGGGCTTTGCAAAAGTCGTTGGTGAAAAATTCCCTCAACATGAATTTCATTTTTATGGAGATGCATCAAATAAAGAATTGCTAAAGTTTGAAACGGAAAAGTACAAAAATATATATATACATGGGGCATTCTCTAATCCACAAGATTTAGAAAAAATATATTCAAATGTAGATATTAATATTGTTTGTTATGATCCATCTTCTATAAATGTCAGAATAGCTGAGCCGAATAAATTGTATGAATCTATATATTTTAGAACACCAATTGTTGTAAGTAAAGAAACATATCTTGAGCGTAGAGTTCTTGAGCTAGGTATTGGAACATCTATAGATTGTACAAAATCAGAAGATATAGAGTCATTTATAAAATCCATATCAATATCAGATATTGACAAATATATAAAAAATATGAATAGTATTTCGTCAGAACAATTGATTGATAATGCAGATGAGATTGTTTTTAGGATTTCTGAGATATTATAAATAATAAATATGCTATTTGATGTTAAAGAAATTAAAACACTATACACTTTGGGAGATTCTCAGGCAGATACCCTATAAGATAGGATATCGCCTTGCGTTAAGAAAGGAAAAATCTCGGGTGACAAATATGGATTGGGAGGAGGTTTTTCCATTTAAAACATTAAATTTTGAGGATTTTTCAGAGTTTTATAGACGGTGTAATGATGATAAGGATGAAGTTATTGCTGTCGCTCAAAATATATTGAATGGAGAGATAGAGATTTTCCATAAGAAATATTATTTTGATCATAAGAATGATTGGTTATTAGACCCAGTCTCTCGTAACGAATGGGATAGAAATATATTCTTTGTTTCGGCTCCTAATAATCAAGCGGGGTGTAAAGATGTAAAATATGTATTGGAAGTAAACAAGATGAATCATCTTGTCAATGTAGCTCAAGCATTTTATGTTACAGGAGAGAAAAAATATGTTGATTACATAGAAGAGTCTATAATTGCATGGAAGGAGATAGTAAAGCCCGGAAGGAGTATAGCTAGTAGGATTATAATGGATTTAGGTTTTAGAGTTATAAACCTATTTTATATAATACTGCTATGTTCTCCCAAAAGCGAAGATTTTAATAAAAAAGTATTACCCCATATATTAGGTATAATATCAGAACATGTAAGAAGGATAGAGAAATTTTCATCACCTCGTTGGTTCAAGTCTGGTAATGGAGTGAATCATAATACAGGAGAGATGATTGGTCTGATAATAGGGCAAAAGATATTGGAATCATATGGAATTAAATCTTATACCAAAAGTTATCCTTCAGAATATCGTTATCTAATAGAAGTTTTGGATAGGACTATTGCTCCAAGTGGGGCATATCTAGAACAGTCTGCAAATTATGCAAGGGTAGTTTCAGAATTTCTAGTATGTTTTGATATGTTTATGGGTGTCTTTGGGCATCCTACTTGTGCAAAAAGATATTTGGAGGGGAATTATACATCGAGATTACTCACGTTCCTATATGATTTGAATTATAATAATTTTTTACCCAATTATGGAGATAATGATGATGCACGAGTGTTGATACCATTTTGTAAAAAAAACAATGAAGTAGAATATGTGCTAGAAGGAGTAAATCCCCCATCAAAATATCGTTCATATATAGATGGCAGCCAATGGATATGGCATTCATATGATAGTAATGATGTATTCATTACCACTAGGGTGGGAAGGTTTACGTATCTGCGTGAAGGAGCTGCGGTACATGCACACAATGATATTTTGGCAGTATGTGTAGGCATAAAAGGTTATCCTCTATTTGTGGATAAAGGATGCCGATATTATAATTCTGGACTAGATATAATGAGAGAGGATCGCAGTGTGGAGAGTCACAATACGGTTTCGTTTAAGGGAGTGGAGATGAATCATACGTATAGTTCAATATATTATGATTACCCGAAATCAAGATGTTATAATGAGGGTTCAAATGATGGGACTATTTTTAAGGGTGTAGTGGAGTACTATGGTCGTCAACATATAAGAGAAATAAACTATGCAGAAGGTACACTTTTAATTGTGGACAATATAAAATCACTGAATGCAGATAAAGTAAGTATACGTTATATGTTGCATCATGATGTGAATCCACAAGTGATAAATGATAATACTGTAGATTTATATGTGGGTAGCCAATATAAGATTGCAACAATAACCTTTGATGGAGTGCAAGATGTTAAAATAGTACCGACTACCTATTCTACGTCATATTCGGTGGAAATCCCTACAAAAAGTATTGTAGCATCTATTAATGAGACTAGAACAACGACAAAAATATTTCTATATGATAAGAAAAATTAGACATTATTGTTGGAGATTAAAAATTAATACAAGGTACCTAATATATACTCGTATATTTAAGATGGATATTCATCCATCAGCAAGGATAAGTTCAGATGCAAGATTAGATGCTACTTATCCAAAAGGTATTCACATAGGTGAGGAGAGCTATATAGCTGGTGGAGTTATTGTGTTTAGTCATGATTATTGTCGTGGACTTCATTGTGATACATACATAGGAAAGAGATGTTTCATAGGAGCCAATGCTATTATAATGTGTGGTGTGAAAATAGGAGATGAGGTGGTAGTAGGTAGTGGATCGGTTGTGACAAAAGACGTACCAAGCAATTGTATTGTAGCTGGTAACCCTGCCAAAATCATCAAAGAAGGAATAAAGACCAAGAAATTTGGTCAAATAGAGACAAATAATAAATAAGATGAAAAAGGTAATATTTGTTTACGGGAACTTACCTGCATATAGACGAGATTTTTTCACTAATTTATCAAAAGAATTGGATAGAAATGGCATAGAAATGAAAGTTTTCTATGGTCATAATTTAGTGAAAAAAACGCCTCAGGATGATAGTAAAAATTATAAAACAGAGAAATTTCCAACTAAAAAATTAAACTTAAAATTTCTTTATTTTTATACTTTGCCAGGCCTGTATGAGCATATAAAGCAAGAAAACCCAGATGGTATTATATTTCAATTCAATCAGACAAATCTGTCTCAATGGCAAGTGCTTAGATATTGTAAAAAAAATAATATTCCGTATGCAATATGGGGATGTAACTATACGCGAGCAGACTTGAACGGTATTTTGGCAAAGTTAAGAGAACGAATATATCACAAGATATATAAAAATGCTACAATGTTAATACCATACGGAACATTATATAGAGATTATTTTTTGCGCTTAGGTATTGAAAAAGAGAAAATAGTGGTAGCCCAAAATACTATAAATGTAGAAGCTATAGTAAAAAAATATGCTGAACTCCCTGAAAAAAACGTAGAAAATAAAACAGTTAAGATCTTATATGTAGGAGCTCTATCCAAACAAAAACGTGTGGAAACAGCAATAGATGCGGTAGCAAAAATGATTGAAGAGGGGTATGATGTTATATTTGATGTAGTTGGAGGAGGTTTTGATCTAGAGCCACTTAAGAATTATTTGTCTCAAAAATCAGAGTTAGTAAAATCCAAAATCAAGATTCATGGAGCCAAATATGAAGAAGAATTGGAGAAATTTTTCGTAAATGCAGATTTATTTTTGATGCCTGGAATAGGAGGATTGGGCGTAAATGAGGCGATGGCATATGGTTTGCCTATAATATCTACAAATGGTGATGAAACAGTATATGATTTGATAGATGGAAATGGATATTTGCTGCAAAACTTTGGAGATACAGATGAACAGGTGAAGTACCTTAAAATGTTTTTAGCACTCTCATCAAAAGAACGCCAAGAAATGGGAAGAAAGAGTAGAGATATAATTCTTTCTAAGGCATCATTGAAAAATATGGTTCAAAGTCATTTAAGAGCGATAAAATTAATGATCGGTAAAAAAATGTAGAGATTATGAATATCATATTGACGTTGGACTATGAACTATTTTTAGGAAAAAATACGGGTAGTATAGATAATTGTTTAATACGTCCATTAGATGCTTATATAGAAAGTATAGAAAAATATGGAGCAAAATTTACCATATTTGTAGATGCCACATACTTATATAGATTGAAAGACTATTCTACAAAATATGAGAAAGCGGCGGAAGATTATAAAAAAATTTCTACTCATATAAAGAATCTACAACAGAGAGGTCACGAGATACAATTACATATCCATCCCCATTGGTTTTACTCTGATTACAATGGACAAGAATGGAATATGGATCAAACGCATTACAAATTGTGCGATTTGCCCTTGGAAGAAGCAGAAAAAATTTTCTCGTCGTCAAAGGCTTTATTAGATAGCATAATAGGAAGTGCTACTACTGCATTTCGTGCAGGAGGTTTTTCTACTCAACCCACAGAAATACTGAAGCAGTTATTTGAACAAAATGAGATAAAAGCAGATACATCTGTGTGTCCTGGGAATATTTATGATTCTCCACAACAGAAATATGATTATCTGAGAGTGCCAGTTGTTGATAAATATATGTTTTCTAATGATATATGTCTTGAAGATCCTCAGGGTAAATATATTGAAATACCTATCACGACATATAAAATATCTCCGCTGTTTTATTGGAAACTGGCATGTAATAGGCTCCTTAAATTAAATAGACATCGTATATGGGGAGATGGAGAGGCTGTAGTTACTACAGCAGAAAGTATAAAGGTCCGCCTTACAAGATATACCCAAGCAATGGCATGTATAGATGGGTATAAGATAAGTTATCTAAAAGATATATATAAATTCCAAAAAAAGAGAAATCGGGAAATATTATGTGTCTTGGGGCACCCTAAACTGGCTACTAATTATTCGGTAATTAAGTTGGAAGAATTTTGTAAATATGCCACTTCCGATGGAGCTAAATTTTTAACTATATCTCAATGTTATGAATAAAAATCTGAAGATTGCCATTAGCTTTATTTTATATTATAGTCCTTCTTTTGTCAAAGAAAAAATCAAAGCCATAAAAGATAAGAAAGAATTGGAGGAGGGAATGGCTCGGGCTAAAAGAACAAAAGTATCAAAAGAGGAATTACTTGTAATAATAGACAATTTAGATTTGGATACGGACATTATGCTACATACATCTATAATGAATGTAGGTAAAGTCACAGGAGGAGCTAAATTTATAGCTAATACTATAAAAGAACGAGTGGTAGACATGGGTAATCATACATTATTGGTCTCAGCATTGCCATATCGTGGGGGATTTAAGGATTATTTAGAAAAAGATCCAGTATTTGATGTCAGAACTGCACCTATTGCTATGGGAGAAGTTAATAGTCGCATATCTACTTTCCCAGGTGCATATCGTAGTATCCATCCTACGCATTCTGTCGTTGCGATAGGCCCTCGATCCAAGGAATATATAGATGAACATTTCTTAGATGATACACCATTTGGGAAACATAGTCCCTATTATAAATTGTTGAAAAATAAAGCTAAAATTTTGCTCTTTGGAGCAACATTGAACAATCTAACTTATGTTCATGCCGTAGAGGATATGGTGGGAAGCATTTATATGCATAGATATTATTGTAAAAAAGATTATGAAGTAGATTGTATCGATGCTAATGGTAAAATTATCAACGTAAAAACAAAATGTCATCATCCTTTGAAATGTATAGGTAGAGATGTGAGCGTTTTATATGACGATATGATAAAGGAAGAAGTTATGAAAGTTTTCCCTTTTGGCGAAGCACAAGTGATGCAGATAGATGTATATAAATTTACAAAATTCTATCTCAACTATTTGAAGGGAGGACGTTCTATTTACGGTAAATTTACGGTTACGCAAGATATAAATAACCGAATAAATGAGTTGTTAGAAAGTATCAATCAGTAGTCCCTTTATTATAGAACTACTAATGTTTGTCAAATTATTTACAAATAATTTTGAAAACACAGATGTAAGTAAAATTATAAAGGAAGAATTCACACGACAAATACGGTCAATCAAAAGAGTAATTTATTTGTAATAGAGCTATGTCTCAATAGGAGAATCTATAACATTAAATGAAACAAATTCTATATAAATGAAGGTAGAAAAAGTTACAATTAACGGAGTAAATATATTCCCATTTGCATCGGAAGACCAGGTCATTGAATATGTAGATAAACACAAAGGAATTCTTGTGGCACTCAATGCTGGGAAAATAGGAAGATCATCTGATGTGATGCGAAAGATGATAAATGAAAATATAGGCTATGCAGATGGTATGGCAGCAGTGATGGCTCTAAAGAAAAAAGGAGCTAAGAATGTTGTAAGAATACCAGGGTGTGAATTGTGGCTAAAAATCATTGAAAAGAAGTATAGGGATAGTACATTTTATCTAGTGGGAGGCAGTAATGCTGTGATAGAAGAAACTATATCTCGACTTAAAAATGATTATAAGGGAATCAATATAGTGGGATATAGAGAAGGTTTTATCAAGTCTGATGGAGAACGAGAAACACTGATAAATGATGTAGTAGAAAAGAAACCAGATGTGGTTTTTGTAGCTATGGGTACCCCTAAACAAGAATTGTTGATGAAAGAAATGTCTAACAGACATTCTGCTATATATCAAGGATTGGGAGGGAGTTTTGACGTTTATACGGGAAGGGTAGAGAGAGCTCCATTATGGTTGAGAAAGTTAAACCTAGAAGGGCCTCATAGAGTATTCAAAGACCCTAAAAAAATTAAACGATTTGTGTTGGATTTAGCTGTAATAATTAAGATCAAATTAGGAATTATAAAATAATTAAATATTCATTAAAAAAAATCATTATCATGGACACACAAGAATTTATCAAGAATTTTGCCAATCAATTTGAAGACACAGACGCTAGTGAAATAACAATGGAAACTTCGTTTAGAGATTTGGACGAATGGGATTCACTGGTTGCATTGGCTATCCTCAATATGATAGCAAAGAAATATGGCGTAAAGCTAACATTTGATGATATGAGGCAGACAAATACAGTTCAAGAGTTGTTTAACGTTGTAGAATCAAAAAAATAATGGAAGTAAATCCATTTTCATTATCAGGAAAGACAATCTTGGTAACAGGAGCGTCTTCTGGTATAGGTAGAGCTATAGCGGTGGCTTGTGCCAATATGGGAGCTAAACTCATAATTACAGCTAGAAATAAAGAGCGTCTAGAAGAGACAATATCTCTTATGTCTGGCGAGGGGCACCGCTATATCTCGGCCGATCTTACTAAGGTAGATGATATATACTCATTGGTTACAGAATTGCCAAAATTGGATGGAGTTGTTAGTAATGCCGGAGTAGTAAAGAGTATAGTTGCTTTGTTTAGTGATTATAGTGAAACGCAAGAAATATTCAATACTAATGTTTTCTCTCATATCAATCTTATACAGCAATTATTAGAAAACAAAAGACTCAATAAAGAAGCCTCAATAGTATTTACATCATCTATCTCTGGTGTGTATTGTGGTCTTTTAGGGGGTTCTTTGTATGGTGCTACTAAATCGGCTATAAATGGTTATGTAAGGGCTCTGGCATTGGAGTTGGCTCCGAGAAAAATAAGAGTCAATACTATCAATCCAGGAATGATAGAAACAGATCTTGTTGCTTCGACATCTATAACAAAAGAAGAATTGGAAGAAGATAAAAAGAAGTATCCAATGAAAAGATACGGTCGCCCTGATGAAGTAGCCAATAGTGTAGTTTATCTTTTGTCAGATGTTACAAAATGGATGACAGGAACCAGTCTCCTATTAGATGGAGGTTATTCAGTACAATAAAAAATAAATTAAATTATGAAGGCATATATAAAGGCGTTATCATATTATCTGCCAGAGCAGATACTTACCAACGAAGAACTGGTAAAAGAATTTCCAGAATGGAGTGTTGAAAAAATTGCAGGCAAGATAGGTGTAACACAGCGTCATATAGCAGCTCCAGACGAAACCGCAGGAGACATGGCGGTAAAGGCGGCTAATAAGATGATAGAGGAATATGGTATAGACAGAACAGAGATAGATTTTATAGTTCTATGTACTCAGAGTCCAGATTATTTTCTTCCAAGTACAGCCTGTGTCATTCAACATGCGTTGAATATCCCTACTACATGTGGGGCATTTGACATAAATCTAGGTTGTTCTGGGTATGAATATGGTCTTGCAATAGCAAAAGGATTTGTAGTATCTGGAATTGCAAAGAACGTTCTTTTACTCACAGCAGAGACATATACCAAGCATCTCCATCCCAAAGACAAGGGAAACAGGACAATATTTGGAGATGCGGCAACAGCTACATTGGTGTCCGATAATGGCTTTGCAGAGATAGGAGAATTGTCTTTGGGTACAGACGGCTCTGGAGCAGACCATCTTATCCATAAAAGCGGTGCATTCAGACAGTATTCGCCTATGAATGATTTGACATTTGACGAAAATGACAATCCTCATTCTAGTGATTATCTGTATATGAATGGCAAGGCTATATTTGATTTTACATCAGAAGCAGTACCAGTGATGGTAGATGATACATTGTCAAAAAATAATTTGACATTGGACGATGTTGACTTGGTCGTATTTCACCAAGCAAATAAATATATGATAAATTATTTGCGAAAGCTATTGGATATAGATAAAGAAAAGTTCTATATATTTTTGGAAAATGTAGGTAATACAGTATCATCTACTATCCCTATCGCATTGTGTGAAGCAAAAAAAGAAGGTCGTCTGTGTGGAAAAGTTTTGGTGGCAGGATTTGGTGTAGGTCTTTCATATGGTGCAACAATTCTGTATTGTGAGTAAATAATAGAATATAGTCTTCTATAAAATAAGATGAGGGTAAAATATATATGGCAACATTTATAGTAAAAAAAACAACAGAATTATCTATTGATGAAAAGAAACAGATAATAAATTTGTTTAACATTGTATTTGATAAAAATAGGAGTGTTGAAGAATTTGACAATCAATATCTGAATAATCCAATGGGATATTCATATCATTCTATGATGATTGTAGATGATATTATTGTGGGACATAATTCGGGAGTACCATGTTATTATTATGTCAATGGAAAGAAGGTGGTATTTGCTTGCAATATTGATACTATGATACATCCTAATCATAGGGGGATTGAAAATTATTATGATTTGATGAGTGCTACATATGTAGAATATAAAAATGATAGAGTAGATGTAGTATATGGATTCCCTAATGATAATGCATTCCCGCTACTTACAAAGTTGAAGTTTATGAAAAATGTAGGCAGAATGTATACATATTGCCTGCCATATAGGATAGGAGGTTATAAAAAATCGTTGAAATATCTCAATTGGCTGTCTCGTCTATTCTGTGTGATGTGTGTCAATGTGAGTATGATTTTTGCGTCAAAAAAACAGACTTCTTTTAAGATAGAGAAGGATACTGATACGTACAATAAGAGTCGTTACCAAAGAATGGATGGAGAATATTCTAGAGTGGTGTGTAAAGGCGTAGAGTTTGTATATAAGATAATGAATCATGAAGGTGTAAGAACTGCATTTATTATAGATGTTATGGGTAAATCTTCATATAATTTTTGTACAGCGGTAAAATATATACTTAAAAATGAGAGTGCCAATTTTGATATGATTATTTATCCTGGGATTTTACCATTCTCGATAACAGGAATGATAAGAATACCAAGAAAATATGAACCTAAGCGTTTTAATTTCACGTGTAAGAGAATGTCTTCAGATAAGGAGTTAGATAAATATATTTACTCTATTGATAATTGGGATATAAATCTATCTAATTATGATTTAATATAATGAATGTATTGACATTTGACGTAGAGGAATGGTTCCATCTACTAGATTTTGATTCTACCCGCGGTGAGGAATCTTGGGAGGGGTATGAGGTTCGTATCCATCAAAATATGGATAGAATATTCCGCCTTTTGGAAGAAACAGATAGCAATGCTACGTTTTTTGTTATAGGATGGATAGCAAAAAAATATCCCGAGGTAGTACGTCGTATAGCTGAAAAATATGAAGTAGCCAGCCATACTATGACTCATCAGCTGGTGTGGCAACAGACACTGGAAGAATTCAGACAAGATGTAGATAGCTCTATTAAACTTCTGCAAGATATAACGGGTAAACCTGTGAAATATTTCCGTGCGCCAGGTTTCTCAATAAGACAGAGTGAGGCTTGGGCGTTTAATATATTGGCAGATTTAGGAATAGAGATAGATTGTTCTGTGTTCCCTGCTACACACGCACACGGGGGGATGTCTTCATATCCTACACATATGCCTAGTATAATAGAGCACGATGGTGTAAGGATAAAAGAAATGCCTATTACTACCAAAAAGATTATGGGTAAACCTGTGATATTCTCGGGAGGAGGATATTTTAGACTATTTCCATATAGTATGATAAAGAAATGGACAAAAGAAAAAAGTGATTTTTGTCTATCATATATACATCCTCGTGATTTGGACGGCGGGCAGCCTGTATTGGAAGGGTTGCCATTATCAAGAAGATTTAAGTCCTATGTAGGAGTAAAGGGTGCCGAAGAAAAGTTACGTAAGTATTTGACGGACTTTTCTTTTGTAGATATAGCAGAAGCAGATAAACATATTGATTGGCATAAAGCACAGATAGTTAAATTATAATATACCGTAAATGATACTAGTGAGGTAGTGAAATTAGCATATATTTGATCTTAATATATTTGTATATTATGATGTTACATGCTATATTTTTATTACATTTGCATTAAAGTATATAATATCCCATAGCAATGAGAAATTTAAAAACATTAATAGCAGTATTGGTGGCTGTTTTTATGGCTTCGTGTGCTAGCCAGGAAGACGTAGTATATCTTCAAGATACTATGAGTGCAGCCAAGAATGTAGAAATGGCTCAAACGTATGAAGTTAAAATTCAGCCAGATGACATGTTGGCTATACTTGTCAATAGCCGTAATCCACAGCTAGCAGCACAGTTTAATATGCCTTTAGTAGGGTATCAGTTGGCACGTAGTACTTCTGCAGAACAGATTACAACGACCAATAATTTGCAGGGTTATCTAGTAAATAAAGATGGTAATATAAATTTCCCTGTACTAGGAGAACTCCATGTGGCAGGTCTTACTCGTACCCAACTTACCGAAATGCTTGAAAAACGTTTGCGTAGTGAGGGAGAGGATGGGGCTTATGTAAAAGACGCTATCGTTACAGTAAAATTCCTCAATTATAAGATATCTGTACTAGGGGAGGTTAATCGCCCAGGAAATTATAGTCTAAATTCAGACCGTATCACTGTCCTAGAAGCATTGGCATTGGCAGGGGATATGACTATTTATGGGCAGCGAGAAAATGTACATGTTATACGCGATAATAATGGTCAGACACAGACTCTTATAGTCAATCTTAAATCGTCAGACCTTTTTAACCAACCCGGTTATTACCTCCAGCAGAATGACGTGGTATATGTCATTCCAAATAAAATAAAGGCTCAGCAGAGTGGTATCAACCAAAACAATAACGTAAGTGTTTGGCTGTCTGCGGCATCTCTTATAGCTACAGTATTAAATATAATATTCTAAAATTTCAGGTAGAATGTCAGATCAAAATATACAGCAGAATAACGTATCACAAGAAGAAAGCGAATATACGTTCAGGGACTTATATGATCAGGTGAGAGCCCATTGGGTATGGTTCTTGATTTCTATTATAGCGTGTATATCGATAGCCGTTTTATATCTTAAAACCACACATAGTGAGTACTCTCGTACAGCTACGGTACTTATAAAAGACGAGAAGAAAGGTGGTGCAGGAGTAACAGAATCGGCACTATTTTCTGAATTGGGTATTATGGGAGGTGTGAGTACGGTAGATAATGAGATGATAGTATTCCAATCCACCAAACTGATGGAGGACGTAGTTCGTCGTTTGGGACTTAATGTGGTGTATGTAAAACCAGCGTTGTTCAAGAGTGAAGATTTGTATGGACACAGTCCTGTCGTGGTAAAATTCCTAGACAATGATGATACAGAACCTATCCAACTAGTAATCACGCCTCGTGATGATAAAAAGTTCTCCATACATTCGTTTGTGATAGATGAGGAAAAGTATTCATATAAACGTGAGGCAGGATATGGTGATACCCTTTCTACTCCTGCTGGTAGATTGGTGGTAGAAAAGACTCTGTATCTGGATGAGGAAACATATGGTGATGATATAGAGATAAGTCATCTGCCGATGAAAAAAGTGGTTACTATGTATAGAAAGGTTGTAAGCGTTACACTTTCTAGTAAGACAGCTAGTGCTCTTACACTATCTATGATAGATATAGTTCCACGTCGAGCCGAAGACGTTATAAATACCCTTATAGAGGTGTATAACGAAGACGCCATAGAGGACAAAAACCAAGTGGCAGAAAGCACCAAAAACTTTATAGATGAACGTCTGTCTATAATAGGTAGAGACCTTGAAGATGTAGATGCCCGTATAGAGCAATATAAACGTTCCAATGAGATAGCCGACATCACGTCTGAAATGACGGTTACTCTTCAAGCAGAAAGTGAGTATAAGAGACAGTCTTTAAGTGTAGAAAATGAGATACGCATAGCCGAATTTATACGCGAGTATCTCACATCTCCTTCCAAGGCAGATGACCTTATACCAGTAAATACAGGAATACAGGACGAGGGTATCAATACTATGATTACCCAGTACAATACCAAAAAGATAGAACGCGACCGTTTGCTAGCTAACTCTGGCGCCAAAAACCCACTTGTACAAGACAAGAATACCGAACTTTTGGCACTTAAAAAGTCTATCATTTCCTCTATTGATAACTTGCTTACATCGTTACATATCCAGCAGAAAGGTCTTAAAGCACAAGACGAAAAAACCAAACGTCGTATAGCTACCGTACCTTCACAGGAAAAAGAGGTGATGACTATCTCTCGTGACCAGAAGATTAAAGAGGAACTATATCTTTATTTGCTCAATAAACGCGAGGAGAATGCTATGACACTTGCCATAGCCGAAGACAGAGCCCGTATCATAGATGCAGCACATGGTAGTGATATCCCTGTTGCTCCTAGAAAAATGATGGTTCTTCTAGTGGCATTGGTTATAGGATGTGCTATTCCTATAGTTTGGTTGTATTTGAGGGATATACTTGATACTACGGTGCGTGGACGCAAGGATGTTGATGATGTTCTTACAGCTCCATTCATAGGTGAGGTGCCAGAACGCGACCGCGATGATAATCCCGGTGAAGAGGTATTGGTACGAGAGGGCAAACGCGATGGTCTTTCAGAGGCATTCCGTATCATCCGTACCAATATGGACTTCCTTGCCGTGAAGGGTAAACCTATAAAAGTGGTTACATTTACATCTTATGCACCGGGTAGTGGTAAGACATTCGTTTCGTCAAACTTTGCTATGGTACATGCCTTGGCAGGTAAGAAGGTGGCACTTTTGGATATGGACTTGCGTAAACGTACTCTATCCAAACGCCTTAAGAAAGCTGCTCATCCGGGTATCACTACTTACCTTTCGGGTAAGATAGACAATGTAGATGATATGATAGTACCACAAGTATATCATGAGAATCTGGATTTAGTGTGTGCAGGGCCTATGCCTCCAAACCCTGCCGAACTTCTACTTTCAGACCGTCTGGATACTATGATGGAAGAATTGAAAAAGAAATATGACTATATAGTGATAGACGGTGTGCCAAACACTATGGTTGCCGATGCTAGTATCATAGACCGAGTAACAGATGTTACACTATTTATAGTACGTGTAGGTAAAATGGACCGCCGTGTACTTCCAGTGGTGGAAAGAATGTACAAGACAGGAGCCCTTACCAATATTTGTATCCTTCTTAACGGTGTACGCTCTACTCATGGAAGCTATGGATACGGCTATGGTTATGGTTATGGATATGGCTATGGATACGGCTATGGCTATGGCAATGAAAAAGATGCCAAAAATCGCCGCAAATTTGCACTTTTAGAAAGATTGAAAAACAAAAAATAGGCAGTTATGTTTTCTCTATTTACCCTGAAAAAAACACTTATAAAACATGGATTGCCACAGCAGATGACAGATGTGCATATGCACCTGTTGCCTGGTGTAGATGATGGAGCCAAAACGGCAGAAGAGAGTATCGCACTACTGGAAAAACTATATAGCTATGGAGTAAAAAGAGTGATTCTTACTCCACATGTAGCTATGAGTTTTCCGCAGAATGATACTGCTATGCTCAAGGAAGCTTTTGAAAAATTCAAAAAAGAAGTATCATCAAAAGCTGTTCCAGAACTACATCTAGCAGCAGAATATATGCTTGACGAAGGCTTTTTAAAACATCTTAATTCTCCTGATGGACTCCTTACTTTTGATGGAGAGAGAGTGCTGGTAGAAGTGTCGTTCCGCGGTTGTTCTATGACGGTGGTACAGGAGCTTCTTTTCCAACTTTCGCTTAAAAAATACATACCGGTGCTTGCTCACCCAGAGCGTTATCCATACATGAAGATGGAGGATTATAAGATGTTGCGTGATTGTGGTTGTGAGTTCCAACTCAATATCGCAGCATTGAGTGGTCGTTATGGGAAGGCATCACTCGAGATAGCACAGAGGTTATTATCTCAATACATGTATGAGTATGCAGCGAGTGATATGCACGGTGAACGTCATATGGGCGTCTATGAAGATATCAAGATAGATGAAAAGTCTTATCATCGTCTATCTCTATTGCTGGAGAATAACTCTACCCTGTGGGGAAAAGAATAGAATTTATAAGTGAATAATGCAAATAAGCGGAGCCCTGCGGGTTCCGCTTATTTGCATTTAAAAATGTCTATGAAAAAAACAGATGTTCTATAAGTATCTTTATGCCTATTGCTATGAGGATAATCCCTCCTATTATTTCGGCACGTTTACGGAAGCGACGTCCAAACCGTGTTCCTACCCACATACCCATAGTAGAAAAGATGGCCGTAGTAGCAAATATCACGATAGTAGCTACCACCATGTTGACTATTAGGAAAGAGAATGATATGCCTACTGCCGCAGCATCTATGCTCGTGGCTATGGACAGAGCTATGAGAGTACGCGTATGCCATGGATAACATTTTTTATCATCTGTGCAGCCACATGGTTTTTCTTTTTCATCACTAGGTGGAGTAAATCCTTCTTGAAGCATTTTACCTCCCATGAGTGCCAGCAATCCAAATGCCACCCAATGGTCCCACGACTGTATGTGGTGAGCAAAACTATCTCCTGCCATAAATCCTATAAGTGGCATTACGCACTGGAAGGCAGAAAGAAAAAAGGCTATTTTTATCACCCGAGATACCATCATACGTTTCATCACTGCACCAGCTCCTACTGCTACTGCAAAACTATCCATAGAAAGACCTATGGCTATGATGATTATCTCTACTATTGACATGGCGATGTATTTATATCTGTCGTGTAAATATATGACAAATAATGTTATGGTGATATATCTGTAATGTTATTTCCCTAGCTCATTATAGAAAAGAGGGTAGTAATACTATCAGTTGGCTCATGATGATTATCACCACCAGTGCAAATGGATATACCGTAGCGTATGCTACCTGTGGAGCTCCGTTTTCGGTAAGGGATTCTGCCGAACTTAATCCCGGAGTAGATGTCATGCCACCTGTGATAGCACCCATTAGAGTAAAGAAATTTATCTTCATTACATAGTATCCTATTGCCGTAGCTATCACCATAGGTATGAGGGTTATAAATGCTCCTATTATAAATAGTTCTATGCCATACATCTGGAATACCTGCACTATGTTACTTCCAGCACGTAAACCTACGGGAGTGAGGAACATGAGCAGTCCCAGTTGTCTTAACAGCGAATTGGATAATGAGGGGATAGCCCATATTATAGGCCCTGTTTTTCCCTTATAGCTCAATAGCAGGGAAGTGAGCAGTACACCCCCCGTAAGCCCCAACGAAAAATCCATACTTCCCAGCGGGATGGAAATCATACCCACTACCACACCTAGTATTATACCTAGTGATATGGGTAAAAAAGATGTAGATGTGAGTTGTTTCATAGAGTCTCCCATAAGGTCGCTTACGCCCTTGACATTACCACGGGAGCTAGATACCAGCACTTTGTCTCCGTAACGCAATCGTGTGGAAGGGTGAGGAGTTATATCCACTCCCGAACGTCTTATGCGTACTACGGTAGCACGATATGTCTCCATCATATTGAGTTCTATGATGCTTTTGCCTACTATTGCTTTATTGGTAATGAGATACCAACGCACCTCTATCTGCCCGCTTTTGGGTATTTCAATGCTGGTAGTAGAGCCTATGAGCATCTCTACGCGTTCCATAGCATCGGGTGTGCCTACCGCACGTATTACATCTCCCTCATACAGGACAACATCTGGCGAAGGTACTACTAGTGTCCCATCGCTTCTCAACACACGAGAGACGTTGGCTTTGGTCATAAAGCGTACGCGGAGTTGTCCCAATGTTTTGCCATATATATTGGCATTGCTCACTATAAAGTTCTGTCCCACCAGAGGTATTACGCTAGATGTGATGGTCTGGCGATAGTTTTCTTCTTCTTTTGATAGGTTTATACGGAACATCTTGTGTGCTATTTTTATAAATATCACTACTCCTATCACACCAAATGGATATGCTATACCATAGCCTATGGACGCATCGGCAGCGTTGTATCCATCTACTGCACTGGCCGCTTCTATGGCTGCTGCCAGACCGGGGGTAGAGGTGAGTGCTCCGTTGAGAAGACCTACACTTATCACTGGGTCTATACCCATTATGTATTCGACACATAGGGTAGCTATGGCGGCAAGAGCTATTATGATGATGGTAAGGCTTATAAGTCGTTTGCCTTCGCGGCGGAAAGCCTCAAAAAACGAAGGCCCTGACTGTATGCCTATGGTGTAGATAAAAAGTATAAGCCCTATATTTTCCACTATAGGGGGCATTGAAAATGGCACTCCACAAGCATTGAGAGCCCAACCCAAAAATATCGCTACAAATATCACTGCCGAAACATCAAAACTAAAGCCTTTGATGGTGATATTTCCCGCTGCCATTCCCAGAGCGATGACCAGAAACAGCACTAGATAGTCTTTCACGGCTATCATAGAGAGAAATTCTTGAAAGAATGATTCCATGTGTTTTTATTGATTTAGTTGGTTTTATGATTTGTTTTATGATTTTTTCCTTCTGGAGCAAAAGTACGACACAAATTTTCTCATTATTCCAATTTTAAAACAAAAAATTACGCTGTAATTAAATTTGTGCTACATTTGCAATTAGTAACATAAAAAAATATATCATAAACCTTATTACACTACACAGATGTCAGATATTATACTATCGGCTCACTCTCTTACCAAGGTCTATGGGGACTATAAGGCACTAGATAACCTTACGGTAGATATCCCTCGTGGGAGCCTCTTTGGACTGTTGGGGCCCAATGGTGCAGGTAAGACTACATTTATACGACTTATAAACCAGATACTTATCCCTACATCTGGACATATTACACTCAACGGTGCCCCTATCACCCGCGAAGATATAACCCGTATAGGTTACATGCCCGAAGAACGAGGCCTGTATAAAAACCTTACGGTGATGGACCAAGCTATGTATCTAGCCCGCCTTAAAGGACTCTCTCCTGCCGAAGCCAAAGCCCGCATACGCAAATGGCTTGCCAAATTTGAGATAGAAAATTGGGCGGGGAAAAAGATACAGGAACTCTCCAAAGGTATGGCTCAAAAGGTGCAGTTTATAATCAATCTGCTCCACGAACCCGAACTGATGATACTTGACGAACCATTCAGTGGTTTTGACCCTATAAATGCTTCGCTTATACGTTCTTGTATAGAGGAGATGTGTGAGGGTGGAACTACGGTTATATTCTCTACCCACCGTATGGAATCGGTAGAGCAGATGTGTTCTCATATGCTCCTTATAAACAAAGGTCGTGGTATCCTCCAAGGTAAAATATCTGATATCAAGGAACAGTATAAGGAAGGTATTTATCGTGTGGAGATAGGTGGTGATAATATAAACGAAATGGAAAAATGGAGCGAATTTGTAGGGTGGGAGGATATCAAAAACTCTCAATGCAAGGCAGCTTTTATACGTCTTGAAAATCCTAGTGAACCAAATGCTATGCTATCACGTTTATGTGGCATAGGACAGATACGCTCGTTTGCCGAGGTGCTGCCATCTATAAATGATATCTTTATAAAAGCAGTAGGAGAAAGTAAAGATTCACAGAACGTCTAATCCTTGAAAAATCCAATACAATGGCAAAAAGTAAAATAGGACTTATAATAGGACACGAATACTTAATAAGAGTACGCAAAAAATCATTCTGGCTGGTGGGAATACTCACTCCGCTGGCTATCGTGGCGGTGGGATTTCTCATAGGATTCCTCTCTATGGCCAATAGCAGTGAAGAAACACAAGTAGCTGTATATGACCAGTCATCACGTCTGGCAGCTCATATGGAAGGAGATGAAAATCTAGCGTTTATCCCTGTATCGGCAGCGATGGAACTGGATTCTGCCAAATCTATGGTGCGTAATGCAACAGTGGATGCACTGCTGGTTATTCCTAGTGATACTACATCGCGTTATGAGGTCATAGAAAAGTCTATGACTATCTATTACAGTGAAAACGTACCTATGAGTGTACAGGGTGAAATATCATCACAGGTAGAGAAAGTCATACAGGACGCTAGAATAAAAGATTTGGGTATAGACCCTGCCTCTCTGGATAAGACTCGTACCAATGTGTCTATCTCTATGATAGATATAAGTGATAGCAGTCAGGAAAAAGAAGAGAGTGATTTGGTACAGACGGTAAAGATAGTACTTGCATTTGCACTATGTTTCTTGCTCTATATGTTTATGGTGTTCAGCGGAAATATGGTGATGACCTCTACTCTGGAAGAAAAAACCAATCGTATAGTGGAGGTGATAGTATCATCTGTACGTCCGTTTGACCTAATGGTGGGTAAGATAATATCTTCGGGGCTTGTGGCTATGACGCAAGTGCTTATATGGGCGGTGATGCTCACAGGTCTATCTATGGCGGGTATAGCAGGTGTTGCAACAATGACAGCTGGTGATAAAATGACAGAACAGGCATTGGCTGTGGCGGCAGAAAATCCAGAAACTGCACAGATGGCACAGGTGATGGCTACCTCTCAAAATCCCGATGCCATGAGTGAGATGATGGAAACCATCACAGAACTATCACAGATAGACTTCTTGACGATAGGCATAGTATCACTGGTGTTCTTTCTTTTGGGATATTTGCTATATGCTTCGCTCTATGCAGCAGTAGGTGCTGCGGTAGATAGTCCCAACGATGCAGGACAGTTTGTTCTTCCTCTTACCATACCTATCATCATAGCACTATATTGTGGTATGACTATCATAGATAATCCTCATGGTCCAGTGGCATTTTGGCTGTCTATGATACCATTTACCTCGCCCATAGTGATGATGGTGCGTGTGCCATTTGGAGTGCCAGCGTGGGAGATAGTGCTTTCGGCAGTACTTTTGCTAGTAACATTCCTAGTATTTACATGGATAGCTGCCAAAATCTACCGCATAGGACTTCTTATGTACGGCACCAAACCTACATATAAAGACCTATGGAAATGGATACGCCAATCATAGATAAATAGAATCATAATATAATAAACATATAAAATGAAAGTAGGAATCATCATGGGGTCTGATTCAGACCTTAAAATAATGGAACAGGCCGCCGCTGTGCTTGAAGAACTGGATGTAGAGGTAGAGATGGATGTGATGTCGGCACATCGTACACCAGAAAAGGTTCTTGATTATTCTCGTAGTGCATATACACGTGGTGTAAAGGTCATCATAGCTGGAGCCGGTGGAGCAGCACATCTAGCGGGAGTAGTAGCTGCTGTAAGCCCACTGCCAGTGATAGGTGTGCCTATAAAATCTTCCAACTCTATAGATGGTTGGGATAGTGTGCTGTCTATGTTACAGATGCCTTCTGGTGTGCCTGTAGCTACTGTAGCCCTAGACGGAGCCAAAAACGCAGGTATCCTCGCCGCACAGATGATAGCCACAGGAGATGAAAAACTGCTGGAGCGTATCATAGCATATAAAGAAGCCATGAAAGAGAAAGTAGAAAAGGCTTCGCAGAAGGTACGTCGCGGTTATTGATAGTAAAAAAAAGGTATATACACCGCTATAATAAAAATTTTCATTATTTTTGTCCCACGAGGAGCTATGCTCCTCGTGAGGTATCAATGTCTAATGTAGAAAAGATTTTACTATATTGAAAATAGCATTTGTATTGCGATGCTCCCGTGAGCTGCTTTTTGTTCCTATCCGTATCTGATGTGAGGGGTTTAACTCCCACATGTGCAGGATACTTCATATATTTGTCAAATCAAGCCAAAAGGCATCAGCTTTATATTTAGGAATGAAAACCAACTACATAGACCTTATAGACCAAACTTTTTATTTCCCACAGGATGAATTTGAGCTAGATGGGGACTGCCTTACGTTTCATGGCATAGACCTTATGGGACTCATAGAAAAGTATGGCACTCCATTACGCCTTACATATCTGCCGCGTATATCTCACAATATCCAACGTGCCAAAAAGATATTCTCCAAGGCAATGAAGAAAAATGCCTATGAGGGAACGTATAACTATTGCTATTGTACCAAAAGCTCCCACTTCAGCTTTATCCTTCACGAAGCTCTTAAAAACGATATCCATATAGAAACATCGTCGGCATTTGATATTCCTATAGTGGAGAAACTCATAGAGGACGGACATCTGGCAAAAGATAGTTATATCCTATGCAATGGTTTTAAGCGTGGAGCATACATAGAAAATATAGCCCGTCTTATAAATACAGGTCATAAAAATACTATACCTATCATAGATAACGAAGACGAGATAGAGTACCTTTCTGAAGCGATAGACGAACCATTTGAAATAGGGATACGTATAGCATCTGAAGAAGAACCAAAATTCGCATTCTATACTTCGCGTTTAGGTATAAAATACCGCGACATAGCTCCGCTGTACCGCAAGGTGATAAAAACACATCCCAAGGCTCGTCTTAAAATGTTGCATTTCTTTATAAACACTGGTATAAAAGATAGTTCGTACTATTGGAACGAGCTTACCAAGTGCCTTAAAGTATATGCAGACCTTAAGAAAGACTGCCCAGAACTAGATAGCCTTAATATAGGTGGCGGTTTTCCTATCAAGAACTCTCTGGCATTTGAATATGACTACCAGTATATGGCAGACGAGATAATAGGGCAGATAAAACATATGTGTGAGGAACGTGATATCCCAGTGCCACATATCTTTACAGAATTTGGTACGTTTACGGTGGGGGAGAGCGGTGCTACTCTTTACCAAGTAATGCACCAGAAGGAACAGAATGACCGTGAGAGATGGGATATGATAGATTCGTCATTTATGACTACTATGCCAGATACTTGGGCGATAAACCAGAGATTTGTTCTTCTTCCCGTCAATCGTTGGAGAGACCCGTATGAACGCGTGCTGATGGGTGGTCTTACCTGTGATTCAGACGACTATTACAATTCTGAACAGCATGTCAATGCTATCTATATGCCCAAATTCAGTGAAAAGAAACCTCTGTACATTGGCTTCTTTAACAATGGAGCATACCAAGATGCTCTAGGAGGAGTAGGAGGGCTGCAACACTGCCTTATCCCACAACCTCAACACGTTATTATAGACCGTGATGAGGATGGAAATATCATAGACAGAGTGTTCCATGGTGAGCAATCGGCCGATGATTTCATGCGTATATTGGGATATAAATAGCTGTGACATAGGGGGGGTAAAGATTATTTTCATCTTTTTGATAAAAAAGTTTGGAAGATAATAAAAAATAGTTCTATCTTTGCACCACTTGAAAGGGGTACCCTAGCTCAGTTGGTAGAGCAAAGGACTGAAAAT
>JAGAUI010000029.1 GCA_017620815.1 Flavobacteriales bacterium
AAGTTTGAGTGTGGGGAAGCCCCACTGCTAATTTTAAATCTGGCACCAGAGCCTCTCTGGGCTTTTGCCTCTTTTCTTTGAAGCAGCAAAGAAAAGAGGTGTAACAAAAAAAGGCTCGCCTGTGGCGAGCCTTTTTTTTACAGGTCTTACCTGCTTTTCTTCTGTTGTTTTTTATATTCTTTCTTACTCACAGTGTTACCATCTTCATCTACCACTTTCTTTTCTTTCTGTGAGGCAGAGATAAGAACAACACCGTTTTTGGCTCGTGGGCCATACGAACCCTCCACTCCACTGCGGACTATCATTATCTCGTCTATCATATCTACCTCAATGCCTCTCATGTGGGTAAATTTATCATCATTTATTATGTATAGTCCACAACGTTTACCGTCTATAGTGATATAGCCATCCTCATGGTATTCTATATCTTTACCCTGCAATGCAATGTATTCCTTCATACCCTCTACACCACCTTTACGTTGAGCTTTTTTAGCTGCAAAGTCTGTGAGAGGTACTGGAGCCATATTATTCATGCCTTTTGTGACGATTTCCACAACACCATTCTGTGCTGCAGACCCATAAATAGGCACTGCATTATCCATTATAATTTTAACACTATGAACAGACTTGGGTTCAATGGACTCGAGACTTGCTCCAAAAGGTGTCCCATCTAGTACTATAAGAGCTGGTGACCAAAGAGTATTTAACGATATTTTACGATACCTATTTATATAGACCCCCATATCATTCTCGTTATATGTTACCCCAGCAAACATTCCCATTATTAAAGGCCAAGTTTCATCATCTCCAGGATGGTACATCATAGGGTCATCGGGATTTTTCCAGCCTCTTAATGTGTTTCTATGTAACATCACGGTAAGGTTGATAGGCTTTTTCCAGTTCTCTTTGGCTATGCGGACGGTAGTACCCTCGGTATAGGGCATGATACATTTAAGGAATTTGTCTTTTTTGGTTACACGTATGGCATAGTAACCAGAATCGTTGGTAACTGTAGTCTCTCCCGATGGTGTGGTGATTTTAAGGTCGGGTGCTGGACGTCCCCATCCATCGGTAACTCGACCACGTATGGTATCCTTGCTTAAAGTGAAAATCTCTTTTTCTGTAGTGGTCTGTTTATAGTCTTTGGTCGTAATATAAACTACTCCATTTGTATGGTATGTGTCATCATTGTGTGATACTTTTACGCTATGGATATTTTGTGCTTCTGTGTAATATCCCGATGAATAATAAGAATCATTCAGCCTTATGGTATATTTCTTCCCTCCACCAGATATCGTACCATTTGAAAAATTATATCCAGGTAAAACCTTGTTTATAATACCATCTAGACTCTTATCTTCTTCCCCAGGGTAGTATGTATCTCCTACTCTATAACCTACTATTACAGGGTCTGTCTGCTCGTCCAGTTCAAATGCTATGGGTGTTTTTGCTGTCGTTTCACTTAATTCTTTCTCCATAACGGTGGCACGGTTCATCACCAGACGTAGCTTTTTATCTCGTGGAGTCGCTCGCAGAGAAAATACTCCGCCTTCGGTAGTCATAACGCTTACTTTGCTTTTGTCTGTACGTATGGTAGCTCCTACCACACCATGACCTTTACTATCTATAACTACTCCATTGACGGAATAGTTTTGTGCTGCTGTTCCTAGGGATAGGCTACCTACCACTGCTAGGAGAATGTATTTTAATGTATTCATAGTGACGTGAGTTTTTTTATTATTTGTATGCAGTATAACAACGATGTAAATGTACGAATTTTGTGCAAAAAAAAACAAAAAGATGTTTTTTTTCATGGAGAATATTTAAGACTAGCGGCAGTACGGGGAAGCCCCGCTGCTAGTTTTAAAACCGCCCGCAGGTGCTACCTGCCTTTGAAGTAGCAAAGAAAAGAGAAGTAAAAAAAGAAAGGCTCGCCGTAGGCGAGCCTATTTTTTAAATCGGAAGCAGGGCCTCCCTGCGTTAGTTTGCCATGATGTCTAGCAGTTTGTTGGCGTCTGGGTCTTCTTTACCTTCAGCCTTTTTCTGTTCTGCTATACCTTCTTTAAGGAGTTGGTAAGCGAGTTCGTGGATACCTACACGAGCCTGCATCTTGTCAAATGCTTTGTTGTTACGAGTAGGATATACGCGGTTTGAAAGGAAGACATATAGAATGCCTGTTTCTGGGTCTGCCCAAGCATATGTGCCAGTGAATCCAGAGTGACCAAATGCACTAGGACTAGCAGATGGTGCAGGCCAAGCCTTTTCTACTGTACGAGTAGTGTTACGAGGTGTGTTCTTCTCAAATCCTATAGCACGATAGTTGTCGTGTTCTAGATAGTACTGAGTGTTGAACGTGTCAAATGTCTCGGCACTGAAGATACGCTCACCACCATAAGTACCCTTGTTAAGGTACATCTGGAAGATAGTAGCTATACCCATAGCATTTGAGAACAGACCAGCGTTACAAGAATAACCACCCATCATAGCACTAGCTTCGTCGTGAACAAATCCGCGTACTAGTGATTTACGGAATGTCTCGTCAACTTCGGTAGGCATTATCTGGCTTTCGTCATAACCACCGCGAGTAAGAGGGTTATATGTAGTGTGTTGTAGCCCTAGTGGGTTGTAGATTTTTTCATCTAGGTAATCCCAGAAGTTAACACCTGTAACGTTTTCAATGATTTTAGGAGCAAGAACAAATCCTAGGCAAGAGTATTTCATCTTATTGGCCTCGGTAAGTTTAAGGTCGCGGATAGTCTTGTAAACCATCTCTTGTGATTTCTTGTGAGCCCAAGTGTTCTGGTCTACCTGTATGGTGAATTTCTTGGAAGGTTCATTTGACAACCAACCTTTCTTTTTGGCATCGCTCCAGAATGGGTGATATGGTTGGAAACCAGCTATGTGAGAAAGCTGTGAACGTAGGGTGGCAGTGCTCTTGTTTGATTTCTCAAACTTAAGTCCTGGAAGATATGCAGAAAGAGGAGTGTCTAGCTCTACTTTCTTGTTGTCATATAGTTCCATATATACAGGAAGAGCAGTTGTAACCTTGGTACAAGAAGCCATGTCAAATAGGTCTGTGTCTTTTACAGGCTGTTGAGCTGTAAAGTCGTGATAACCATAGCTGCGGTCCATGATGATTTTCTGGTCTTTGGCTATGATAAGTTGGCAACCAGGGAATGCACCATTACGCAATGAACCATTGATGATGCTGTCCACCATGTGTTCTAGTTTCTTGCTATTGATGCCTACTTCTTCACCTACAGTGAATTTGAAACGAATGCCGCCTTTTACTTTAACAGATGTGCCCATAGGGAATACTTCTGTGTTTACAGGAAGTTTACCAGTTATGTCAAATGCACCAGCTATAGCCTGTGCCATAAGGTCGCGAGCTAGCTCGTTGTCGCCTTGAGAGAATAGAACAGCACCAGCGTCTTTAAGTTGTGGAAGACGGTTCATAACGTATGGCATACCAAATACAGCCATGATAGTCTTGTGTTCCTTGTTAAGACGGTCTAGTATGTGTTGAAGATGTGTAGTTACACCCCATTCTAGTACTAGGTTTGCTTTAGGGTCATCAGACTTCTGGGCACGACCAGGATTACGAGAGTTGAAGTTACCCATTTCGGCTATGACGAGGTCGTATTTTTTAAGAGAGTCTAGAAGGTCATCGGCTTTACCTACACCATTTTTATAGTTGAATGAGTAGTAGTCTGCTGCTAAGTATTTTTTGAAACGAGCTGCAAATGTGTCGTCTGGTGTAGTACGCAATGACACAACAGCGATTTTCTTGTATTTCTGTGTAGGAAGAGGAAGAATCTCGTCGTTTTTAAGGCAAGTAAGAGTAGATTCTGTCATCTTGCGGATAAGAAGTTCGTTTTCTGGAGAGTTAACCTCGGCAACCATACCCCATGTGCGAGTAGGTTTGTAGTTGTTGAGACCTACATAGTATTTGATAGCTAGGATACGACGTACAGATTCTTCAAGTTGTTTTTTGTCTATCTGACCTTTTTTAACAGCAGCATAGATAGAGTCTATACCTTCGGCTGGGTCGCCAAGTAGTTCTAGAACGTCGTTGCCGGCCTGTACAGCCATACGAGCAGAAGCACCACAACCATAGTATTTTGTGATACCTTTCATCTCCATACCATCGGTAAAGATAAGACCTTTATATCCCCACTGGTCGCGTACTAGTTCTTTAAGGGCTTTTACAGAAAGAGATGTAGGAGTCTTATCTCCAGTGAGAGCAGGTACGTTAAGGTGTGCAGACATGATACCAGTTGCTCCATTTTCTATCACTGTTTTGAAAGGAAGTAGTTCTACTGCATCTAGACGTACACGGTCATGAGAGATAAGTGGAAGGTCTCCGTGTGAGTCCACTTCTGTGTCGCCATGTCCGGGGAAGTGTTTGGCTGTGCAAACGATGCCTCCATCTTCCATACCTTTCATATATGCAAGACCTTTGGCGGCTACTTCTTTGGGGTCTTCACCAAATGAACGGAAGCCTATCACAGGGTTCATTGCGTTGTTGTTAACGTCAATGGTAGGAGCTAGGTTGATATGGATACCAGAACGTTTGGCTTGGCGTGCTACTTCTTTACCCATTTGGTAGATAAGGTCGTTGTCTGAAAGACTGCCTAGAGCCATCTGGTAAGGGAAGTTTTTAACGTCTGTAAAACGCATGCCTATACCCCATTCGCCGTCTATAGCTACTAGAAGAGGGGTTTTGGATTGTCCTTGTATGCCGTTAATGATAGAGGCTTGGTCTGGAAGTGTGCTTTTGAATACAACCACACCACCTACTTTAAGGTCTTGAACCTGCTGTGTAGCTTCTATCACTGTGCTAGGAACAGTAGGAGATACACGGACGAAAATCATCTGTGCTATCTGCTCTTTAAGAGAGAGAGAGTTGTACACAGAATCCACCCAAGGGTGATTCATGTACTTAACAAATTCGGGGTCTTTGTTCTGTGCAGAAAGGGAAAATAATCCCACCATACAGAAAAGAACCAATGATAGTGTTTTCTTCATTATTGTATAAAAGTATTTAGTTGTTTATATTGAATTTCAGCTATTTAATATATAATGTGTGAGACGGTGTATATGACACACTATGTGTGTCTCATCTACACAAGATACCAATGTGTAAAGGTAAGTAATTATTTTTCAATATGACAAGCTATATAGACGATATTTTGATGTAAAAAATAGTTTTTGTAATAGTGTGGAAAAGAAATGTTTTTATCGTGTTAAATGATGGCGTTGAATGTGTAAAATGATGTTCTAAGTGTTAAAAATGGTGTTTTGTGGCAAAATGTGATATTTTTATAAAAAAATGTTCTGTTTATAGAGTGTATTTAGTACATTTGTAAATTGGAATGTGTGTATTTTGTACGCACGGTTAAATCATTGTAAATCAATAACACATTAAAAATATGATAATAGTAGCAGACAGCGGCTCTACCAAAACGGACTGGGCCATCGTAGGTAAAGAGGTGTCTATGGTTCAATCCATAGGTCTTAACCCATTTTTCTTTACCGATGAACAATTGGAAAAAACTATCTATGAAGCTCTCAAAGAGGTAGATGCTTCTAGCGTAGAAGGTATTTATTTCTATGGTAGTGGTTGTGGATTGGAGTCCAATAAAGAAAAACTCCGCGTATGTTTCCGCAAACTATTCCCAGCTGCCAAAGATGTAGTAGTGGATACCGACCTAGTAGGAGCAGCTATCGCTCTTTATGGAAATGAAACAGGTATAGCATGTATCCTAGGAACAGGTGCAAATGCAGGTATCTTTAACGGTACTACCATCACCAAAACCCCAAACTCACTGGGTTATATGCTGGGAGATAACGGTTCTGGTTCTGTGCTAGGTCTAGAACTGCTTAAACTCTATCTTCACGGATTCCTTCCAGCATCTATCGCTGCCGACCTAGAAGATAAATATGATGTGCAGTACAAGAGCATTCTAGAAAACGTGTACAAAAAAGACCGTCCTAACCGTTATTTTGCTTCTTTCTCTCCATTTGTATCGGCTCACCAAGAAGAAGAGCCTATCAAGACTATGCTTCATGACCAGTTCAGCGAATTCTTCCGCTATTTCATCATGCCATTTGAAAAAGCAGAAGGAGGAAACCTACCTGTGCGTATCATAGGTTCGGTGGGATACTACTACCGCCCAGTGATAGAAAAAGTGGCTGCAGAATATGGTCTTACTATAGATAAGATAGCTCTTAAACCTATTGACCTGCTGGTAGAACACCACAGCAAAAAATAATCGGACAGATTTATATTTGAATTATAAACCAACTAATACATTACACACAATGAAATACGTTACAGAATCTGAATCAAATCACAAAGACCTAGATAAAAAATCGGCCGAAGAACTACTTCGTGGCATCAACCAAGAGGACAAAACCGTAGCATTTGCAGTAGAACAGGCTATCCCTGCTATGACAGAATTTGTAGAGAAAGCACTTCCTCGTATGAAAGAAGGCGGACGTCTATTCTACATAGGTGCTGGTACTTCTGGTCGTCTAGGTATAGTGGACGCATCTGAAATTCCTCCTACATATGGTATGGCTCCTGGAGTGGTAGTAGGTATCATGGCTGGTGGTGACTATGCTATCCGCAATGCTGTAGAAGGTGCCGAAGACGACTTTGACCAGTCTTGGGTGGACCTACAGGCTCACAACATTACTCCTAACGATATAGTAGTAGGTATAGCTGCCAGCGGACGTACACCATATGTTATAGGTGGTCTTCGCAATGCTCGTCAGTTTGGCTGTCTTACAGGTGCTATAGCTTGTAACCCGGGTTCTCCTATCGCTGCCGAAGCCGAAGTAGCTATGGAGGCAGTAGTAGGCCCAGAATTTGTTACAGGTAGTACTCGTATGAAATCTGGTACTGCACAGAAACTTATGCTTAATATGATAAGCACTTCGCTTATGATACAGCTAGGTTGTGTGGTAGGAAACCGCATGGTTGACATGCAGCTTACAAATGAAAAACTAGTTGACCGCGGTACCAAGATGGTGCTACTAGGAGCTCCTGCTCTTTCTTATGAAGAAGCACAGAAACTTCTCCTACAGGAAGGCTCTGTACGTAAGGCTGTAGATTTTTATAACAAGAATCTTAAAAAATAATTATATCAAGTGTTTGCCTTCCGCTGCGGTGGAAGGCAACTTGTTATCACAACCTTTTAAACTACATAGAATATGAATAGAAAATTTATCGCCTCGTGGCTTATTATGTTTTGTGCTATGGGTCTTATAGCACAAAATGCCCCAGCCAAATATGAGATGCGTGCGGGTTGGATGGCATCGGTGGCCAATATAAGCTGGCCAGCCAAAAAAGGTCTTTCCAACGAAGAACTCAAGGCTGGTTATATTCAATTCCTAGACTCCCTAGTGGCTGTGCGTGCCAATGCTGTCATAATGCAGGTGCGTCCTACAGGAGACTCTTTCTATCCTTCTTCACAGGAACCATGGAGTATATACCTTACCGGTAAACAAGGTCAGGCTCCTACTCCTCTATGGGACCCTATGGAGTTCCTTATACGTGAGGCTCATAAACGCGGTCTAGAATTCCATGCGTGGATGAACCCATACCGTGTAGCTCAACACAATGACTCTACTCTTATAGCCGAAAACCATGCTATGCGTGAACATCCAGAATGGTTTGTACAGTATGGAAAACAATGGTATTTTGACCCAGGTGTGCCTTCTAGTGCAGACTATACTGTAAAAATGGTAGAGGAGTATGTGTCTCGTTATGATATAGACGGTATCCATTTTGACGACTATTTCTATCCTTATAAGGTTACAGATAAAGACGCCGAAGGAAAAACATATGTGGTAGATTTCCCAGACTCTGTGTCTTGGAAAAAATATGGCGAGCCATTCTTTAAAAACAAAGACGACTGGCGTCGTAACAACGTTGACCAACTCATCAAACGCCTTTCAAAAACCATTACTACTCTTAAACCTTGGGTGAAATTTGGTATATCTCCATTTGGAGTATGGCGTAACGCTTCATCTGACCCTGTACGCGGTTCAGATACACAGGCAGGTGTACAGAACTATGACGACCTATATGCCGATATCCTTCTATGGACAGAAAAAGGCTGGATAGACTATGTAACACCACAGCTATACTGGAAGATAGGTAAGAAGATAGTGGATTATCCTATCCTTCTAGACTGGTGGATAAAATACTCTTATGGACGTCATCTATACATAGGTCACTCTATGGGTAACGGTGCCGAAGAAATCCAGAAACAGATAACTATGTTGCGTGAGAAAGGTTATGAAAACGCACAGGGTTCGTTTTATTGGAGTGCCAACTCTCTAGTACGTACTCCTCGCCCTCGCCGCAATGCCGATGGTACAGTAGCTCCTGCTCCTACTACCAATCCTATGAACGAAATGCTACGTAAGGAAAATGCACATATAGCTATCGTTCCTCCTATGCCTTGGAAAGATATGACAGCTGCTCCCGAAGTCAAAGACGTGAAAGTAGCAGGTACACAGACTCTATGTGAGGTGTCTTGGACTCCAGTGTATAGTGATAATCTCATGTACTTCCTAGTTTATAAATTCCCAAAAGGAGTAGCAGTAGATACTTCAAATCCTCAATATCTAGTGGGAAAAGTATGGTATGATAACCAATCTGTAGCATCATACATAGATAAAGAAGGTGAAAAAGGAGAATTTACATATGCTATCACTACACTTACTCGTAATAACATAGAAAGTGCTCCTGTTTCCAAAACAGTTAAAATCTCAAAATCCGGTATTAAATAATAATCATATAAAACACAATTAAAATGTCTGAATCCAACGTACAACCTTGTGCAGCTGCCTCTACTAGAAAGGCTTGGCAGTGGGTGCCTACGGCTTATTTCTATCAGGCTATCCCAAATACTGTGATGCAGTCCCTGATAGTTTATTTCTATATAGCGATGAACGTAGATAAAGAAGTGTCTGGTATCGCTGTATCATTGCTTTATCTACCTTGGTTTATTAAACCTCTATGGGGACCTATAGTGGATATCCTTAAAACCAAAAAATGGTGGGCTATGTGGATGACCATCATAGTGGGTATAGGATTTACTGCTGCTGCTCTGCTTATACCTATGGCTGGAGTAGACAGCACCAAGATTTTTGTTTATACGCTTATACCATTTATCCTTATAGTGCTTTCGGCTGCAACATATGACGTAGCATCTGATGGTATGTATATGATTAACCTTACTCCAAACCAGCAGTCTATATGGGTAGGATTGCGTTCTACTGCATTCCGTGTAGGATGGCTGCTTGTGGACGGTGGTATGGTATGGCTAGTAGGTGCTGTAGCTGGTGCTGCTGCCAATACTCCTCTATCTCCAGAAAACATCTGGGCATGGCAGGTGGTGTTCTATGCACTTGCTGCTATCACATTTGTTACTGCGGCATATAACTTCTGGGCATTCCCACAAGACCCACGTCGTGAGACAACAGCCACTGCTAGTGGTATCATCAAGGAATTTGGTTCTTCTATCGTTACATTCATGCAGAAACCAAATATCGTTTGGGGTATCTTGTTCCTAGTTATGTATCGTGCGGGTGAGGCTCAGCTTCTACAGATATTGCCATCTTTCTTTACAGAACCAGTATCGGCAGGAGGTCTTGAAATCCCTGTTGCTGCTCAAGGTCTTATCAAGGGTACTATAGGTGTGATAACTCTTATCATAGGTGGTATATTTGGTGGATTTGCCATAGCTCGTCACGGATTGCGTTTCTGGCTTCTTCCTATGATTCTTATCCTTAACCTTCCAAACATAGGTTACATCCTTCTAGCTATGAATCCAGAGGTAGTAGGAGAGTGGGGTACTATGGGTCTAGTTGCTGTGGGTACAGTGGTAGGTCTAGGTTATTTTGGTTATGGATTCTCATTCACATCATACACTATGTATATGGTATATGTTTCTCGTGGTACATTTGCTACATCACACTATGCTATATGCTCTGGTCTTATGGCTCTTTCTCTCATCTGGCCAAAGGCTATAAGTGGATTTACAGTGTCTTGGTTGGGATACGAGGCGTTCTTCTGGATGGTTATCATAGTGGGAACATTGCCATCTGTCCTTCTATACCGCAAACTAGGTGTGGACAAAGACTTCGGTAAGGCTACCGGCAAATAATAAAGGGTAGATTACCAGTATCATATAAACAAAAGTCCTCTGCGTTTGCCCTTATAGAGAGAGTAAACGTGGGGACTTTTGTTATTTTTCCAGATGTATAAGTATAAAATACTGAAAAACAGAAATATGAAAAACGAGTACAAGATAATAGGTCTTATGTCTGGCACTTCGCTGGACGGGCTGGATATGGTGTATGCTGTCTTTACATGGGATGGTAATCGTTGGGATTATCGTATAGACTGCACACACAGTGTGGATTACAGCCCAGAATGGCGTGAAAAACTCAAAGGCTCTTATTACCTTAATGGAGAAGGTCTTACGGCTCTCAGTGCAGAATATGGACGTTTTCTGGGTGAAAGAGTAAAGGAATTTGTAGAGAAATACTCTCTCACTCCAGATTTTGTAGCATCACATGGACATACAGTATTTCATCGCCCAGATTTGGGATATAACCTTCAGATAGGTTGTGGAGCACATTTGCATGCTGCATCGGGACAGAAGGTAGTATGTGATTTCCGTACGCTGGACGTGGCATTCGGAGGACAGGGAGCACCACTGGTGCCTATAGGAGATAAACTTCTTTTCTCACAATATGACTATTGCCTTAACATAGGAGGTTTTGCCAATGTTTCGTTTGACAATGCCGATGGTAAACGCATAGCATATGACCTATGCCCAGCCAACTATGTGCTTAACCGCCTGATGCGTACACGCGGACAGCAGTATGACAAGGACGGCGAGACAGCTCGCAGCGGAAAAGTAAACCGTGAGTTATTTGATGCTCTTAACGCACTGGAATACTATCATCGTGAGCCTCCTAAATCTCTGGCACAGGAATGGGTTGACGAATATGTAATGCCTCTGGTAGATGCTTGTGAAGATACATTTGAAAACAAGATAGCCACACTTACAGAACATTCGGCATACCAGATATCTCGTCATTTCCGCCCCGGCAGCCAAGTCCTAGTTACAGGAGGAGGAGCATATAACGTCTATATGCTGGAACGTTCTATGGCATATGGTGATTTCACATTTATAAAACCCGAAAAAAACATTATAGATTTCAAGGAAGCACTTATATTTGCATTCTTGGGATTGCGTAGAGTGATAGGTGAACCCAACTGTCTGAAAACCGTTACAGGTGCTACCCATGATGTGATATCGGGTATATGTTATGGTTTTAAAATAGCTGAATAATAACGTATTACAAGGTATGGTCTCCTTTGTAAAAGACCATCAACTATATGAATTCTGTAGCCTATAAAACATTTGTAGAGCAGATAAGTAAAAAGATAGACCCTAAACGTGTCTATACAGACATCTTACGCCGTTTTGCCTATGGCACAGACGCATCTTTCTATCGTTTTGTGCCACAGGTGGTAGTACGTGCTGCCAGTGAAGCCGAAGTACGTGAGATATTGGCATTGGCAACATCGCTTAATCTTCCTGTTACGTTCCGTGCGGCGGGAACTTCGCTTTCGGGACAGGCTAGCACAGACTCTATCCTAGTGCAGGCTGGTAAGGACTGGGAAAAAACCGAGGTCTTGGAATGTGGTGCTGCAATACGCACACAGACAGGTGTGGTAGGTACTCGTCTTAACCAGATATTGAAACCATATGGTGTGAAGATAGGGCCAGACCCAGCATCGGTAGGTAGTGCGATGATAGGTGGTATAGTAGCCAATAACGCCAGCGGTATGAACGGTACGCGTGAAAATGCATACCAGACTTTGCGTAGTGTGCGTATAATACTAGCCGATGGAACAGTATTGGATACGGGTTCTCATACCTCAAAAGAGAGTTTCCTTACCACACATCGTGACTTTATAGCCAAAATCATAGAGTTGCGTGACCGCATACGCGAGGATAAAGAACTATACGAACACATACGTAAAAAATACTCTATCAAGAACACGACGGGTATCTCAATAAATCCGTTTGTGGATTTTGATGACCCATTTGATATTATTACCCACTTGATGGTAGGTAGTGAGGGTACGCTTGCGTTTATGTCTGAAATGGTATTGGAAACACTCCCTCTGGTGCCATATAAGGCTAGTGCGATGATGTATTTTGAAAACATTACAGACGCTTGTCGTGCAGTACAGAAACTTAAACCACTGCCAGTGGATAGTGCTGAACTTCTGGACCGTCTATCATTACGTGCGGTAGAAGACAACGAAGGCATACCTTCGTTTATCAAAGACCTGCCAGACGGAGCTACTGCCATACTCCTAGAAACCAAGGGTATGACAGCCGAAGAGCTAGAAAAAAATACCGCAGCTGTACGCGATGCTGTCGCTGAATTCCACACACTGTACCCTATAGAATTTACAGACCGCCCAGAAGAATACTCCAAATACTGGAAGATACGCTCTGGTGTGTTCCCATCGGTGGGAGGGTTGCGTCCTACTGGTACATCATGCCTTATAGAAGACGTGGTGTTCCCTCTAGAGGTAATGCCAGAAGCAGTTACAGACCTCCAAAGACTTATAGCTGCCCACGGTTATGAAGATGGCTGTATCTATGGACATTCTATAGAGGGTAACTTCCACTTTATCATCAACCAGAACTTCTCAAATGAAGACGAAGTAAAACGATTTGAGGCACTGCTGGATGATGTTGTAGAATTGGTGGTGGATAAATATGATGCTTCGCTTAAGGGTGAACACGGTACAGGACGTAATATCGCTCCGTTTGTACGTCGTGAGTGGGGAGAGAAAGCATATGGTATAATGAAAGAGGTCAAAGAACTATTTGACCCCAAAGGTTTGCTTAACAAGGGAGTTATATTTAACGATGACCCTAAATGCCATATATCTCACCTTAAACATCTTACTGCTACACACCCAGTAGTAGATAAATGTATAGAATGTGGTTTCTGTGAAGTGAACTGTCTTACTTGCGGATTCACTCTATCGGCACGTCAGCGTACGGTAATACAGCGTGAGATAGCTCGTCTTAAAAAGACTGGAGAAAATCCTGCTCTTCTAGCCGAACTGGAACGCGGGTATGTATATATGGGTGAGCAGACATGTGCCAAAGATGGTCTATGTGCTACTTCATGCCCAGTGAAGATAGATACAGGTAAGCTCACACAAGCCATACGCGAACGTCAAGCTGGTGATACTGCCAAAAAGATTTCGGCATGGACAGCAGACCATTTTGAGGGAATAACATCTACTGTGGGAACAGGACTCAAATTGGTGAACGGAGTACATACAGTACTAGGCTCATCTGTTATGAGTACGCTGGCCAAAGGTGCTCGTGCTGTTACATTTGATGCGCTACCACTATGGACTCCATCTATGCCTAAGGGTATAAACCGTCCTATGCCTATCCCTGTACACGAGGAAAACCCTCTTAAAGTAGTGTATTTCCCTAGCTGTATAAACCAAGTGATGGGGCCCGCCAAAGGAGATGCTTCGCAAGAGCCTCTACATCAAGTGATGACACGTCTGTTTATCAAGGCGGGTTATGAGGTTATATTCCCCAAAAACATGGGTAAACTATGCTGTGGTACTATATGGGAGAGTAAAGGATTCCCTCGTGAAGCCGACCGCAAGACTGCCGAACTAGAGGCAGCACTACGCGAAGCATCACAAGATGGAAAATATCCTATAGTATGTGACCAAAGCCCATGTCTATATCGCATGGTAAAAACCATTAAGGGTCTTAAACTATATGAACCAGTAGAGTTTATAGATAAATTCTTGATGGAAAGACTGGATATAACTCGTGTCCCAGAAACCGTAGCACTGCACGTTACTTGCTCTATGAAGAAAATGGGCAAGGAAGATATTCTCAAACGTGTGGCTGAAGCCTGTGCCGAAAAAGTAGTCATTCCAGAAGAGGTGGGCTGCTGTGGATTTGCAGGGGATAGAGGCTGGACATATCCAGAGATGAATGCTTATGCATTGCGTAAATTGCGTGGTGCGATAGAGCGTTCTGGTGCTACTTCGGGTTATTCCAATAGCCGTACCTGTGAAGTAGGTCTTACTACCAATAGCGGTATCCAATACCAAGGATTGGTATATCTGGTGGATAGATGTTCTACTAGCAAGAAATAAAGGTCTATGACTATAATTAAACCGCCCCGCACACAGTGCGGGGCGGTTTTTATACCATCAAGACGTACTGGAAATGTCCACATAAAAAATGTGCCGCCCGAAGGGCGGCACATTTTTTATGTGGACTGTGTGATATTACATTTTGGCACCTTCTTTCTGGTAAGCAGAAAGGATGTATGTAAGGCTGGCTGTACCGTCCATAGTAGGTTCGTTGGTAGAGTAGTCGCCGTAGTCGTCGTGATATACACACATTACAGTCTGGAAGTCTTCATAAACGTCTTTGCTGTAAAGAGAGATACCTAGTAGGTTGTTGTATATGCTAGAATATACAGGGCCATCTACTAGACCACCAGGAGTGCAAGACATATTGGCTCCGCCATCACGGTATGAAGAGTGTGGGTCAACAGGGTTGTCTTCACAACCAGGCATGGCAACTATCATAGATGTACCCCATGGGTTGCAACCAAACAACCAGTCGCGTAGAGCAGCTTCTAGTTCGGCATATGAAGTGTCGCCTGTTATATTTTCATATAGGTGAGCCTGTGTGATAGCACCTACTGTAAGGTTGTTTGAACACCATATGAAAGGAACACCATTGAGGAATGGATTGCTCTCTCCACGGTCTAGGATGCCTTGTAGGCCTTTTTTCATGTATGCTATAACGGTATCACGTTCTGCACCGCGAGCTTTCTGTGCAGTGTAGTAGTGACCTAGGTTTACAAATGGATACCACTGATAGTGTGATGCTGTATCGGCTCCCATCCATGGTGTAACAGGTTCTTGAGCAGCCCATTTAAGAGCATCTGGAAGGTATTCACCACCCTGTCCTAGGAAGTCTAGCTGTATAGCTGCTAGTTCCATGTCATCTACCCAGTTGTCTTCGGCATAGATGTATGGAGAAACTACGCTGGCTGTCTGGTGGTTACCTGGTTTTGATAGACCAAATTCATATGCGTCTTTGGCTTTCTGACGTAGTCCTGCTGCATATTCTGGGAAGAATTTGCCTAGTACCTGTGCTCCTAGTGCAAATGTAGAAGCAAATTTACCAGCTGTGCTAGAAACACCAGTGGTAGCGTTCATGAATTTACCGCGTATCTGTGGTTCACCACACACGTGATATACTGGACGTTCTGGAGTCTTGCGGTCATAACGAGCTGGGTCGTTGGTAGGCATACGGAAACCTATGTGGTCGCGGTCGTCTGCTATCTGGTTGAACATAAGGTTCTTTTCTGGGTTCATTTTAAGAGCCCAGTCCATACCCCATTTAACTTCGTCTATGATGTCTGGGATACCGTTGGCACCAGGAAGACCGTTTGCTCCATATTCATCTCCAAATGCCTGTGGGTTCTGCTGGTAAGCAAACATCATCTGGAATATGGTGTTAAGAGATGTAGTAGAGTATTGTAGGTAGTCTGTTGCATCGTGCCAACCTCCTACTACGTCCACATGTTTGCCGTTAAGTTTTTTGTCGTTTGAACCAGTGATATATCCGTCGTGTAGGTGGCAAGAGTCTTGAAGATATGGGTTCCAACCACAACGTTGCTGACGTAGGTAGTTAAGAACAAAATCGGCAGTGCCGTCATACACGTTTTTGTTGATGGAGAAATAAGGAGATTTAACGCCGTTGGCTTCTAGGTAGTAAACACCGGGAGTCTCTACCGATGAGAAGTCTAGACGTACAGTATTGCCAAACTGCTCCCATGTACCGAAGTTTTCTGTAAGTTCAAACTTCTGTATAGTTTTTCCTGTGGCAGAATCTTTTACTTCAAATTTTTTGATATCTACTGTATCTTTAACTAGAAATACAGCTACTTTTTTGCTCACAGGCAGATAACCCATCTGGTTAACGCGTATCCAACCTGTTACTTGTGGCTCACTACAAGCAGCCAAAAGTAGTACAGATAAAAGGGCAAATAATGTTTTTTTCATATTGAAAATAGGTTTTAATGTTATATGATTATTTATTTTTTGTTACTTTTTTTAAGTGGAATAAGTTCTTCTATGCTCACAAATTCATAACCTTTGCCTTTAAGGGTGGTGATGATTTCGTCCAGACGGTTGTATAGTTTGTCTGTGCGGCGGGCATCTACACCAAAGTGTATAAGCATCATGAATCCGTTAAGACCATTTGGGTCTTGGCTTTCATATTTCATGATACGGTCCACTATGTATTGAGATGAATAATAGTTTTTGCTATTTGGCAGTGTATAGTCTCCATTTGACGAAGTGCCGGGAGTGTAGTTTACAAAAAGCACACCTAGTTCATCTGCCCAACGTGCGTGAGTCTCATTATAGTATTCGTATGGGGGAATCATATAAGGAGCGTCTTTAAGACGTATGCCAAAACGTTTCATTTCGGCATAGTTATTCATTATATCTTTTACCAGAGAGTCCTTGCTCACAAGGCTTGTCTTCCTGTTATCCCAAGGACACCATAGTAGGTGACGGTCTGAATGAGGGCCTATGTAATGCCCGTCCTTTTTAAGTTCTTTGACAACGTTTTCACATTTTTTATAACGGAAGAAATTTCCAGTGAAAAAGAATGCCCCTTTTATGTTGTGTTTTTTAAGTGTGGCACGTATAGCGTTATGCCCGTCTATATGCCCATCTGATGTGAAGACCAGTGTGAGTTTCTTTTCGGCTTTTGAGGCACGGTTTATGCCTTTATCATCCCAAGACATGACATCGGGATTGACTACTCTCTGCTCTTGAGCGTAGAGCAGTGCAGGTAGTAACGATAACAGCAGTAGTATTTTTTTCATCTTCCGTAGGATTTATAGTTTAATAAAAATGTTCTTTTTGTACATTATACGAGCTATAATCCATAGTACACATATAAAGAATATAGCCCATAGCAGTGAGGCTAGTCGAGGGTCATCGGTTACTAGTTGTGCAAGTGGGACAAATATCGTGCGGTACAGGTATGGTTGCACAGATAGTGTAGAATCATTGTATGGAATCTTGATGAGAGATAGAGTTTTAACTATAACACCAGCCAGTACAAACATAATGAGTGGGTTCATGCCAAATGCTACAAATGGACTAGTCCAACGGTCTTTCTTTTTAACGTCTATAATGTATATACACATACCTAGTAGAAGCGAAGCCCAACCGCAAGTAAAGAAAACATATGAGCTGGTCCATAGAGGTTTGTTTATAGGGAAACCTAAATCCCAAGCCAGACCTATTATTATACCTACTGCTCCCCAGAACATCAGTTGCTGTGAAGCGAGTAGTTTGTCATCTTTTGCCATAGAGATTATACGTCCTGCCAGATAACCAAATAGTATATTTACACACGCCGGTATTGTGGAAAGTAAACCTTCTGGGTCAAAAGCCAGTCCGTAACCTTTGTAGAGGTGTGCAGCTCCCATTATCCATAGGTCAAAACGCTGTGTGGCATTGCCAGCAGCAGTCATATATGTCTCTCCCTGTCCAAATGCTATAAGGACTATCCAGTACCCTACTAGTATCACACCAGCGGCACATAGGATGTATTTGACTTTTTTAAGTGCCAGTATGAGAAGTCCTGCTATACCATATGCCAGACCTATGCGTTGGAGGACACCCATGATACGCATGGTCTCAAGGTTTTTCATAGCAGGGAAAGAAAATTCTATGCCAAATATCTCGTGAGGAGCCATGGTGATAGGGAATGAAAAGAAAGGATACCATGTGAGAAGAAATCCTACTGCCCATATCTTAAATGCACGAGTAACTACTTTTTTGCCTAGTGCATCAAAAGTACAACCAGCTTTCTGGAATACAAACCACATAGATGCTCCCACTATAAACATAAAGAATGGGAATACTAGGTCGGTAGGGGTGCAACCACTCCAAGCTGCGTGTTTAAGAGGTGGATATATCGCTCCCCAACTTCCGGGGTTATTTACCATTATCATGGTAGCGACAGTAAGTCCGCGTAGGACGTCAATGGATTTAATGCGTTCTTTTTTTTCCATCTTTATGTGTATTATTTTGCGGGTATATATATTAAAAAGCGGCACAATAGTGTAGTATGCACACTAAAGAGCAAATATAATATCTTTTTTTTGAAAAAATGGTCTATATATATGTCTTTTTTAAGAATGTTTAAGTGTGTGATTATAAGAAGGTAAAGAGATAAAAGTATGTATTATAACATAGAAAAATGTGTGTATTATGAGAAAAAAGATGTATTTTTACCCCCAATAACTGTTACACCTTAATATATATTATAAACCACAATGATAAACGCAGTTCTTCTTTCATCAGATGAGGTGACCAGAGAGCGAATGACAGAATTTATATCATCGGTAGAGGGCTTTTCTCTGCTGGGGGTGTATAGAGATATGACTTCTCTTATGGCAGGTGAATGCCTCCAAGATATAGATGTGTTGTATGCTGATGCCGAATATGTAGTGCGGCGTGCAGTGCTATCGGCTATAAATCCTATGGATAACAAAAAGCCAGTAGTGGTGGTGCTTTCAAACGATGATGCCGATGCTCTTAAGTGTTATGAGATAGCTGGGGTGGTGGATTATCTGGTGGCAACTTCATCTATAGACAGGCTGTATCTCTCTATGCACAAGGTGCGTACTATGCTCTCTATGATAGATGTGTGTATGCAGAACACGGTTACTTCGCCCAAAAACTATGTGTTTATTAAGGTCAATAAAAAGATGGTGCGTCTATCACTGGATGACATCTATTATGTAGAAAGTGTCAAAGATTATATCAAGATAGTAACAGAAAAAAAGAGTTTTCTAGTCTATAACACCCTCACCAATTTTACTGCTTCACTGCCATCGTCTAGATTTGCAAGGGTGCACCGTTCCTATACTATTTCTTTGGACAAAGTAGAGGCTATAGATGGCAATACTATTGAGATACTCAATACGCGTATTCCCTTCTCCAAAAAATTCATGAAAGAGGCGTTTATGCCCACACTGTGAATATGTGTGTGATGTACCCCTTTTTAACGTTCTTTAACATTTGAAAGATGTTAAAGTTTTGTGTTTGTGTTTCAAATAAGGGTTAAAAAGTGCATTTGGTCGAGAAAAATATGCATTTGGTCTAAATTTTGTAGATTTCAAGACATGAGAGAACAAAATTGGTGTATTAATTACATTTTAAGATGTATCTTTGCTTGTAATGTATAGTGGAAACTATGCTCTGCTCTCATTTGAGGTGTGTAGAATGTGGTTTCCGTGTATAAGTATAACACTATGAGTATATTAAAAATGAGATTTGCGTTGTACGCATTGGTTTTGATGGCTTGTTTTGGCTGTCAGAATAGTCATAAAAGTACGTTAAAAGTCGCCGTTATGGCAGACTTGCACGTTTCTCCGGGTAATGTTCAGGTGAGCAACATGGAGGACGTGATTTCTCAAATCAATACTAGCGACTATGACTTTGTTATAGTTGCGGGTGACGTTAGTAATGCTGGAGGAAACGATGAGCTAGAATGTGTACACACAGCTCTATCAAAACTGGAAAAACCATATTTCTTTATTCCGGGTAACCACGAGACCAACTGGAGCGAGAGTGCTTGCCAGAAGATAATAGATTTGTGGGGAGCAGATAGATTTGTACATGAGGAAGGTGATTATATATTCATAGGATATTCTACTGGCCCATACATCAAGATGGGTGACGGAGCAGTTAAAAAGGAAGATATACTATGGCTAGATGCCGAACTTTCCAAACGCTATAAAAAAGGTAAAAAAGTGGTTTCTGTGGCACACTATCCATTGGGAGATGGTCTAGGAAACTACAAAGACGTTATAAACGTGCTTAAGAAATACAATACCGTACTACATATAAACGGACACCATCATAGCTATTGGCTTAAAAATTATAGCGGTATCCCAGGATTTATGGCTCCATCGCTTATAGGTAAACCAGCTAGCAATGGTGTTTATAGTTCGGTAACATTTACTCCAGATTCAGTTCTTATCCATAAATATGAAGAGGTGGATTCATTTGCAGTGAGTCCAGACTCATATTCATATAGCCTGCACGAAGACTTGAGCAAGGTGGGAGAGGATTTTCCCGGTGTCTATCACGAGCCACAGGAAGATTCTGTAAAAGTTCCTTTCTCATATAATGAGACAGCTTCGCTGTTTACGGGTGTATGTTTCCCTACCGATAGTACTATAGCATATGGTACATCGGAAGGACAAATCAAATGCTTGAATATCAACACTAAAGAACTGGTATGGGAAACAGAAAAGACTACTACGGTGTTCTCTACTCCATTTGTGTATGATGGTGTGGTGGTAGTAGGACGTATAAACGGTGATGTAGAGGCATACAGTGCTGCGGGTGATAGCCTGTGGACATTTAATATAGGTTCTCCTATCGTTCAGGAAGGTGTTGCCGATGAAGAGGGCTATGGATATATAGGAGGAAGTTTTGGAGAGTTTGCCAAATTCAACATCAAGACTGGTGAAGTTGTTTGGCAGGAGAAGGTAGGAGAAGGTCTTATGCAGGGACGTCCTACTGTGGCAGGAGATAAGATATTGGTAGGATGTTGGGATAGACATCTATACTGTGTAAATAAAAATACGGGTGCAACAGAATGGAAATGGACCAATGGTAGTGGTCAAAAACTGTACTCACCCGGTAACGTAGTACCAGCAGTAAGTCATGGCAAGGTGTTCATAGTAGCACCAGATAGACATATGACAGCGATAAATCTTGCTGATGGTAAACAACTTTGGAGAACAAACCTACATAAAGTACGCGAGTCGTTGTGCCTTTCCAAGGACGGCGAACGAGTGTACGCAAAAACAATGCAAGACGTATTCATATGCGTATCTGCTACCGCAAAAGATTACCACCTACTGTGGGAAACAGATGCAAAATATGGATATGAACACTCTCCGGTTCCACCTGTTGAAGCGGCTAACGGTATCGTTATCCTATCCAATAGAGCGGGACAGGTATTTGCAGTAGAGGGTAAAACCGGTACTGTAAAATGGGCGTTTGACGCTGGTAATTCGGCGGCAAACAAGATAGTGGAAGGCCCAGATGGAAGAGTCTGGATAACTCTGATAGAAGGTCGGATACTATCCATTGAAACAATGGAAATATTATAATGTAATAATCAACACTTTCCAATTCATTTAAGTTAAAAACTTACACTAATGAAGCGTTTAATATTATTGATTTTCTGTCTGTCTTCAATAGTTGCTTGGGGACAGTCAATCAAGGGTAAGGTTGTCGATGCAAAATCGAACGAACCTGTACCTGGAGCTAATATCACGGTGCCTGGTGTAAAAGGTGTAGGTACATCTACAGACTTTGACGGTCTGTTTACCTTCACTCTTCCTGCTGGAAAGACACAAATCACAGTGTCTATGGTGGGTTACAAGGACAAAACCGTAAACGTTGCACCTGGAGCCAACGTAACAGTTGCGTTGGATGAGGACACAGCAATGTTGGAGGACGTGGTAATCGTAGGTTATGGTTCGCAGAAGAAAGAATCTCTTTCTGCTGCCGTAGCTACTGTGGACGTTGCTAAAGCTATCGATAGCCGTCCAATACCAGACGTTGCTCGTGCGTTGCAGGGTTCTACTCCTGGTCTTACAATCACAATCAACAACGGTGAGCTAGGTTCTGACCCAAAAATCCGTATCCGTGGTCAGATATCTTCTCTTCAAGATGGTGCGTCTGAACCACTTATCCTTGTTGACAACGTTGAAATCCCATCACTTACATTCCTTAACCCAGAAGACGTTGCTAGCATCTCTATCCTTAAAGACGCGTCTTCTTCATCTATCTATGGTGCTAAGGCTGCTAATGGTGTGGTATTGATCACAACAAAACAGGGTTCTAAAAAAGACGGTAAAGTAACAGTTAACTACTCTGGTAGCTACACTATGCGTCAACCTACCGTTCTTCCAGACCTAGCAGGTATGGACGGTTATTTGTTCTCTATGGACTATAGCATCAGCCGTCAGTCTGTAGCTAACTACAACCAGAACCCAGTATCTGCCGGTGCATTCTGGCTTATGAACAGCTGGTTGATAGACCGTGCACAGTACTGGGAAGACACTTATAAAGGTAAAGTTCCTACAGCATCAGACATGATCTATGGTCGTGACTGGGAAACTATATCTGTAAACGGTGGTTCTGCATACAACTACGGTTATCGTCAATATGACGGTGTAAACGAACTTATCCGCGACTGGGCTCCTCAGCATCAGCACAACATCAACATCGCTGGTACTGCTGGTAAGACTTCTTATAACCTAGGTCTTGGTTACCTAGAACAGACTGGTCTTCTTAAGAACACAGTGGATAACTTCTCTCGTTACAACGCATCTCTTTCTGTAAATTCAGAAGTTAACAAATGGTTCACAGTGAAATCTCAGTTCTTGTACACTAAGAGTGAAAAGAACTATCCAAACATCTCTTTCACTGCCGACCCATACTACTACATGTATCGTTGGTCTGCGTTCTTCCCTATCGGTGCTTCATATAACGGTGGTTACCTTAACGACCCAATCTCTGAGGTTAAACAGGCAAACATCACTACTCGTACAAAAGACTATACTCGTTTCATGATAGGTGGTCGTCTTACATTCCTTAAAGGATGGACAGCAGATTTCGACTTGACTTATGCTACAGACAAGAACTACTATTATGAACCAGGTCAGCGTTTTGATGGTTACTACATCTGGAACACAGCTTCTAAAGTTATCACTGACGAAACTGGTAACCACATATGGCGTGACAAAGATGGTAACATCGTTCCAGCTGGTACAGCAGGTGCTTCTGCTGAATATGGTTGGGATTACGAAACATACACTGCAAAAGGTTCTGGTTATGACCTAGTATACTACTCAACTGGTCGTTCAGAACGTGTAACTTGGAATGCTAGCACTACATATGATGCTAAATTTGGTGACCACGGTATTAAAGTGATGGTGGGTATGAACACCAACAGCTATCGTTATGTTTACCACTCTTCAGAGAAGCTAGAACTTTCCAACGAAGATATGCCTGAAATCTCTCTTGCCGATGGTCAGATGTCAGTATCTGGTTCTAAATCATGGCAGTCACAGGCTGGTTTCTTCGGTCGTATCAACTACTCTTGGAAAGATAAAGTATTTGTAGAAGCTGCTGGTCGTTACGAAGGTACTTCTAAATTCCCAGATGACCTTCGTTGGAAATTCTTCCCATCAGCATCTGCAGCATATCGTATTTCAGAGGAGAACTTCTTTGAACCACTTAAATCTGTAGTTACTGAAGCCAAGATCCGTGCATCTTACGGTTCTCTAGGTAACCAGTCTGTA
>JAGAUI010000030.1 GCA_017620815.1 Flavobacteriales bacterium
AGTACGTTCACCCACACCAGCAAACACAGAAAGACCACCGTGTTGTTTTGCGATGTTGTTAATAAGTTCCTGAATAAGCACTGTCTTACCTACACCAGCACCACCAAATAGACCAATCTTACCACCTCTCACATATGGAGCGATAAGGTCTATCACCTTGATACCAGTGAAAAGTACTTCAGATGTAGTGGACAGCTCTTCAAATTTTGGAGCAGGACGGTGGATAGGCAGACCGTTTTCTTTGGGAAGGTTACCCATACCATCTATTGCGTCACCAGATACGTTGAACAGTCGTCCGCGTATGTCGTTACCTATAGGCATCTTGATAGAAGAACCTGTTGCTACCACTTCCATACCACGAGACAGACCGTCTGTGATGTCCATGGCTATACAACGCAATGTGTCTTCACCTATCTGTTGTTGTACTTCAAATGTTATTGTGTTACCCAAATCGTTGGTCACTTCCAGAGCGTCATAGATTTTGGGGAAGTTGGCACTTTTTGGAGGGAATTGTACGTCCACCACTGGTCCAACTATCTTGATAATTTTACCTTTTGAGTTATCTGCAGATGTCATTATTGTACTTTTAGTTTATTATCTGGCAAAAGTATGTTTTTTTTTCATATAAATCTGTTAATATCACCACTAATGTACAAATATATTTAAAAAACTTTATCTCAAGGTTTTCCCCTCTCTTTATTTCAGCCTAAATGATGGTGTGGATAAGTTTATCTTTTCTCCGCTGGTAAAGGTTATCTCTATGCTAAATGCACATTCGTTTGTGTCTATGTCGTTCGTAGAGTCTATGGAGAAAAGTAGAGGAAGTGCTACCATGGAGCGTGTGTGAGAATTAAAAAGAGGAAGGCTCATTTTTTCTTTATACCTCTCGTCTGGGAAATCGGTATTCTGTGGAGAGCGGGATAGCTCCTCTTTCATATTTATAAGTCCTTGAACCTTAAACAAATCGTTTACAATGCTACCAGAAGGGTAGTTGTTATTTAAGTCTATGGTTGTTTTTATATCTATTCTTTTTATCTCTTTGCATAGCACTTGGTAGTGGTAGGAACTGCTTATTTCCCCGTGGTGGGTAACATAATAACTTCTTACTCTCATCTTGTTGTGGTCATTATAAGCATAACGCAATGAATCATATGTGAACTGATTGCTCTCTGGTGTTATGTAGGCACGTGGATTTTCTTTAAGGGTGCTCAGGACAGATGGCGAGCAAGGATAAAGACTGAAAGTACCATTTGGGTTTACTTGTATGCTCAACCCTTGAATAGCAGGATTTATATATGCCAGTGCTAGATGTGGAGGGGTAACACGGCTATCGGTATAATTGTCCCAGTTGTTACAAGAGATGGCAGACAGCAGCACGACTGCCATCATTGCCATGTTTTTGATTTTTTTCATGTCCATGTAAGTTTATCGCTGGTTAATATGTGTATGTGTACGTATTTGGGACAAATGTATATAATTAAATCTTATGTAGGATATATATATATACTTAACACATATTTAACATAACTTTCCGTAAGTATTAAAGTTCTACTTCACCAGTGGATGTGAGGATAGTAGTCCCGTCTGTAAAAGTGAGTTCTACTATGAATGAACATTTGTTTACGGGCAGTGATTCCATGCCTGTTATGGATAGCACTAGTGGAAGGGCTACCATAGAGCGTGGGTGAGAGTTAAACTGGTTGAGAGTCATTCTATCGCTGTATCTTTCGTCTGGGAAGTATTCTGGTTGGGGAGAACGGGATAGTTCTTCTTTCATGTTTATAAGACCTGTTACACTCATAATCCCAGCAATGGAACTCCCAGCTGCATACTCACCGAAGTCTCTATCTACTTTCACGTCTATTTTCTCTATATCCTTCCATAGGACTTGGTAGTGGTAACCTCCCATCATATCTAGTGGTGGTCTAAAAAATACATAACGTATAGCCATAGAGTTGTGGTCGTTATGCACTGTGCGTAGTGAGTCATAGACGCGGTTGTTGGATTGGTTGGTGATGTATGCTTTGGGGTCGGAACTCAGGATTGAATACTGTCCTACGTTGCAAGGCAGCAGTACCACTAGTCCATCTTCTAGACCTTCGGCACCTAGACCATGGATTTCGGGGTTTATGTATGCCTGTACCAGTTGGGGTGGTTTTACCCATACTCCTTCTACTTCCAGACCACTGCAAGAGTAAGATAGAGTGGCTATGAGAGATAATATAATAAAAGTGTATCTTTTCATTGTGATAATCATTTTTAAATGGGGAATTTTTCCACTGCAAATATAGTGTATTATTCCGTCTTTTTATTATCCACAGCATTTTATATTACTATTATAAATAGAAGCATTTTTCATACCTTTGTTCCCAGAATACATTACATATATAATAAAGAGTAAAAGAAGATGCTTTCGGCCAATAATATAACCGTAACATTCCAAGGCGAAGACCTATTCAGTGGGGTGTCCTTTAAGATTAACAAAGGCGACCGTATAGGTCTGGCAGGTAAAAACGGAGCAGGTAAAACCACACTCATGCGTGTTTTGGCAGGGGATTTGGAGCCTTCACAGGGAGGTCTTTCCTATGATGGAGATGTGCGTGTGGGTATATTGCGTCAGGATATAGATTTTGTGGACCGCCATACTCTTATGGGAGAGATAGAGAGTTCGTTTACCGAAATCAAAGCGATAGAAAAACGTCTCTCTCAAATCAATACACAGATAGAAACCCGTACAGACTATGAGAGTGATTCTTATATGAAACTACTGGAGGAGTTGCATAGTCTTACACATAAATTTGACCTAGCGGGAGGATATACATATGCTGGTGATATAGAGAAGGTGCTCACTGGATTGGGATTTGACAGAGAGGATTTTGATAAGGATACCAGTCTGTTTTCTGGAGGTTGGCGTATGAGAATAGAACTGGCCAAACTACTGCTAGGGCATAACGATATACTACTGCTGGACGAACCTACCAACCATCTAGATATAGAATCCATACTATGGCTTGAAGATTTTCTTACTCGTTTTTCTGGTGGGGTGGTACTGGTGAGCCATGACCGTACGTTTCTGGATAACGTAACCAATCGTACCATAGAGATATCCTGTGGACGTATATATGACTACAAACATCCTTACTCCAAATATCTAGAACTGCGTACAGAAATACGTGAAAAACAACTGGCTACTCGCCGCAACCAAGAAAAAGAAATAAAACAAACCGAAGCCCTCATAGAACGTTTCCGTTATAAAGCTACCAAGGCCGCATTTGCACAGAGCCTTATGAAACGTCTGGAAAAAACAGAACTCATAGAGGTAGATGATGAAGATGTGGCGACTATGAACCTCAAATTCCAAGTGGATTCCCCCACTGGAAAAGTAGTCTTCCGTGCAGAAGATGTGTGCAAAACATTTACAGACCCGGTGCGTGTCATAGAGAAAAATGGTCGTGATGTAACCGTGCCTTATACAGAAAAACAAGTCCTCAAAGGCATATCGTTGGAGATAGCACGTGGGGATAAGATAGCTCTGGTGGGTAAAAACGGGCAAGGTAAGACTACGTTTGTAAGATGTCTTCTAGGACAGATACCATATGAAGGGGAGATAGAAAAAGGTCATAATGTGCATCTGGGGTACTATGCACAGAACCAGAAAGAGGCACTAGATGGGAACAAGACTGTCTTACAGACCATAGAAGACGAGGCTACAGAAACTATGCGACCAAAATCACGAGACCTCCTGGGTAGTTTCCTTTTTGCAGGAGATGCGGTGGATAAAAAAGTAAAAGTCCTATCGGGAGGGGAACGCGGACGTGTAGCTCTATGCAAACTGCTGGTGCGTCCGTTTAATGTCCTTATAATGGACGAACCTACCAACCATCTGGACATTCGTTCCAAGGCCATCCTCAAAGAAGCTCTACTTTCATATGATGGCACGCTTATCATAGTGAGCCATGACCGTGATTTCTTGTCTGGTCTTACAAATAAAGTCTATGAGTTCCGCGATGGTTATGCCAAAGAATATCTAGGAGATATAAATTTCTATCTGGAGCAGAAACAAGTGGATTCTTTCCGTGAGATGGAGATAGAGAGAAGTGAGGAGATGAAACAGGAGAAAAAGACAGATGATAAAAAATCGGTTTCATCATCTACGCCTGCTGTAAAAGAAGAACCTACGCTTTCATATGCCCAACAGAAGGAACGTGAGAAAGAGATACGCCGTCTTAGAAATGTGGTAGCAAAACTGGAAGATGATATAGCCTCTACCGAGGAACGTATAGCTCTCATGGATAGCATGTTTGCCAGTCCTACAGTCGCCCCTACCGATGATGATTACGCCCAATACCAAGTCCTCAAGGAATCTCTAGAGAGAAAAATGAAGGATTGGGAGGAGGCGACCATAGCACTAGAAGAAGCTGAAAGTAAATAGTGATGACTTTCTCCCCATTGCCACGGTCTTTTTATAGCGGGTGTGATGCTCTACAATTGGCCCCACTACTGCTTGGGAAAATCATATATATACCCTCAAGAGGTATCACTGCTCGCATAGTAGAGGTGGAGGCATACATGGGGCATGATGACAAGGCTTGCCACGCATCGGAAGGACGTCGCACTCCCCGCACCGAAGTGATGTTCAGTGAGGGAGGAGTGTATTATGTGTATCTTATATATGGTATGTATCATTGTCTTAATGTGGTATCGGGAGAGAAAGACAGCGGGGAGGCAGTACTTATACGTTCGGTAGAGATAATAGAAGGAAAAGACGAGGCGTCTATATTAAGATATGGGAAGGATTTTTCATCTCTTACATGCTCCCAAAAGAAAAACCTTTCCAATGGCCCCGGTAAGATGTGCCAAGCACTGGGGATAGACCGCTCCTTAAACGGTGGAAATTGTCATGAGGGAGAGATAATCATATGTGATGCTCCACAGGTAGATGATAGATGTATAAAAACCTCACCTCGCATAGGTGTGGACTATGCAGGTAGTGATGCAATGCTGCCATATAGATTTTATGTAGAGGAATAATAAAATTCTTTTTTTAGGGTAATAATTTGTGGAGGGGATGTGTATAATTACACCGTTTTATTTAATTCTAAAATCACAAAGTAATGAAAGATTTATTCTGCAATGAATGCAACCTCTCCACACAAATTCCACAGTTTATAGCCGAAAAATTATTGGGGATAGACAATCTACCACTACTTGACGTACGCTATGAGCAGATGCGTAACTGCTATGATTATTCGTATCCACAATGGCAGGTTGTCTTTACAGAGGACTTAAAGCCTTTTAATAAGTATGATGATACCACAGCCGTGACAATGTCCATCAAGCACCCTATATTCATGCCCGATATTGAAACATTAGACAAAGGTGCCATAGGGGTGGATTTGCCTACTTGGTTTAACATACAGAATAGTAATCCAGTAATAATGCTTATAGCACAAGACCCTTTAAGAAACCAAGAGTCATATGGAGAATGCCGTGATGCTGTGCTATCCAGTCCATTTGGATTGCACGATGCTACACACCGTGGGTGGAAAAAAGGCGGAATGATGGTATATGAACTCGTAAGTAGACTGGTGATGGCTGGCTATGGTGTTTATATAACTGACTCTCGCAAATATTTTGTCTATAACCCTGTGACAACCAACAGATTTGCCAGACTACACAGAAAAGAATATGCAGATATCCTGAAAAAGGAAATAGAAATCGTAAAACCTACATTGTGTGTAGCATTAGGACGTAAAGCTCAACGTGCAATGTTCTATTTCATAACCGAAAACCCAGACTTAAAACCAAAGTATATCCCATTACCACATCTCTCGGGAGCGGCAAGAGGAGCAATAAAAAAAGAATTCCCTAAACTTAAAGAGCTTAAATTGACTTGTGATAACATAGCCGATGAATATGCAAGAATCATAACAGATAAAGTAAAACACATTAAATAATCCATAAAACCCATATCACATAGAGAGAACAAGTGCTTCAGTGCTAAATAACTTATGTAGGTAGATATTTGGCACGTTAAAATTTGACTATGTAGTGAAAATGATGTATCTTGCACACCGTAATAACGCTCTGTATATTTATATAGGTGTTTTACCCTTTCACTTAAACACAATCATAACATTATTATAAATCTCTCTTAAACTCATGAAGAAAGTCGCTTTAGGTATTGACATAGGTGGAACCAATACCAAATTTGGTTTTGTGGACAAAGAAGGTAAAGTGTATTGCGAATCCTCTATCTCTACCACCAAACCTGGTGAAAAATTTGAAGATTATCTCAACAACCTTTACAACGAGGTACAGCAATCTCTGGAATCTGCTCCAGAAAAACTAGAAATAATAGGAGTAGGTGTGGGAGCTCCCAATGGTAACTATTTCAATGGGTGCATAGAATTTGCTGCCAATCTGCCTTGGAAGGGAATTATACGTGCTGCTCAGCTTATGAGCGACAAATGGGGTGTGCCAGCCTACCTTACCAATGATGCCAACGCTGCTGCTATAGGTGAAATGCTATTTGGTACAGCCAAAGGAATGAAAGACTTTATAGTTATCACTCTAGGTACAGGTGTAGGTAGTGGTATAGTAGTAAATGGCGAGGTTGTTTATGGACACGATGGATTTGCTGGTGAGCTAGGACACGTAGTAGTAGAACCAGGCGACCGCGAATGTAATTGCGGACGTAAAGGCTGTCTAGAAGTTTATTGTTCTGCCAACGGCATACGCCGTACGGTGTTTGAACTTCTATGCAAAAAGAACGACAACAGCGTACTACGCGACATATCATTTAACGAACTTACATCGGCCAAGATATATGAAGCAGCTATAGAGGGCGACCATATAGCTCGTGAGGCGTTCCGCTACACAGGTAAGATGTTGGGTCGTGCATTGGCAGATTTTGTAACATTCTCTTCTCCCGAGGCTATTATCCTCTTTGGAGGGCTGGCAAAATCGGGCGAACTCATCCGTAAACCTACCGAAGAGTCTATGGAAGAGCATATGTTGTTCTGCTTTAAGAACAAAGTGAAGGTTCTCCTATCCTCTATGGACGAGGGTAACGTAGCCGTAATGGGCTCTGCTGCACTGGCTTGGCACGAGATGGAGAAAAAAAATAAATAATTTTTTAAAAATGTGTTGCAAATAAAAAAAATCGTCGTATATTTGCAACACGTTTTGCGGGCGTGGTGAAATTGGTAGACACGCTAGACTTAGGATCTAGTGCCTTGCGGTGTGAAGGTTCGAGTCCTTTCGCCCGCACAAAAGCCTCTCTGAAAGAGAGGCTTTTTTATTTTAAATGTTTTGTGAGTAGAAATATGTGTGGTTGTGCTGTTTTTTTATCTCTTTTCTGTAACCTTTTACTTTTTCTATACGTCTAATGTGATAGAACGTTCAGATACATAGAATTAACAATAATGCCAAATAAAACAGAAAAGAATGAAAAAATTATTATTGGTGATAGCTTTATTGCCTCTATTGCTCTATGGCTCACAGAGCAAGGTGCCTGTTAAAATAGACCCACGAGTAGAACTATGCTCCATAGCGTTCCGCTTGGCAGGAGCAAAAGAGTATTCTTCTAATGTCAATGCTACATATATAAAGGATATAGAGGAACATTTTAATGCTTATGAAAATGATACTCTCATAAGATATGTAAAATATCTGCGAGATAGAACTTTTATAGGCTATGACGCTGTAATGACCATGGCGGTATCATTACAAGGTAAAAACGGGAAATATACTCTCCCTACACATGAAAAGGCTATTGAGATATTGTATGATAATAGCGGACGTTGGAATAAATGGAATGCTCCTGAATTTATAAGACTGCTTAATGAATTTTATGAGAAAAGTGATTTTGAAACTTTTTTCCGTTCTCATAAAAAATACTATGATTCTCTGGTAGAAAAATTTAATAAAGAGGTAAATCTGGATGCAAATTGGTTTCCTGATTTTTATGGGACACATACAGAAGATAAATATCATGTTATCATAGCTCCTTCTTGTGGAAACTCAAACTATGGGCCACATACATATAGTGAGAATGGGGTAAAAAACATATACGCTGTATTGGGGGTGTTTAATTTTGAAGAAGATGGCAGTCCTACATTTTCTTATAAGAGAGAGATAGTCGTTCACGAAATGAATCATTCATACATAAATCCTCTTACAGAAACCACCCACATAGCAGACCATATAAAAGATAGCGGAGATAAAATAATGGCTGTGGTGGGCGAAGATATGAAGATGCAGGCATATGCAGATTTTAAGACTGTTATCAATGAGTCGTTGGTAAGAGCGGCAGTGATACGCTATATGAAAGACCACTGTTTGCCAGTAGAAGACATAAAAACAGAAATCATTTCTCAGAAGAACCTATCATACTATTGGATAGATGGACTAGATAGTCTGTATGAGGAATATGATAACCATAGAGACATATATCCCGATATGCAGAGTTTTTATCCACACATAGAGAATTATTTCAAAAAAGTAGCACAGGACATAAACAAAATGAAAGATGATTTCTATGCCAATTCTCCTCATGTGGCATCTGTTACACCATTGATAGATGGGAAGAGAGATGTTTCCCCTTCTATAAAAAGTATAGAAGTAAAAGTATCATGCCCTGTAAAAAAAGAAGCGGGTGCTGTATGGCTACTAGTCAAGGAGGGAGGAGAGGATGCATTCTCATCTGTAACGATAAAAAATGAAGATACAGTGGTGTTCTATCTAAATCTTTCTCCCAACACAAAGTACCATTTTATCATAAGGAGTTTTGTCCCTGCCACAGATGAAGGTTATTTTATAAAACCTTGTGAAATACGTTTTAAGACAGGAAAATAAGGATTGAGTAATAAAAAAACAGCCCCCTGAAGGGGCTGTTTTTTTATGTGTAAAAACTATCTGTTATTTATCGATAGGTGTAAAACGGATGTCGTCTATCCATATCATACCACGGTTTTTAAGGCATATGTTCAGTGTGATACCATCACGACCTTGACCGGGTTGTTTTTCTACTACCACGTCTATGGTGTATTGTTTCCACTGTGGGCTGTCTATAACCACATCGGTATTTACTAGGTAACGACCTAGATGACGCAGGTTAAGGCTCAGTGTAGGGATTTCTGGTTTTATCTTCTGGACTTTGACTTTGTCGTTTTTATCTACATAGTTTTTGGATAGAGGGAATTGGCGTGCATCACCAGCTTTTGCCCAGAAAGATACGCGATATGTCTTACCTGCTGGTACTATCATAGGGAAATGCTGGAGGGTAACACCTTTGCCGTTGGCGTAAGTGGTAAGACGCAATGAGTGTTCGCCGCTGTGGGCTGTACGGCTATCCACAAAATATGTAGAACCACGGCCATCGCCTACTTGAGCATATACACCGTTTGGTACTCCTACCGATGTGTTTATCTCAAAATCTCCATCTACAACTACGTTTGCAGTATCGGGAGTGGCTATAAGCGTGCTATCCAATGTGATTTTATACACCTTACTATCAAAACCTCCCATCTTGTCCATAATGATGCCGTTTACCATACGCACCTCTCTATCTTCAAATGGTACAGAAACTACTCCTGTGTATCCGTAGTCTTTAAGAGAGATGACTATGTCTTTTGGACGGTTTTCTTGGTTTACAGCGGCAATGATGAGGTTTTTACCGCGAGCCCAAGCACGAGCTTCGGTAAGGGTGTCCTGTGTGAATGCCTGTGGAGCGTCCTCTCCCGAAAGTATATAAGGAGTCATTTCTGCTATTTCCAGTGCCATAGCTCCAGCTTCTGCCCAAGCGGTAGTAGATTTAGGGAAACCATTCTGTCCATGACGTATGAAGTATTGGAAACCGGTGCTACCGTTTATAAGTCCCATATATGTGGCTGCACGCATCTCGGCAGCGGTAGGTTCGCGTTTCCACCACTCGTTTCCGCCGAATGCCTGAGGAACTAGCCATATACCTTTTTCACATATGAATTCGTCTTTCAATAGGCGTTGGAATTCTGAAACTCCGCTTATAGGAGCACGAGGGACAGGATAAAGGTCGCCCATAGCTATGTCAAGACCTTCGGCATATTTACGGGCTGTGCCTTTGTGCATAAAGACTATGGTAACAGGGTGGTAAGGGTCTATCTCCTTGATAATGTCATATAGCTGTTCTATGATAGCTGGGTCGGTCTTACGTCCGTCAGGTTCGTCTGCTAGGTACCACGATAGTAGTGCAGGGTGGTCCTTGAATGTGCGTACTTCTTTTTTAAGCATTTCTATGCGTTCGCCAGCGTCTTGGTTGCGGTTATAACCAGTCCCGCCAGTGGCAACACTCAATAAGTTGTAGTTTACTTTCATGCCTAGTTCGGCAGCACGGTCCATATAGACTTTACGCATTTCTATCTTGGTGCGAGGGATATTCTGATATGGAGATAAGAGGTTAAAGCCTTGTACTACTTCTTCTTCGGCTATGGTGCTCTGTACAGGGGAATAACAATAAAAACCAAAAGGAATGATAGGCATACCACCAGATATGACACCAGCAGTCTTACGGTCTAGCTGTGTGGCATTGAACTTATAAGGACGGCGTATGAGTGTGTCGTTGCCTTTGATTACATCGTCACTACTTGTGATGGTATAGGTAAAGACGTGTTCCCCGTCACCTAGTTCATCTATAGGAACGATAATAGAATTGGTGCGTCCTTTTTTAAGGCTAGAGGTGTAGCTTTTCCCTGTGGGAGAGGTAAGGACAATCTGTGCATTGTCATATGTGGCTGCATCTGGCAGGTGAACCAGATATTCGCCTTGTGTTTCTGTCATATAGTAGTCCAGTCGCCAATTACTCTTGATAGTCTGGGACTGTACTGCCATGCAGCAGAAAGATAGAGAGAGGATAAAGAATAGTTTTCTCATATAAAATATAGGTATTATGTGATTATATAATTATTTCATGTGAATATGAAGGTTTCTTTCCATATACTGCACGCTGCGGCAGGTCTTGATAACACTCCAAGTGATAAATATACTCAAAGCGGCCATAATGGCAGTAGTTGTCCTATCATCATTTACTATCTCGCTAGTGGGGTAGTGTACCTCCAGATACATCATGGTGATGTTCCACGTGTTCCACACGCTGTGGAATATAATAGGTATCCACAGCGAAGAGGTATAGAAATACAATAGCCCCATAATGACACTGCACATAAATATCCCCGCCCAATTGAGATAGTCGGCATGTAGGAGAGCAAATACCACACTGGTCACTATGATGGATATATATGGGTGGTGCCATAGTCTATTAAGCACGCGTTGCAACGAACCGCGGAAGAACATTTCTTCACATAGTGCAGGTATTATGCCCATAATGATGATACTCACAGGTAACATCACCCAATGTCCCTCTCCTACTATACTCTCCAATAACTCCATATGGGAATTGGCTGCTACTTCAAGGCTCTGTGTTATGGATTCTGGTAGATACATCTTCCCAAAATCCTTTACAAAACTATTTACATATCCTATGGCTGGCATAGAGACAAATACAGCAACTATGGCATAAATACTGGCTCTCCATCTAGGAGGAGTGTTTATATGTAAACCTTTAGTAACGCCGTCATTACTTTTAAAATGCCAGAATATAACAGCAGGCAGTCCAAATGTAAGGATAGTGGATAACATAGTCCTTGCATTTGCTCCTAGTATATCATCCCATTGTGATGTGAACGCACTCCATAACATAGACACCATCACGCCTACGGCAAATGCTACCAGTAGTAGAAAAAGCGATGATTCTGGTCGTGATAGGTAAAAAGGACGTTTCATATAGGGGGTATTTGTCGTGTCAAATATATATCTTTGCACAGAAAAAACCAAGCATATCCACACAAGTATGAAGATAAAAGATGTAGATTTAGGAGATTATCCTATCATACTCTCTCCTATGGAGGACGTAACAGACCCTCCGTTCCGTACTCTATGTCGTGAGTGGGGAGCAGATATGTCATATTCAGAATTTATATCGGCCGATGGACTTATACGCAATGCTTCCAAGAGTCTGGTAAAACTGGATATAGAAGATAGTGAACGTCCTGTGGGGATACAGATATTCGGTGCAAATGTCGATAGTATGCGTGAAGCGGCACATATGGTAGCTTCTATGGAGCGTCGTGCCGATGTGTTGGATATAAACTTTGGTTGTCCTGTGAGCAAGGTGGCTGGAAAAGGTGCTGGTAGTGGCATTTTCCAAGATGTAGAAAATATGTTCCGTATAACTCGTGCAGTGGTAGAGGCGGCAGGAGATATGCCTGTAACGGTTAAAACGCGTCTAGGTTGGGATGAGAAGAGTATCATCATAGCCGATATAGCCGAAGCCCTGCAAGACTGTGGTATAGCAGCCCTCACTGTTCATGGACGTACACGTTGCCAGATGTATAAAGGCGAAGCACGTTGGGATGTGATACGAGATATAAAACGCAATCCTCGTATCCATATCCCTATCATAGGAAATGGAGATGTGCGTAGTGGGGAAGATGCAAAACGTATGCGTGATGACTATGGGCTGGATGGGTGTATGATAGGGCGTGCGGCGGTGGGCAGCCCTTGGCTATTTGCCGATGTGAAACACTACCTTAAAACAGGAGAACACCTTCCACCACCATCTGTAAAAGAACGGGTCAAGGCTGCTCGTACACATCTGTCCCGTGCGGTAAAGTGGAAAGGTGAACGGCTAGGGGTGCTGGAAACGCGTAAACATTATGCTTCTTACTTTAAGGGAGTGCCAGACTTTAAGGATACTCGTATAAAACTATGTACAGCAGATACTTCCGTAGAGGTAATGGAACTGCTGGAGTGGGTGGAAAATAATTTTTAAATGTTTTTGTCAAAAAGTATGGTAGGGTGTACAAAAAACACTATTTTTACACTCAATATGAAACACCATTATTTTACTGATAGGAAAAATATCAATAATTAAATTACAACATAAAAAATCACAACAATGGCAAAACAAACAAAACAGTGGGCAGCTATTATTATGATGATTGCCCTATTTGCAATGATTGCATTTGTTACCAATCTATGTACTCCTATGGCAACTATCGTTAAGAGCCAGTTTGGAGCTAGTGAGCTAGCAGGACAGATAGGTAACTATGCCAACTTTATCGCTTACCTGCTTATGGGTATCCCTTCTGGTATGCTTATCTCAAAATTTGGATACAAGAAAACAGCCCTTGCTGCACTGCTAGTAGGTATGTCTGGTCTAGGACTAGAATACTTGAGTGGTGTGGTAGGTAGCTATTGGGTGTATCTAGCAGGTGCATTTATAAGCGGTATATGTATGTGTATGCTTAACACAGTAGTAAACCCACTTCTTAACCTACTAGGTGGCGGTGGTAACGAAGGTAACCAGCTTATCCAGATAGGTGGTGCATTTAACTCTGCTGCTGCTGTAGCGGTGTATATCCTTATGGGTGCCCTTATAGGTGAAGTTACCAAAGACACTGGTATAGCCGATGCTACTCCTGCTCTGCTTATAGCTGGTGCTATATTTGTAGTGGCATTTGTGGTGCTTATCTTTACCAAAATTGATGAACCAGAACAGGCACCTGTGGAACTGGGTCTAGTAACAGGTGCTCTTAAACATCGTCATTTTACTCTAGGTGCTTTGGCTATATTCCTTTACATGAGCGTAGAGGTAGGTACTCCTACATACATGGTATCATATCTACAGAGTGATGCAGTAGGAATAAGTGCTAGTGTGGCGGCTCTTATAGCATCTGTGTATTGGTTTATGATGTTTATAGGTCGTACCATAGGTGGTGCTATAGGTGGTAAAGTAAGTAGCCGTGCTATGGTAAGTACTGTGGCTGCTGCTGCTGTAGTGCTTATAGGTATAGGTATATTTACTCCTGCATCTGTAACTATAAGCGTTCCCGGTATTGACTGGGCAAACCTTTCTATGATATGGGTAGAAGTTCCTGCTGGTATGGGTGCATTCCTTCTAGTAGGTATATGTACTTCTGTGATGTGGGGTGGTATATTTAATATGGCTGTAGAAGGTCTAGGTAAATACACTGCTGCTGCATCTGGTATATTTATGACTATGGTATTTGGTTGTGCGGTGATGCTAGCTATCCAAGCAACACTATTTGACAAGATAGGTCTTTACAGCTACTTTGTGCCAATGGCATGTGCTGCTTATATCCTGTTCTATGCATTGGTGGGTTCTCGCCCTTCCAAAAAAGAAGAATAATATCTGGTATTGGTAACCAGAAAGCGGCAGCCTACGGCTGCCGCTTTTTTTATGATGATGATTTATAGCTGTGGGTGAAAATCTCTAGTGAGTTTTTTGTAGTCTTCGCTCCAGTTCTTCTCGTCTTCTCTTATGGCGAGGTGTTCTTCTAGTGGGCTGTTACAAGCATTGTGGGAAAAAGACATCATAACGCGTATGATAGAAGAGGAGGGATTGTCCTTTACATAGCATACCTTATTGAGGTATAATCCATTGCTATAAAAGGAATAAATGACTCTTTCTTTTTCTGTGTATGGATATATGATAGATATACTGCCAGTAGGGGATAGAATGTCGTGGCATCTGCTAGCAAATGTCTCTATGGGAAATGACAAAGCACTACGAGCTGCATCACGAGAGGCGGTGGGACTATGAACATCGGCAGAAAAGAAAGGTGGGTTGGATAGTATCATGTCATATTTCACACTGGGATTGAAGTGAAAAAAATCGCCTTCTACTATCTCCACTCTATCACTCCAAGGGCTGTTTCTTACGTTCTCTCTCGCATCATGTATAGCACCGCCATCTATGTCTATGCCTGTTATTTTGTGTGATGGAAAGCGTTGGGCTATCATGAGGCTTGTAAGTCCACATCCGCATCCTACATCTAATATATGCCCTTTTTCACCTCCATCTGCCATAGCCCATGAACCTAGTAATACACCATCTGTCCCTATCTTCATAGCACTATGGGAGTGTGATAAAGAAAACCTCTTAAAGGTAAATAGACTGTGTTTTGTGGATGTACTTGACATGAAAGATATAGTTTTGTATTTTTACCCAGTAAAATTAAAAACCAAAAATAATGATATTTATGAAAAAAGGGAAAAAATATTTGTGGGGAATAGTTGTTATAACCGCTATGCTGTTTTCATGTGGAGAGCCAGTAGTATTGGACCCTTTAACGACAGCTTTCCTATCTCAAAAGAAAGATGCCGACTACGTTGCCAAGACCAATCAGACTATGCGTGAGGTGAAAACGTGGTATGAGAAACATTATGCAAGCGAGAAACCTACCATTCGTATCAAAGTAATGGGAGCAGGTGAAAAAGAATATGTGATAGAGTATCCTACGCCATTTGTTAAATCACCAGACCTGTTATCTATAAATGATGCTACGGTGGCAGGAAGAGTCGTGGTGAATCATCTGGAAATAATGGCAGATGGTAAACTGCTATGGAATGGTAAACAGGAAAATATAGATGATATATATCTGTCCATCTCCAAGGTAAGAGAAACCACGCCTTCAGAACACTATATCTTTTTAAGTGTAGATGAAGATGTGTTGTTTAAGGACTATCTCAAAATTAAAGAAGTCCTGTATCGTTATCGTGACCAGTTGGCATATGAGTATTATGAGGGGACGTACATAGATTTAAAAAATGACGAGCAAGATAAAATAAACCAAATATATATCATAAGCCATAAAGAATATATCTATGATGCTGACCAAGTAAAAAGATAGATGATGACCTCGGCAATTGGAAAGGGCACCCGCAGGGTGCCCTTTCCAATTGCCGAGACCTTCATCTGAATAGTATATTGGGGGATGATTTTATGCTGGAGGCTTGTGGTTTTTCTACCAGAGTGTCGCCTATCGTAGGACTTATAACAGTATCTCTAGGGACGGGCAGAGCAGGAATAGTATCGGTTACAGGTCTAGATTTACGGCGGAAGGATTCCTTTATAAGACGCCCCAATTCGCGGAATGAGTTAAATTCCTGACGATATGATACACCCAGACTCTGTATGTAGCCTTGCTGGTTGTTGAGGTAGTCGTCCTGACGGCGATTTACAAATATGCCTCGGAAACGGCCATCGGCACTTATGTTATATTCTATCTCTACATCACCTACTAGATTGGATTGTGAGGAACCAGTAGGTACACCTACTACACCGTTTACAGTTACTTTATCGTTAAATAGTTTTTTGGATATAGCTACTTCAAAATCTGTATTGGTAGGGCTGCCTGTAAATTTGTCTGATGAGGTGTTGAGGTTTACGTCTATATCCACTCCACTTACAAACTTCTGGACTATATTGGAGAATTGGTTGGATAGCATACCTGTTGCAAGCCCTGTTACACCTGTTGCAACCATATTTGGGTTTTGGTTTTCACCTCCTGTATTGGTAAAGGAGTTAAATACCATAAGAGATATGAACTGTTGGTTGAGTTGTTCTTGGTCTGATAGTTTATATGCCAACTCTTCCCTTACGTTTTCGGGGGCTTTGGGCATTTCTATATTAAATGTATATATAGGCGAATTAAGATATCCTGTAAGGTATATAGTCATAAGTACTTCCTCTCGGGTGGATTCAGACACGCTATTGAGGAAGGTATATGGTTTGGTGGTATTTTTATATGTCGCCGAAAAATCTATCATAGGATTGGTAGGGTCTTTATCAAACGCCAGACGACCACCGGGGGTAAGGGTGAATTTGCGTTTGAATAGATTTTCATATACAAAATTATAGCTGCCACTCACCACTTCAAATGTGCCGTCCATAGTAAATGTGCCCTTTGGAGAGAGGTGCATGTACATCACGCCATTGCCACGTCCCTCCAGCATATGCCCTACCGATTTATCCATATAAATTCTCAGCAGTGCATTGGGGTCGGCTTCTACCTGTATGTTCATCTCGTTGGTAGATTCTATCTTTTGACGCACTATTTTCTTTTTAATGTTCTGCAATAGAGAGTCTATATGGGTGGTACGAGGAGGTACAAATTCTATCATGTCTGATAACTGAAAATCGGTAGTGTTTCCTACATCTATGCAGAACACCGTGCCTTTTTCTGTCTTGCCCTTGATGTCATAAAATAACGTATGAGTAGGGCCAGTAAGGTCAAATGTCCCAGAAGCAAAGACATCACCATAGAATCGTTCGTTATTTTTTTCGGTGGTGTTAAGTATAAATGAATTGCCTGCTTTAAGATGTAAATCGAGATACCACATCGCAAAATTGTCATGGCGTATCTCTCCATTTATCCATGCCGAAGTGCCGTGTTTTACATCTTGAAATGCTATGTTATCAAAGTGGAAAAAACTATTTTTTACAGGTACTCTTGCTCCATGTGTAACAGCATATTCTACATTGGTAAAAGCTATGCCCAGATTGGCATCGTTAAGGGTTACATGCCCGTTGATATTGGGAACGGTGATATTTCCTTCTATCATGGACAGGTCTGCCGAAAGCGTTCCCGATGATTTGTTAAACACACTAGGCAATAGATAATGTACAGGTGCTATATCTAGACTATCTAGTGTGATATAGATTTCTGGAGAGAGGGATTTTTCCAGTATGTTTATACCTCCACTTATATCTAGCTTGCGTTTACCTTGGTTATCCAGAATGGCATTTGTAGATATGAAACGATTTCCTATGTCTGCCTTGACGGCAACGTTTATATCTCCTATGTATGCCTCATCTATTCCTAGGTCTTTTATCTTTAAATCTATGCTGGGTACTATGGTAGGGTCATTTTCTGTGCGGTAGATATGTAGATGTCCGTTTACCACTCCATCCAACGGATACTTCTTACGTACCAAAATACTACGAGCCATGTCTATGTTGTGTATATGGATATTGAAATCCATATTGGTAGGGGAGAGATAGAAACCTTGGCATAGTATGTGGGAATCTCCACTACGCAATGTGAGGGAGTCTATATTTATCGCATTGTTATCTACATTCCACTTTATACGGTCTATGTCCCTGTCTTGTCCGCCTATATTCCACGTCGTTCTCTCTAAATGCACTTCTGATGGTAAAAGACCAAACATCACATTTTTCAAGGAGTCTTCATAAACATATGAATGTAGGTTAAAATACACATCATTTTTTGCATTCCACTTCTTAAAGTCGGCATCTACATACAGGCTGTCATTCTCACGATATGATGTGAGAGTGAAGTTCTGCATGCTATAAAGTGGGTTTATCATTTTTTCGGCTGTGAAGGTAAGTGTCTTTTCTTCATCGGTATCCAGATGCATGGATAGCGTGTCTAGAAGTATGTTTTTATAGTTGATACGTTGAGCAACTACATCCATTTCAGCATGTGGAGGGGTGGTGTTTATCTTTCCTGTTATATGTGTAGCCCCGTCAAAAAGCAGAGGTGTGTTTATAATTTTGACATTTGGGGCAGTAACCTCCAGTGAGAAATCATATGATTGTCCCTCGCGAGTGGGGCGTTGTGTGTATGAGTGGAAACGGCTGAATATCGCATTGGTAAATGTAGAAGGGAGTTGTGATAGTAGAAAATCTCCTTTTACATAAGCGTTGAATATATCATCGGCTGTTATGGATAGTACCCGCAAAGTATCATTATCTATGGTAGCAGAAGCCTCTATGCCCGATATGAAATAGTATTTGTTGCCAGCATTATAGCTTACCTCTTTAAGGGATATGAAGCCTTGTGCGTCATCTATGCTACTACCTGTGATATTGCTCTCTATGGACGCGCGTAGTGAAGCCAGAGAATCCTTTATAATACCCAATTCGCTTAAATGCCCGCGGTCTAGGTACATGTTAAGTACGTTGTTATATCGTCCGTCTTTATACCGTGTGATGGTGTCGTGTGCCGTTGCCTTTATATTGGGGTCGTTTATCTCTATGTGTGAACTCAGTGAGTTGCCTTTGAGAGTTGAATTGATGTCTATATTGCTGTATGGGTAGCCTTTTATCCCTATGGAAGATATGTGTGAAGATAGGTTGGCATTTATGGCACCACTGGTATATCCTTGACCTTTTAACTGGGAGTACATAGAAAGTCTTCCTAGTGTAGATACACCAGATAGCAATCCCAAATCCACTTCTTCTATACTCATAGAACCAGAATAACGGGCTTTCCTTTTATCCCAAGGGTCTAGTAAAGTAAGCGAAGCAAAAGCACGTCCGCGGAATGTTTCTAGTGTCATAGAAGCATCTGCTTTGGTGGGGGAGGTGTTAATGACCGCACTACCAGATATATGTGACAGAGCATTTAGTTTTTTTATGTCGCTATCTTTGATGGCTTTGTGTCCTGTAAGACCATAGTAATATAGTGTGCGTGGAGCATCTATGTCTATCTGTGATAGTATCAGTTTGGAGGAGGTAGAAGATATGCTATCACGACGGGTGTCTATATCTCCATAACCCTTGATAGTAAAAATGTTTGGACTCCATAGGTTTATGTGGCGTATGTGTGCCACCCCAGAAGTGTAAGTAGTATTGGTAGAAAGGTGGATAGGAGGAAGTCCTTTATAACGAGGGAATAGAGGCGCTATCTCATCGGGGTCTATTACTCCTTGGTCTATTTTAAGGTCAATTGAGATGTCTTTTATCCAGCCTCGCGAGGAATCTCTCTCTTCTACTGCTGGGATATATATAGCCATCTTACCTTTTACATCACTGCCCGTTGTCTCTATGTGTAGATTCTCTACCGATGCTCCATGGGGACCTATCTCTACATCCATAGTAAGTTCTTTAAGAGCTGTACCTATGGATGAGCAGGCTGTTATGTCTTCTACACTGAAGAAGTATTCGTTTCCTCTTATGCGTATGCGGCGTACATCTAGGTAGAAATCATTTATAGCTATGCTGTCTAGTGCCTCATCGTGGGAGTTATGGTCTATGTATATAAAGTTTGCATTTTTTATAGCTGTGCGGGCTATATTCATATTGAGAGGTTTTCTGTTCTTTTCCTTTTTCTCAAAATTGGCAAGGAAGGTAGATAGGTTGTCTTTTTCTTCGCCTAGATATTTTGTGATGTGGAATTGGGGGTTGGCTACCACGATATATCCCAATGATAATTTTTCAGAAAACAGACTTGACATCCTAGCACGGGCATCGGCACTAGGTATATATGCTAGTGTGTCATCATGGTGGTCTTTTATGAGTATCCCAGCCATATGCACTCGTCCCGAAGGTCTTACGGTGAAGGTGTCTATGGATATATCTTGTGGGATATTCTGAGAGATTTTATGGGATATGGTGCGTCCCAGATAATTCTGTACGCTAGGCAATAACAATAGTCCATATAGTAGTCCTACCACTAGGATAAACCCTAGCAGGATGCGTAATACTATGCGGACGTTTTTATTCATTGCAGTATATTATTTATTCACTATTTTTGCCACTATGAAAGAGCAGGTAGAACAGCCCATCATATTGGGTATAGAATCATCTTGTGATGACACATCGGCGGCGGTAGTGAGAGGTACACGACTGCTATCTAGTGTCATTGCTTCTCAAAAGGTACACGAACTATGGGGAGGGGTTGTTCCCGAACTGGCATCGCGTGCACACCAGCAAAATATAGTCCCCGTAGTAGATGCGGCTTTTAAACAAGCAAATATACGCAAAGAAGACGTTAATGCAATAGCTTTTACGCGTGGACCTGGACTTTTAGGTTCACTTTTGGTAGGAACGTCATTTGCCAAGAGTCTTTCACTGGCTCTAGGGGTACCTCTTATAGAGGTAAATCACATGCAGGGGCATATCCTAGCCAATTTTGTAGATAGTGATGAAAATAATCATCATCCTAGTTTCCCTTTCCTATGCCTTACTGTAAGTGGTGGACATACACAGATAGTGAGAGTAGATGATTATTTCTCTATGACCGTACTAGGCGAAACGATAGACGATGCTGCTGGTGAAGCGTTTGATAAGATAGGAAAGATACTCTCCTTGCCATATCCTGCGGGGCCTCATATAGACCGCCTATCCCGTGAGGGTAACCCCCAATCATATGTCTTTTCTCGTCCTCAGGTAGCGGGACTTAATTTCAGTTTTTCGGGACTTAAAACATCGGTTCTGTATTTTATAGAAAAGATGAAAAAGGAAAATGAGGCATTTGTAGAGGAGAATTTGGCAGATTTGTGTGCATCGGTGCAATATACTATCATAGATATACTATTGCGTAAACTTAAAAAAGCGGTAAAAGAGACAGGGATACGTACCATAGCCATAGCAGGCGGTGTATCTGCCAATTCTGGACTGAGAGAAGCTCTTGGCGTGTGGGCAGAAAAATCACATATAGACCTGCACCTGCCATCGCTACACTTCACTACCGATAACGCTGCTATGATAGCCGTTACAGGTTATTTCAAATACATAAAAGGAGAATTTACAGACCAGAGTGCTGTCGCTACGGCACGTTATAGCTTATAAATCTATGCAGTTATTTTATACTCCACACATAACAGAAGACGATGAAGTCTTTACTCTTTCCAAAGACGAAAGCCATCATGCTGTCAAGGTATTGCGTATAAAGGAAGGAGATGAGATTCACACTACCAATGGGCAGGGACTGATGGTAAGGGCAGTAGTGGAATTGGCTTCACCCTCAATGCTTAGGGTAAAGGTGGTGGAACGTATAGATGATTTTCAACGTCGTGATTATAAGATACATGTAGCCATCGCCCCTACCAAGATGAATGAACGTATGGAGTGGTTTCTGGAAAAAGCCACCGAAGTGGGAGTAGATGAGATAACCCCCATTATATGCCATCACAGCGAACGCCGTGTGTATAACTGTGAACGTGGACGCCGAGTGATACTTTCGGCAGGGAAGCAGTCGCTTAAAGCTACATTCCCCGTTCTTAATGAGGCGATGAGTTTTATGGATTTTATAAAGAACTGTAATTCTGCATCTAGGTTTATGGCTCACTGCATGGATGAGGATGAAAAGATACTTCTCCCTAGTCTTATGCGTGATGCAAATGATATATGTGTCCTCATAGGTCCCGAAGGAGATTTCTCCCCACAGGAATTGCAGGAGGCTCGTAAGGCAGGGTTCAGGGCTGTGAGTCTGGGTAGCAGTCGGCTAAGGGCAGAAACTGCGGCACTTTATGCTGTAATGGCAGCGTATGCAGTAAAGGGAAAGTGATATAAAATGACTCATCAAAAATGCGGCACCCGCAGGGTGCCGCATTTTTGATGAGTATGAAGAATGTATTATTTCCCATTAAATGTATTCATGGCATTGTTTATGCCAGCTAGACCAAATGTCTCTATGGCTGCTACTGCTTTTTCCAGACGTTCGCCCATTTTTTCACATTCTTCCACGTTCCACTCTCCTAATACATAATCCACCTGATGCCCTCGTGCAAAATCACTGCTTATTCCAAAACGGAAACGAGGATAGTTCTGTGTGCCGAGCAATTCATTTATGTTTTTAAGACCGTTGTGTCCACCATCAGAACCTTTACTCTTGATACGCAATGTGCCGAATGGCAGTGCTAGGTCATCACATACCACTAGAATGTTTTCGGGAGAGATTTTTTCGGCATTGGCATGATAGCGTACAGCCTTACCACTCAGATTCATGTATGTGGTGGGTTTCAGCAGTATAAAAGTACGACCTTTTATACGTACCTCACACCTAGAGGCGAGTTTATCACTGGAAAAAGAGCCTCCATGTGCTGCCGCAAACGCATCTACTACCTTAAATCCTATATTGTGGCGAGTCTCGGCATATTCAGCACCTATGTTACCTAGACCTACTATTAGAAATTTGTTCATAATGATATAAATAAAAGCATCTATCACTCATGTGAATGATAGATGCAAATATAAGCATAAAAAAGTGTAGCTTAAAATATATTGAATTTGATACCAGCATATATGCTACGAGGTACAGTAGGACCATATATATATCCCGAATCTCGCAATGCTCCCTTGTCTAGGTCTTTCTGGAAGGAATTGAATATGTTCTGAATGCCAGCGTGTACGTCTATGCAGAATGTAGGTGTGATGTGTATATCATAAGACACTTTGGCAGAAAGGTCAAAAAACGAAGGAGTCTCTTCTAGTGTGTCTATGTTTATGTAACCAGCATAGTGTTCTACTAGCATACTACCAGTGTAGTTACCAGTGAGGGCTATCTTGAAATCATGGAATGGTTCGCTAGATAGGGTGAAGTAACCATAGGTATCTGGGCTACGCAACATCTTGCTCACAAGAGGAGCATTGCTGTCCTCACTCCAAGCATAAGGTGTAGAGTAACGGCTGTTCTGCCATGTAAATCCTGCTTGTAGTTCTATGTAACGACCTTTGGCTATTTTACCTTCTATGTTTACACCATAAACTTCGGCTCCATCGCCATTGGTACGTTCCATGATGGTGTTACCTTGACTATCGGTTCCAGCTTCAGAAAGGATAAATACATCATCTAGGCTAGTGTAAAAACCTTCTGCCATAAATCCTACCTGAAGGTCTCCCCATGCATATCCGTAGTCTGCCGAAAGTGTAAAGCTCTGGCTGCTTTCCTCGCGTAGGTTTTCGGCTATCTGGATAATGTGAACTTCTCCACCTACGGCCATTATGTGAAGGTCTTCGTCAAATGCCTGTGGAGCACGGAATCCTGTCGCCCAACTAGCACGCATGTTTACAGCATCCCATAGACGATAACGTACATTAACACGAGGAGATATGATGACATTGTCTATCATATTGTGTTTGTCGGCACGGACACCTATCAGTATGCTGGCACGGTCTGTCTTCCATTCATTCTGCAAGTATGCACTCCATATGCTCACATCCTGACGCATGTCGCGGTCATACCCGGCCATGATGTCGTGCATGCCGTTGTAGTTAAATTCGGCTCCGGCAGTAAGCTGTGAGGGCATAAAGAAAGCATGAGAGAAATCGTGTGTGTATTGGGTTCCAACTACAGCTGTAAGGTCTGATGTCTCACCGTATGCGTCTGGGTCCATATCGGCACCGTAGTAGGATTTGCGTTTGATGTTCTGAAGGGCGGTGAAGATGTTGAAACGGTTTTTCTGTGCAGCGTCCCATGTAGTGAAAGATATGCTACCACCGTTTATATTGTGGTCTGTCTGTTCTGTGATATATGTCTCGTGAGGAGGGAGAGAGAGATTGTCTCCACCGCGGCGGAATTCTTGTATAGAGTGGAATTCGGTATTGATTTTGCTGTAAAGAGTAGGCTTATAGAATGCTGTAAATCCAAACGAAGTGGAGTTTATAAGAGGGATATCTGAAAATCCATCATCATTCTGGTCCCAAGCCTGACGATGACGTGAACTACCAAATATATGAGCCCCCACGCGGCGGTCTTCTGAAACGATAGTCCCGCCCAGAGATGTTACGTTATCCATAGCTTCTCCACCAGCCATAGCGGTGATGTTGTGAGCTGCCGAAAAATGATTGGTAGTAGGTTCTTTGGTGATGATATTTACAGTACCTGCTATAGCACTAGACCCAAAAAGAGCCGACCCGCCTCCACGAATGACCTCTACACGTTCTATCATATCGGCAGGGTATTGTTCCAGTCCATAGACTCCGCTTAGTGCCGAAAGCATAGGACGTGAGTCTATCATTATCTGTGTGTAGTGACCTTGAAGACCATTTATACGCACCTGCATGAAACCGCAGTTTTGGCAGTCGTTTTCTGTACGCAATCCGGGTTGGAAGTTAAGCACACCTCCCACAGCAGGAGATGATGTCATATCATAAAGTTTTGGGCCAGCAACATTCACCACTACCGATGACATCTTACGAGGAGCTTCGTTGCGGGAAGCTGTTATAACCACGTCGTCCATCATAGATATGTCTTCGCTTATGGCTATATTGATTTCGGCGGTGCGACCATTTATGACTTCTACTGGGACTTCTTCGGTCTTGTAACCCATGAAAGAGATACGCAATGTGTATTTGCCCTCGGGTATATTTTTCATGAAGAAATGTCCTGTGGCATCGGTAGCTGTACCTAGTGTGGTGCCTTTAAGACTTATGTTTACAAATGGAAGGTGTTCGCCACTTATTTTATCTGTGATATGTCCCATTATGTGGGCATCGCTAGAATTCTGGGCAAAAACAGATGTCAATGATAGTGCCATAAATAATAGCACCGAAGAGATTTTGTTAAGCATTTTATGTGTTATTTGTTTTTTGGATTGTAATATGTGATGTATGCTACATGCGTTATGTCATGATAACGCTGGCAAAATTATACCGCCTTTCATGGCGTGACAATACCTAATTCCTGTTAAAAACTAGATAAGTCATACCTCATTTATAGTAGGTATGTGTGAAAAAATTAAACAAATAACACATAAGGTGGAGCACGCCAACCTTTATGTAAAATAGTATCGTATGTATAAGGAAAACTGTAATAAAAAATGTCTTGGTGGCACTTGTCAATAGCTAAGACATTTTTATATGCTATGCAGTCTGGGGCATTATAATCCAGACTATTGTGATAAAGTATAAAATCTAATTCTTCCTGTGTGTGGCTGTGAAGAGGGTTGCCTTCACTGTCTTTATCCCCTCCATAAAGGTGAGAGTGAGATATGGACTCGCCTTTTATGATATGAGTGTGTATAAAAAGTGTAGATGAAATAAAATCCAATAAAAATATGCTTGATAGAATCAAGGCATATAGACTATTATATAAATTGTTTCTTCTGTAAGATGACACTCTTATAGGGTATATATGATGGTGTAAAAACGGAGGCAAAATTAAGCTAAAATAATTTCTCCTGCAAGTCTTTCTGTGAGTTCGCGGCGGCTGTATTTCTCTATATCGCTATCGGGTGTATAGCTAGCATCTCCACACATATACTTTTTATAGGCCTGTTCTACTACACATCTAGTAGTGTCATAATCATCAAAATCTACCGCATCTCCACTATGGGTGTCGTTTATGATACGAGCAGCATCACCATCGCTATAACCTATGGCAAGGATAGGACGGCGGGAGGCTAGGTATTCAAATAGTTTGCCGACTATGAACATCTTACCGTGTGGAGCACGATACATAAGCATAAGCAGCAAACGTGAGGAGTGTTGAAGTTTTATGACTTGGTCGTGAGGGAGGTAGTTGTGATATATGGTGTTTTTTACCAATCCATTTTCTTTAAGAGAGGAAAAGACTTCGGGAGAGAGAGTCCCTGCGAGTTGTATTTTAAGACGAGAAGCAAATGCACTATCCTCACGGCACATATCTCCCAGTACACGCCATAGAGTGTTGGGGTTGCGTTGGGCGTTGATACTGCCTGCGTGGGTGATGGTAAACATATCATCTATCAGAGGTGAAGAAGATGGCATATCACTAGTGTCGTATCCGTTTGTTATAACGTGCATGCGACCGCCACACATAGGACGGTAATCCTCCCCTACCGATGGAGTAACACATATCACGTCATCGGCCATAGCGAGTACCTCACGCTCCATCTTGTAGTGTTTCTTTTTTGCCCAAGAGCATAGAGGTAGGTTGTGGAAATAATCTATCTTGGTCCAAGGGTCGCGGAAGTCGGCTATCCATTTTATATGAGGAAGGCGTTTTTTTACTCCTAGACCTATCATATGCACCGAATGTGGAGGAGCTGTAGTTATGATGGTGTCTATATTCTCATCCTTGAGAATCTTGACTATTCTCTTTACCGAAGGGCGTATCCATAGACATCTTGCATCAGGGATAAAGAGATTGGCTCGTATCCAAGTCAAGACGCGGCTTTTTATGCTGTCCTTTTTTTCTTTGTCTATAAATCCTCCGCTGGTACTTTGGGCGGTTTTCATGTAAGAGTTGGGTTCTATGATAGGAGCACGATAAATCCTCATGCCGTCTGGTATTTCCTGTGATAGGCTTTCGTCCACCATAGGGTAGTGAGCATCACGAGGTATAAACATTACAGGTTCTACATCGTAATCTCTTAAATACTTGACAAACTTGAGCCAACGTTGCACCCCGGGACCTCCTGCGGGTGGAAAATAATAGCTCACTACCAGAACTTTTTTCATCTCTTATGATATTTTATCTTCTGCTTCGGGCAGTTTATTGTCTCCTTTTTTCTTTCTTAAACTCAATATGATAGCCGCTAGCAGTCCTACTACAAATGTGATGGTAAAGGCTAGGTTAAGACGGTCGCCATAGAGAACTTCTTTGGGTTCAAAACGGAATTCCACCTTGTGTTCTCCAGCGGGTAGTATCATAGCTCTTAATACATAATTCACACGGAAATGAGGTGCTGGATTTCCATCTATATATGCATTCCAACCATCTGGGTAGTAAATCTCTGAAAATACTACTGGTTTTTCCCTAGATAGAACACTGCGGTATGTGATATGATTTGGCTCATATTTTTCCAGTGTAATGCTGTATGTGCCGCTGCTATCTCTTTCCATAGGAGTGTATTGTGCCACCCCTGCAAATGAAGTATCGGCTACGGCGACTCTTTCTATATCTAGACTGTCAAGAGATGTAAGCTCCTCACGAGCAGATGTGGTAAATGCTATGCTGTCTATCACCCAAGCAGGCCCCATATTTAAGGTGTTCTCCATGATGATAGGAGTTTTACTGTCTTGAGAGTCTGAAGGAGATATGATGTATTTGGTGTTGAGCATAGATATAACGCGTATGTTTCCACGGGATATCTGGTAGTCCCATAGCTCTTGATAGCGTTGTAGTTTGGCTGCGTGATAACCGCCTATGCTGTTGAAATAGAACGAAGTAGAAGCATCATTCATAGTGTTTACCGTACGGTTCCATACTCGGTAGTGGGTAGTGTCTTTTTTAAGTCCTCGGTAAGCCCATTCGGCTACTGTGCCTGTGAATGGCTGTTCCATACGTGAAGGCGAAGTAAAATTATCCTCGTCTAGGTAACGGCGGTCTATAGTCCACATATCGGCTACTACTAGCACAGCTATGACAAGTATAGCTAGGCTTTCTTTTATTTTGCCTTTATAATAGAACCATATAGTAGCTCCACATGCTGCTATGAGTATAGCACTACGCAAGGCATCACTTACCATCATATCATGGCGGTCTGTACGTAGAGCAGCAAGGATTTCGGGATATGCTCCTAACATACTTTCGTCATTTGGAGAGGAGAAAGAAAAGAACATATTTCCAGCAAATACAAATAGTATGCACAGCCCTGCTGTACTTCCCAATGCTATATAAAGATAACGTTTACGCAATGCCTCATTTATGTGATATGAAGGAGAGAACCATTCTTTAAGTGCCAAAATAGCCAGTAGAGGCATAGTGATAGACGACACTATAAGAGCCGAAGACGGAGTACGGAATTTGTCATAGAGAGGGAAGTGCTCTATCATCATATCGGCAAACCACATGGCATTACTACCCCAAGCCATAAGGAAACTTAATAGAGTAGCAGCTAGAAGCCACCATTTGAAATATCCTCTTACTATCATCAGTCCCAGTATAAATAAGAACACTGTTATGGCTCCCACATATGCAGGCCCCGATGTGAACGGCTGGTCTCCCCAGTAGGTAGGAGCTTGGGTAGCCATTTGACGAGCTTGTGAGGCAGAACCAGTAAGACGTGTGATGGATTGGGCGTACTTGCTGTCTTCTCCTAGGTCTGTGCCAGATGCACCGCCGTAGAGGTCTGGTATCATCAAGTTAAAGGTCTCACCTATACCATAACTCCATGCGAGTATGTAGTCTTTGTCCAGTCCTTTGCGAGGAGTGGATGTGGAGTCCATAACTAGTTCGCTACCTGCACGTATGGTGTGTTTTTGGTATGACCATGTACTCCATAGACGGGCACTATTCATACCTATGCCTATCGCAGCACTTGCTATTAAGATGGCAGTAGATATGAAAAAATGTTTTAAGTCTTTTTTTCTGAAACAATCTACAGCATATAGCACTACAAATATCATAGTACCTAGAGCCATGTAGTATGTCATTTGCACGTGGTTTGAGTATATCTCCAGTCCCATAGCAAACGCTGTAAGCAGAGCTCCCCATAAGTATTTGCGACGATAATAGACCATCATCACACCTGCTATAACCAGTGGAAGGTAAGCTATGGCGTAAGCCTTGGAATTATGACCTGCTGCCAGTATGATGTATAGATATGATGTAAATCCAAACATCAAGGCTCCCACGGCACTTTTCTTCCAGTCCACACGCAATGTGAGCATCAGTATGAAAAATGATATGAAGAACGTAAATGCAAAATTGGCAGGGCGGGGCAGTGCGTGAAGGGATAGGTATGGGTATTTGATGAAATTGTATTTAAAGTCTGTCCCTATCTGATAGTCTGGCATACCTGCAAACATACGCCCAGTCCAGTAAGGGTCCTGCCCACCGTGAGCGTCACGGTATGCGTGGATTTCGGCAGCCGAACCCATGTATTGCTGTATGTCTCCCTGCTCTAGAACCTTCCCAGAGAGTACAGGGTGAAAATATGCCAATGACATTACAGCAAATGCTACCACACATAGTATGTGGGGTAGGTATTTCTTCCATGTAGGAGTGGTAGATATATGTGGTGTTTCCATCTATTGTGGTTTTTATAGATTGCGAATGATAAATGATGTGAGGAGATTGTGCAGATGGGCAGTGGTATTGCCTCCGCGAATGCTATGGTTTTTATCTGTGTAAATCATCTGTTCAAAAGGTACTCCTGCCTCTACCAGCAACGAAGAGAAACGTGCCGAATTCTGGTAGTGGACATTGTCATCGGCAGTGCCATGAACCAGTAAGAAACGACATTTCATATCACTGGCATAGGTAAGAGGAGAATTCTGGTCATATCCCAGAGGATTTTCCTGTGGAGTGGATAGGAAACGTTCTGTATAGACAGTGTCATACATTCTCCACGATGTAACAGGAGCTACTGCTATGGCAGCACAGAATACATCTGAATGACGAGTAGCACACAGCGAAGCCATATACCCACCAAAACTCCAACCAAATATACCTATTCTGCTTTTATCTACATATGGTAGTTCGCCTATCTTGCGGGCGGCTGCTACTTGGTCTATGAGTTCCAGTTCTCCCATACGGCGGTATATCTGTTTTTCAAATGCTGCACCACGTCCACCTGTCCCACGACCATCTACACAGTAAATGATGTAACCTTCTTTTGCTACACGAGTGAGCCAGTTTTCCATACTCACCGCCCAACGGTTAAGTACCAACTGACTTCCGGGGCCTCCATATACATACATAAGCACAGGATAACGGCGTGTAGAATCAAAATCGGGTGGGAGGATACGCCACATCTTGAGTGATAGCGAGTCTGAAATCTCCATCATAGATATTTCTTTTACCAGATGCCCCTCTTTAATGGCTTTGTGGCTGTTTTCAGAAAGGTCGCTTATGGTGCGTATGAGGCTTCCGTCAGATGCACGATGCAGCGAACGTACTCCCATATTGGTAGTAGATGAATATGAAAGGGTGTAGAAACGGCATGTGGCAGAAAAAGATGCGTCATTTGTACCTATACGTGTAGAGAGAGTAGATACTTTTCCATTGCGTATATCAATGACTGCTATATCTCGGTTCTCACTGCCAGAAAGAGTTGCTTGAATGTAAGCCTTTTTCTTGTCGCTGCTCAATCCATAGAGAGCTGTTATATCCCACTCTCCATGGGTTATCTGTTTAATTTTTCCTTTGCTGTCTTGAATGTATAGATGTGCATGTCCATCGCGTTCGCTTACAAAGGCTATACTGCCATCGTCTAGGTAGTGAGTGTAGTCGTTAAGGTTGATGTATGCACTATCATAATCGCTCCATAGGATTTTTTTCTCCATAGTAGATGGCTCTACTGTGTAGATGTCCATGTGGTTCTGAAGACGGTTCATATGTGTGAATATCATCTTGTCGGTATATGGCAGCCAAGAGAGGCGAGGTATGTAATAGTCTTTTTCATCTCCCATATCTACGGTAGATGTACCACCTGTATGAGTGTCATAGATGTGTATGCTTACAGTGGAATTTTCATATCCAGCTTTGGGATATTTAAATGTATATAGAGTAGGGTAAGTGCCCTGTCCATACATGGGCATATCATAAAGCATTACACGACTCTCGTCTGAACGTACATATCCTACATATCTTCCCGATGGACTCCAATCATACATCTTTACTATCGAGAATTCTTCTTCATATACCCAGTCGGCAGTGCCGTTGATGATATGACCATGACGACCATCACTGGTAAGACGAGTGATTTTAAGAGTGGAGAGGTCTTGGATATAGAGGTCATTGGATAGACTGTAAGCCACTTGTGAGCCATCTGGCGAAAAAGATGGACACATGATGGGTTTTAATGAGGCTATAGGTGTTACACTGCCAGATGTACTGTCATAGACATAACACACCGCAGTATATGAACGACGGTAGATAGGTGTGTGTTCTGTCTCTAGGATGATTTTCTTCCCGTCTTTGGAGAGAGAGTATGAGTTTATCTTTTTGCCTTCTAGACTAGTGTTTTGGCTGGAGAATATACACTCTATGTGTTTTCCTGTGGAGTATTCGTATCTATTTATTTTATATACTCCCGAAGAATCTCTAGCAGAGGTGTAGCTTTCTATCTCACTCTTTTGAGCTGCTTTCTGGGCATAGCTCACATTAAGGAATGCTAGTGTGCAAAATATAAATCCAAATAAACGTATGTACATATCTGAAAAAGATTTGGTATTAAAGTGCGAAATTATGGAAAAACTATCAAAAAATCCCCTTTTCGTGCGTACCTTTGACATAAATTTAATAGTTACTACTATGAACGATGATGAAAAACTATGTGAGATAGCCTCTCGTCTAGAGATTTTTTTTGATGCAGGGGTACCTGTAGGCATACAGGAGATGATATTTGTAGCGGGGTTGCAGGTGGTGGGTAAACATCAAGGCTCACTTTCCCCGGTAGATAAAATGGACGTGATGCATTGTGGTATGTGTGCCATTCTAGAGACAAAGGGCTACTTCCGTATGTCCTCCCGTAGAGATGATGGTTATCCAGTTTATGAGCAGTTAAAGGAAATAAATATGGAAAAAGAGGCTCGCGGGGAACTCTTGCGTGATGCTATCATCAGTTATTATGGGGATTTATTGAAAAAATGATAATAATTTTCAAAAAACACGTTTACATTTGTATGTAGGACGGTGTTTTTATTACATTTGCAACTTGCGTATAGGAAAAATATGTTAAAATACACCGAAATAAAAAACTTTACCACCCATGATGGTACTCACTATGAGTCCATTCCTATGTCCTATGAAGTATTTGGACAGGGGCTGGATAGCGGAGCTCCTATAGTAATGGTATGCCATGCTCTTACGGGGAATTCGGCGGTAGCAGGAGATGATGGTTGGTGGAAGGGACTTATAAGTGATTCAAATGTAGTGGATACTACACGTTACAGCATATTGTGCTTTAATATCCCCGGCAATGGATATGACGGTAAGCTATGGGGAGATGATTATACTCATTTTGTAGCGAGAGATGTGGCTCGTATGCTGTATATGGGAGCTAGAGAGATAGGAGTAGAATATCTCCATACACTCATAGGTTGTTCTATGGGGGCGTGTATAGCGTGGGAGATGGCGGTAGAGTATCCAGATTTTGCTATGCAAATGATATCGGTAGGGGGAGACTGCAAGAGTACAGACTGGGTGATAGCCCTTTCTGAACTACAACTCCAGAGCCTTTCAAGAGGTGACTATGGTATGTATGATGCTCGTATGCTTACGATGCTCTTCTTCCGTACTCCACAGTCTTTCTCTATGAAGTTTGACCGTAGCATACACGACAGTGGAATTCCAAATGTGGTATCGTGGCTGCGTCATCACGGAGATAAACTAGAAGGACGATTCTCAAAGGACGCATATCGTTTCCTATCGCACCTCACCGCAAAGGTAGATATATCATCGGGAAGAGGAAGTATGCAGGAGGCACTCTCTAGGATTAAAGGTCGTGTGATACAGGTAGGTATAAGTTCAGACCTTTATTTCCAACCTTATGAAAATATAAAGGTACATGATATGTTACTCTCTATGGGTAAGGATAGCCATTACTTGGAACTGGATACGCAGCATGGGCACGATGGTTTTCTTATAGAGTTTGATAAACTGCAAGAGCTATTGCGGGAGTTTTTTTAAGGATAAAATCATAGTAACTATAAATAATAATAGGAGATAGATAAAATGAAGGTACTCAAATTTGGTGGTAAATCTCTTTCTGCTGGTGTAGGTAATCCGCTGGAGGGAGCATTGGATATTATGAGTCGTGAGGCTAGTAAGGGTAAGATACTCGTGGTGTGTTCTGCACGTGGTAAATCTACCGATATGCTGGAGGATATGCTGGAAAAAGCAGCAAAGGGCGAAGACTATATGCCATCATATACATATTTCTGTGAGCGACAGGTAGCACCAGACTCAGCGATGGATATGACGACAGAATTTGCCGAGATACGTCAAATGCTGGAAGGAGTGGCTCTATTAGGTGAATACAGCCTCAAAATAAAAGACCGTTTTATGGCATTTGGTGAGATATTGAGCTGTAAGATGGTGGCACATCTGCTCTCCAAACGCGGTTTCAAGACTCGTTTTGTGGATAGTCGCTCTCTTATCAAGACAACCGATGAGTGGGGCAGTGCATCTGTTATAATGGATGTTTCTCAAAAGAACGTAGAGGAATTTTTTGCCGATGCTCCCGATGATGTGATAGAGGTAGTAACAGGATTTATAGGCACTACCATAAATAACCAGACTACGACTCTGGGACGTAATGGTAGTAACTATTCGGCTACTCTTATGGCTTCGTTCCTAGGAGCCGAAGAAGTCCAGAACTGGACAAATGTAGATGGTGTCTATACTGCCAATCCTACTCTGGTAGAAGACGCACAGATAATACCTCTGCTATCATATCGTGAGGCCAACGAATTGGCAAACTTTGGCACCAATGTCTTGCATGCCAAAACGATTCTGCCTCTTATAGAGAAAAAGATACCCATCCGTATCCTTAACTCTTTTAATCCATCGTGTTGTGGTACTATGATAGCTGAAAACGGTTCTGGAGGAGGACTTAAAGCTATATCGGTCATTTCAGACGTTGCACTTGTGAGCATAGAAGGACGTGGTATGTTGGGTAAGGTGGGTATAGACGGACGTATATTCAGTGCCCTATCATCACACGGAATAAGTGTGAGAATAGTATCCCAAGCATCATCTGAACGAGGTATAGGATTTATAGTAGATGCCGAAAACGCTTCACTGTCAAAAGAAGTACTGGAAGCAGAATTTGAACGAGAGATACTATCTCAAGACATACAAGAGATAGCTGTCAATAATACGGTATCGGTCATATCTATCATAGGTCGTCATATAGACTTCCTAGACAAGGCTTATGCGGCATTGAGAGAAAACGCCATAGAGCCATACCTTATAAATAATACCATGAACGGCGAACACCTGTCATTTGTGGTGAATAGCTCTCAACTTACCAAGGCTGTCAATGTGATACACAATCATATATTTGGTGTGTATAGAAAGATAAATGTGATGGTGGTAGGTTGTGGTACGGTAGGAGGTACACTCATAGACCAGATACTCTCTACCCAAAAGACGATAGTGGAACGCAGAGGTCTATTGCTCAATGTATTTGGTGTAGCAAATTCACGAGGCGTACTGCTGGACTCTCACGGTGTGGGAGAAAATTGGCGTGAACGACTTAAAGGTGAATGTGAACCATATACCATAGATGGTCTGCTATCATACATAGAGAGTCATAATCTGGAAAATGTGATAGTGGTGGACAATACTGCATCTAGAGATTTTGTCCAGAATTATCATCGTCTGGTAGATGGCGGCTGTAATCTGGTAGCTTCCAATAAGATAGCCAATACACTGTCTTATGATTTCTACTCTTCATTAAGAGAACTATTGCACGATAAAGGAAAGAAATTCCTCTATGAAGCCAATGTGGGAGCAGGATTGCCACTAGTAGATACTATACGTCAGTTGCATGATACGGGAGATGACATACGCCGCATAAGAGGTGTATTCTCGGGGACATTGAGTTATATATTTAATCAGTTCTCATCACAGGACGTTCCATTTTATAGTGTATTGCGTGAGGCTATGCAGAAGGGATATACAGAACCAGACCCCCGCGAAGACCTATGCGGTAACGATGTAGCACGTAAACTACTCATACTGGCTCGTGAAGTGGGTATGAAAAAGGAATTTGATGATATAGAGATAGAAAACCTCATACCAGAATCATTGCGTAGTGGTAGTGTAGATGATTTCCTTTCTGGTGAGGCAGTGATGAATGATAAATATTCTGCTATAAAATCTACTCTAGAAGCAGACGAAGTGTTACGTTATGTAGGAGACCTAGACGTGGAAAAAGGTAGTCTTACTGTAAAACTAGTCAAGGTTAAAAAGGATAGTGCATTGGGAGGATTGAGAGGTTCAGACTCTATGTTTGAGATACACACAGCTTCATACGGCGATGTGCCTATGGTTATCCAAGGTGCTGGTGCGGGAGCAGCTGTAACTGCCCGTGGTGTCTATACCGATGTCTTGCGTATAAGCGAAACTCTGGCATAGAAGATGACGTAGAATAAAAAAAGCGACCGCCCTTTCGGGCGGTCGCTTTTTTTATTCTACATAAATAGTAATCTATTATTTTTCTCCTGCTCCAGAAGTACTTCCACTGCCAGCATACATAAGGTCAACCAATAGATGCAGTTTTTCAAGGATTATCTTACGGCGGACTTTGAGGGTAGGAGTGAGCTCTCCTGTGTCCATGGTAAATGCTTCGGGGAGGATAGTGAATTTCTTTATCTGTTCAAATCCTGCTAGTCCTGCTTGGAGTGTATTTATTCTCTCGTTATACATGGCGTGAACAGCAGGGTGGGATACTAGTTCCTCTCTATTGTCATAACCCCAACCATTCTCTTGAGCTATTTTTTCTAACTGTTCAAAATTTGGAACGATAAAAGCCGTTACATATGGTCGAGAATCACCTACTACTACGGCCTGTTCTATCATCACATCGCTGGTAAGACGGGCTTCTATCATTTGCGGAGCGATGTACTTACCTTGAGATGTTTTCATGAGGTCTTTTATACGTTCGGTGATGTAAAGGTTACCATCGGCATCTATCATGCCGGCATCTCCAGTGTGGAACCAGCCATCGCTGTCTATGACTTCGGCGGTAGCTTCGGGTTTTTTATAGTATCCACGCATGACAGTTTTGCTGCGTACCAATATCTCGTCATTTTCTCCTATGCGTACTTGGATATCTGTAAGGGGTGTTCCTATAGAACTCAACTGATAGTTTACATAAGGACGAGCAGAAACAGTAGCAGTGGTCTCGGTAAGTCCATAACCCACCATTAGTTTAATACCCATGGCGTGGAAGAACTCAACTATAAATGAAGGTACGTGAGCTCCAGCGGTAGGCATTATTCTCAATCGTCCACCTATGGCTTTCTTTACCACTTTGAATGCTAGTGCATCAGACAGACTGTATAGTAGTCTTAAATACCATGGAGGAGTAGCTCCCACGCGTGTGTATTCGTTATATGCACGTCCTACTCTCATGGCTAGGTTAAAGGCTATGCGTTTAACACGTGGGCCAGAGAGAATAGTGGCGTTAATCTTTTGGTACATTTTTTCATATACGCGAGGTACAGAACAGAAACACGAAGGTGCTACTTCGGGGAGGGTTTCACCTATGACTTTGGTATCGGTAAGGACATAGATAGGGCATCTTTTATATAGACAGAACCAACTCCATCCTCTCTCAAATACGTGACACAGTGGTAAGAAGCTGAGCGAGGTGTCGTCATCTCTCATATCCAGACGTATGTCGTGGATTATCATTGCCTGCATGATGTTGTCATGTCCTAGCATCACACCTTTGGGCTCTCCCGTAGTGCCGCTGGTGTATATGATAGTCGCCAAATCATCTGTGCTGGCAGACTCTCTACGGCAGCGGTATTCTTTAAGAGCTTCTTGTGATGTCCCGCTAGATATATATTCGTCAAAATAGACATCTTTATCTCCACATAGTTTTACACTATGGTCAAATACTACTACGCGTTCTGGATTTAGCTCGCCGCTATCTATAAGCTGACGTGTAACATCATATTGAACCTGTGTCCCTACAAATATGATTTTGGATTCGGTTTCACGAGCTATGTAAAGTAGTTGTGAAGGACTGGATGTGGCATATACAGGAACGGTAACGGCACGTATCCCCATAGTAGCCATATCTACTATGTGCCATTGTATCATATTCTGGGAGAAAATAACTATGCGGTCTCCTGTGGCTATGTTTTCGCTTATGAGGGTCTGTGATAGACTTACTACATCATCCCAAAATTCTTTCCATGTAACATCACTCCAGCCAGTGGGAGTCTTTCCATGGAGAATGATGTCATTGGGATGGGCGAGGGCATTGGCCTCTATGTAGCTTACAATTTCTTTTTCCAAATCTTGTGTTATTAAGTAGTGTGTGTATGACAAATGTACAAACAATATACTAGATGAGGGTTATCTATATCCAATTTTACCAGTTTTTTAACATTTGCTTAAATCAAAATCATTCCACACTGTTCCATATAGGTAGGCGTGTTATCTGGTGCAGGGTTTTTGTATCGCTATTATATATAGGAGAGTCGTTCCATATAGCATCAGCCCAAGGGGCGGTCATGAATTGGTTTATGCCTACTCCTTTGCTGTGCATTATGAGTAGAAAATTATGATTTTTGAGGGTTCTGTAATGATAATAAGCATCTATGTCTGCCTGTCTATACCATTTGGGAGAGAATACCACACCCGAAACATAGTCCTTGGTACATGAAAGACTCTGTGTGTAACCAAAGGCAGGATTAAGGTCATTGTTTTTTTCAAATCTCATGTACGCTCCACCTTCTATGTACTCGTATTTATATCCCATAGATTCCAGTATTCTGGATAGAGTGCTGCTAGATGGCAGGCTATGCCCGTCCAACCACAACATTATCTTATGTCCTGCAGCGTGGATGGCTCTTATGTGGGCGGCTTTGCCAGAGTCATATACATCATAGGGATTGCGTATGACAACGATGCTGCTGTCATCGGGTATAGAGTGTCTGTAGTCTTCAAGTAATCTCACTCTAGAGTCCTCTACTGTAGATGGTTTGGTGATAGGCAGTAACTGCAAGTGGCATAGTAGATTTATAGAAGTAGAAGATTTGGCTGTGAAATCTCCCGTTCCTACCACAATAGCCAGTCCCGATGAATCATACAGCTTTATCCCCGAATGTGGTAATGAGTAAAAAGCATTATCATCTACAGCTGGAGCAGATACACATATCGCCATATCGTCCCCAGCTACCCATAGACCTTCGTCATTTTGTTCTGGGTTTTCGGTGAGACCTTTGCGGTAAAAATAGTTTGAAAAATCAAATTCTAGGGTTATGTCCTTAAAATCTATGTCCTCTAGGAAGTGAGCATTGCTCTCTATGGACACTCTGCCGTATGGAGATACCCGTACCGATACTTCTACCTGCATGTCGTGGGTCGTTGCACGTCCGCTCCATTTTACAGATGATTCTCCTACATGCCGTACCGATACTTGGTCAACGCTCAACTTGCGAGTGCCGTTGGATGATGAGAATACCAGCATCACAGGAGAATCCAATGCTCTTTTCCCATCACAATCTATAGTGGATATGAGTCCCGTAGAATGGTCTATCTTGAGTGAATGGCGACCTATATTTACATAAGGGAGATTGAAATCTACGGCATTCATGTATGCAGATAAATCCTGTGCAAAACTCTTGGGGGGAGCGGGACTGCTGCCTATGTGGGAGATGAATTGGCGTATGTATAAATCATCACTGCTGGGAGCGTCATCATTTACGTCTATGAGTAAGTGTATCTGTCTCTCGTCTCCGCTAGACGAATATAGGTGTGCGGTTACATAGCTCTCTCCTATGGGAGTTGAAGCACTAGAATTTACTACAGCCCAGAATGTGGCTATATCTCCCTTGTTTAAGGTCTTGACGGTATCTGTTACATGGGAAATAGATAAGCCCTTGGTGGGAGAGGAATAAGATATGGAAATCTTTTCATTGTTGCGGTTGCTTACCACTCCTATCTGTATGGGGGTAAGAGAGCCTCGGTTTACCACGACTGTATCTAGTGTTACGGCCTTCTTTTTGGATTTTTTGGCGGGGGAGTCCAGAAGCCTTTCTGCCCATATCTCTGGCAGTAGTCTGTGTGATGGCAGAGGGCTATCCCAGGGGACAAAATACGCCTCAAACGAACGTCCCAATGAGCTATAATACATCTGTGTGCGTATGGCAGTTGCAGTACGGTCATAGGGATTGCCATAGGGGCGATGGCGGAACTCAACGTGTGATGAACGATATTTGGGTAGGAGAGCAAAATCTGGATAGTTGGTAAGGTTGAGTTTTTCTATCCATGTGGCGGTGGATGGAGGGGTATCCTGTTTATGTGGAGAAAAATATATCTCATACTCCCCGCTGCCCAGTGGTTCAAATGCCAGAGTAAGGCGTTCTGTATCCATCTCCCTTACATACACATTGGTTATTTCAAGGTCATATTTTACACTGAAGACGCGTATAGAAGCATTTGTAGTATCGGCTTGTAGATGGTATGGCAGTCTCCATAAAATTTCGGCTACGACAGCTGGAGCAGAATTTATCTCTATACGTGAAAGCAACGAAGCATCATCTACTCTCCATTTTTCATCTGGTGTTTGAGCATAGACATAGCCACCATACACACAACTTAAAAGAAATGTGATAAAAGCAGCTATATGTATTCTCATTTTCCACATGGGTTTATAGTATCATTATAAAGGTGTAAAGATACGACTTTTGAGTGATGGGGATTAAATGTATGGTTAAAATTTGCTCAAAAAATTTTTTAAATATGATGAGTCTTGCATATGTAGAAAATAAGTAGTACATTTGCAGCCTGAATAAAAATCAATTATTAATCAACCTTATAACCAATTAGTTACAAAATGTTTGCAATTGTAGAAATAGCGGGGTTTCAGTACAAAGTACAAAAAGACCGTTACATCTATGTAAACCGTCTTAAAGGCGAGGTTGAGGATAAAATCACTTTTGATAAAGTGCTTCTACTCTCTACCGACACAGATGTTAAAGTAGGCACCCCGACTGTATCAGGAGCCAAAGTTGAGGCTAAAATCCTTGAGCACCTGCGCGGTGAAAAAGTCATCGTATTTAAGAAAAAACGCAGAAAAGGCTATCAAGTTCAGAACGGACACCGTCAGTGCTTGACAAAAATCCTTATAAGCGATATCATTGCGTAATTAAACCAAGTCTAACTTTTTAATACCATTATATAGAACATGGCACATAAGAAAGGCGTCGGCAGTTCCAAGAACGGTCGTGATTCAGAAAGTAAACGTCTTGGTGTAAAGATTTATTCTGGTGAAGCAGCTGTAGCTGGTAACATCATAGTACGTCAAAGAGGTACTGTACACCACCCTGGTAAAAATGTAGGTATAGGTCGTGACCATACTCTTTTTGCTACAACAGACGGCATAGTTTCTTTTACTAAAAAACAAGGCGACAAATCTGTCGTTAACGTTATACCAGTAGCTGAAGCTTAATCTCTTACTATGGCGGTAGTAGTCCGCTAGATATAGAAAGGTTTACTCAAAATGAGTAAACCTTTTTTTATGTGTGAGTGAAGGTAGAGGTGAGGATGTTGATATAAGCCCAATAAAAATGCGGTCGCCTAGAGGCGACCGCATTTTTATTGGGCGTCATGCCATATGTATTATTCTACATCTGGGTAGATAAGGTATTTGGCACGTATTTTCTTGAAGTTGTCAAGTCCTTCTTTCCATGTGGCACGTATTTCTTCGGCACTCATACCAGAAAGAATCTGTTTACGGATGGTAGGTCCACCACATAGCAGGTCAAAGAAAGGCTTTTTAAGATTGGCTCCTAGTATGAATTTTTCTTGTGGGTCATAGTTCTCATAAGCCCATACCACATATTTAAGGTCTATAAAGTTTGGAGCTTTTTTGCCGCGTAAATCTACACCATTACATTCTACGCCTTTGTTTTTGCTGCTTTTTGGTGTGAATTTGAAGCCTGTTACAGGTAGGTTTGGACTACCGAACATTTCAAATGGAGCTACTGTTCCACGACCTTCAGAAAGAGGAGTTCCTTCAAAATAGCATATGCTAGGATACCAAGCCACAGAAGCATCGGTAGCTAGGTTTGGGGAAGGAGGAACAGGTAGGCTGTAAGACTCGCTACGATTGTATCCTTTACATGGTATAACAGTAAGGTCACATTTAACTCCGTCTTTCATCCAGCCTTCGCCGTTTACCATCTGTGCATATTCGCCAGCTGTCATACCATAAACGATAGGCACTGGGTGCATACCTACAAATGATTTATATTCCATATCTAGAATGTTGCCATCTATATAGTGACCATTAGGGTTTGGACGGTCTAGGACTATAACTTTTTTACCTAGTTCGGCAGCGGCTTCCATAACATAGGTCATGGTAGAGATATAAGTGTAGAAACGACAACCTACGTCTTGGATATCATAGATGATGATGTCCACGTCTTTGAGCATTTCTTCGGTAGGTTTATAGTTTTTACCATAGAGAGATACTACAGGTACTCCTGTTACAGGGTCTGTGCCGTCTGTGATTTTGGCACCAGCGGCAGCCATGTCACGGAATCCGTGTTCTGGAGCAAAAACCTTTACTAGGTTTATCTTCTGTGCTACCAGATAATCCACTAGGTGGGTGTTTTTCTCATCTGTCATTACAGATGTCTGGTTCCCTACAAATGCTACACGTTTGCCTTTGAGGAGTTTCATGTATTTGGAAGTCTGGTCGGCTCCCACTTTTACGTCTTGGTTGTTTTCTGCCCATACTGTGATACCTATAAGCATCATAGTGGCTAGAAGTAATCTTTTAAAATTTTTCATTTTTATATGTGTTTATGTTATTACTTATATATAAGGTATTTGGCACGTATTTTCTTAAAGTCTTCTATGCCTTTTTTCCAGTCTTTTTTTATTTCTTTGGCACTCATGCCTGCTTTTATCTGGTCTTCTACCTCATAGTTACCTATGCGTATAGCAAAACCGCGATGGTTGAAGAATTTTTCTTTGTCGGTATAGTTGTTATAAGCCCAGATGATGTATTCTAGGTTTACTTCTTTCTGTTCTTTTTCATTGCGGAGGTCCATACCATAGCATACTTTTCCGCGTTGTTTAGGGCGTTTGTCGCCAAAGTTGGGAGCAGGAGTGAATGTGAAGTCTGTCGCAGCAGAATCTATAAGCGGGCTACCAAATACCTCAAATGGCCAGTCTGTTCCACGACCTTCAGAAAGAGGAGTCCCTTCAAAAAGACAAGTGCTAGGGAAAAGGTTTACCGAGCGGTCGGTAGGTAGGTTTGGAGAAGGAGGAACAGGAAGGCTGTAACGAGATTTATGTGTATAGCCCTCACAAGGTATTACGGTAAGGTTACACTTAACTCCATTTTTCATCCAACCTTCGCCGTTGAGCATAAGAGCATATTCGCCTATTGTCATACCATAAACGATAGGAATAGGTTGCATACCTATACCAGATACGCATGTGTCTTTAAGTATAGGGCCGTCTATGTAGTAACCATTAGGATTTGGGCGGTCTAGAACTATTACAGGGATATTGTTTTCTCCACCGGCTTCCATGATGCGTTGCATGGTATTTATGTAAGTGTAGAAACGAGCCCCCACGTCCTGTATGTCAAACAGCAGTACATCTACATCGCTTAGTATTTCTGGTGTAGGTTTGCTCATTTTGCCATATAGAGATACGATGTTGATGCCTGTTTTTTCATCTACTTCGTTGTTTACGCGTTCACCAGCATCGGCAGTGCCACGGAATCCGTGTTCTGGTGCAAATGCTTTAACTATGTTGATATCCTTGCTAGTGAGGATATCCACTAGGTGTTTGTCTCCTACTATAGAAGTATGGTTGCCAGTAAATGCTACGCGTTTGCCTTCTAGTAGAGGAAGATATTTGTCATATTGGGCAGCTCCAGGTTGAATATGAGTGCCTTTTTTAAGGTCTTTGTCGCCAGAAGCAGCGATAGCAAGAGAACAAATTGCACATAAAAATGCTGTGCAAAAGAATTTAATAGTAACTTTGTAGCTCATTGTAAGATGATTATTGAATGTTCAGTACTAGGTATTATATATCAAGGCGAATTTACAAAAAAGGAACATATCACGGAAATATTTCTTCGCCTGCTTTTAAAATTGCTGTAAACTCTATCGCAATAGGGGTTGTTGTGATGGTTATAGCTATATGTACGGGTATAGGACTACAACGTAAGATAAGAGAAAATATAGCTTCTTTTACTGGACATATACAGGTAACTCCTCACTCTGTATCTTCAATAGATGCAGTATATATGAATATGGGAGAGGATTTTGTGTCCCATATTGCCTCTATTGAAGATGTGAAGTGTGTATATCCATACTCTTTAAGTGTTTCTGTGATAAAAGAAAAGGAAGAGTTTGAGAGCGTGGTCTTCAAGGGGGTAGGAGAGGATTTTCCACTAGAGGCATTTGATGGTTTTATAGTGGAGGGTAAAATGCCTGTTTATGAAAATGATGAGGAAAATGATAGTATAGTCATATCTCGCACTACTGCCAATCGTCTAGAGATAGGTGTAGGGGATAGGATTAAGGCTCATTTTATGCGTGAAGGTCGTCAAACACCTATAATGAGATATTTTACCATAGCAGCTATCTATAAGACCGATATTGGTGCCATAGATGAAACGTATGCCATAGCTTCGCGTAAGGCTGTGGGAAGGATAAATGGTTGGGAGGAAGACCAGATATCGGGGTATGAGATAGTACTAGATAATCCCAATGCTATATCTAGTGTAGCACCACAAGTCTATGTGGAGACTTCGTGGAAGTTTAATGTAACGACTATGGAAGATACTCACGCAACGTTGCTGGATTGGGTGAGAATGTTTGATGTGAATATATGGGTGATAATAGCCATAATGACCATAGTATGTGCTGTGAATATGATAACGGTAATGCTCATACTCATACTGGAAAAGACTTCGCTTATAGGTATATTCCGTACAATGGGAGCTAGTAGTGGTTACATAAGTGGGATATTCATGTGGAATGCCCTTTATATCATCATAAGAGGTATGGCGATAGGTAATGCGGTGGCTCTTCTTCTGCTATGGCTACAACACCAATGGGGTATAATAAGGCTGGATGCAAGTATATATAGTGTGGAGATAGTGCCTGTATATTTTCATTGGGGAGCGATAGTGGCTCTTAATGTAGGGGTGGTGCTTATAAATATGATGGTGCTGTTACTTCCTGCGATGTTTATATCCCGTATAAATCCAGCACGTACAGTAAGATATGAATAATAGCTTTTATAGATGAAAAACAGGGTTCTGATATTCAGAACCCTGTTTTTTATGTTGAGGTAGTGGTCTTATTTTATAAGAGCTTCTATCTTGGCTGGGAGATCTGTGTTTTTCATCACACCAGAGAATTTTTCTGCACCCTCACCATAGGCAAAGATAGGAACAACGGTGCCTGTATGACCTTTGGTGCTGAATGTAAGACTTACAGGAGCTTTTTCACCCACAGCATGACTTTTGTAACCGATGCCTGTGCCACCAGTTTCGTGGTCGGCTGTAACTACTAGAAGAGTGCTAGGATGAGAATTTACATATTCTATAAGCATCTGTAATGTGCGGTCAAATTCCTGCATTTCTTCTATCATACCTTCGCTGTCGTTGTTGTGTCCATAACCATCTATGATGGCACTTTCTATCATCAATAAGAAACCGTTAGGAGCATTTTTCTCTAGAGCGGTAAGAGCTTTGGCAGTGGCTTTTTCTAGGTATAGGTGAGGTTCAGAGAAAATAGTAGTGTCTGCCTCGTCGGCTGCATCGGCAGCTAGTTTGGCAGCTAGACATACTTCGTCACCAGCAGCAGCTCCCGGTTTTATGGTGGTAGGTTTATTGCGGCGGTGAACATCTCCCATAGAAAGGATACCTACATATTTTTCTGATGTGGTGTTAAGCACACTCTTCCAATTCAGATACACGTCATAGCCTTTCTCTATAAGGGTAGCTGTGAGGTCTAGAGAGTCTGGACGGTTTATGAATGCAGAAAGACCAGCACCTATGGCTACATCTACATCACTTTCTGTAAACTGACGTGCAATTTCAAATCCCATGGAACGTTTCTCTACATTGGCGTAGAAGGCAGCAGGAGTAGCCTCGGTAAGGGTGGTATTGACAACTATGCCAGTTTTCTTGCCCCATGTTTTGGCTTTTTCCAGTATGCTAGTAAGGTGAGTACTATCTACAGGGTGTATTCCTACCACTCCGTTTTTAACTCGTGTGCCACAAGCTAGAGCTGTACCTCCAGCAGGAGAGTCTGTAACGTGGCTATTGGCAGACTGTGTTTCTGAAAGACCTATCACAGGAGCCTTTTCAAATCCAGTGAGAGAGTCTTCTGTAAGAAGAAGAGATGTAACAGCCCCAAAACCCATACCATCACCTATGAGGTAGATGACATTCTGAGGGTGTGGTTCTTTTTTTTCTGGAGCACAAGACGCCATAATGATAGCAGCTAGTGCGATGATTGCTATTCTAATGTTTTTCATTGTAATGATTATTGGTATTTTGGTAACAAATGTAGTAAATGTCATAAATCCAGACAAAAATTTTTTTTGCTACGCAAAAAACGCCGGAGCCACAGGCTCCGGCGTTTTTGGGGGTACTTTTTTTCAAAGTAGTTATTACATCATACCGCCCATACCACCCATAGGAGGCATAGCAGCAGCGGCATTTTCTTCTTTTATGTCTGTGATAGCGGCTTCGGTAGTGAGAATCATACCAGCTACGCTAGCAGCATTTTCTAGAGCTACACGAGTAACCTTGGTAGGGTCGATTATACCTGCCGAGTACATATGAACATAAACGTCTGTTTTGGCATTGTAACCAAAGTCTCCTTCACTGTTCATGATATTGGCTACTACTACACTGCCTTCGCCACCAGCATTGTCCACGATAGTACGCAAGGGTTCTTCTATGGCACGTAGAACGATGTTAATACCAGTAGATTCATCGTTGTTTTCTGCCACTACGTTTGCCACAGCAGCTTTGGCACGTAGTAGAGCTACACCACCACCGGGTACTATACCCTCTTCCACAGCAGCACGAGTTGCGTGAAGAGCATCATCTACACGGTCTTTTTTCTCTTTCATCTCTACTTCGCTAGCAGCACCTACATATAGAACGGCTACACCACCACCTAGTTTGGCTAGACGTTCTTGTAGTTTCTCGCGGTCATAGTCAGATGTTGTAGTCTCTATCTGTGCTTTTATCTGACGTATTCTATCGGCTATGAGAGCCTGCTCTCCATTACCATCTACTATGGTAGTGTTGTCTTTATCCACAGTGATGTTTTTGGCAGTACCCAACATATCTATAGTAGCACCTTCTAGAGTATAACCTCTCTCCTCGCTTATTACAGTACCACCTGTAAGGATAGCTATGTCTTCAAGCATTGCCTTGCGGCGGTCACCAAATCCCGGAGCTTTAACAGCACATACCTTGATAGTGCCACGTATCTTGTTTACAACTAGAGTAGCTAGAGCTTCGCCATCTATGTCTTCGGCTATGATAAGTAGCGAACGTCCATTCTGTGCTACAGGTTCTAGTACAGGAAGAAGGTCTTTCATAGAAGAAATCTTCTTGTCATATAGCAGGATGAATGGGTTTTCAAGAACGGCGTTCATCTTTTCTGTGTCTGTAGCAAAATATGGAGAAAGGAATCCGCGGTCAAACTGCATACCTTCTACTACTTCTACGGTAGTGTCCATACCTTTGGCTTCTTCTACAGTGATGACACCTTCCTGTCCTACACGAGAGAAAGCTTCGGCTATAAGTTCTCCTATCGTTTCGTCGTTATTGGCAGAAATGGATGCTACTTGTTTTATCTTGTTGGAATCGCCACCCACCTGCTGAGCTTGACTCTTAAGGTTTTCTACGGCAGCAGCTACGGCTTTATCTATACCGCGTTTAAGGTCTAGAGGATTGGCACCGGCAGCGACGTTCTTAAGACCTTCTTTTACTATGGCTTGAGCCAGAACGGTAGCAGTGGTAGTACCATCACCTGCCAAATCATTGGTTTTGGAAGCTACCTGTTTAAGCATCTGTGCACCCATGTTTTCCAGACGGTCTGCAAGTTCTATTTCTTTGGCTACGGTAACACCGTCTTTGGTGATGTGAGGGCCACCGAATGCTTTGTCTATAACTACATTGCGACCTTTAGGCCCTAGAGTTACTTTTACAGCATTTGCCAATGCATCTACACCGCGACGTAGTCCGTCACGAGCATCTAGATTGAATTTTATGTCTTTTGCCATTTTTTTAAGATTTAGAATGTTTGTGATGAGGTGAAAAGATTAAATGATAGCATAAATGTCGCTCTCACGCATGATGAGGTATTTTTTACCATCTAGTGAGAATTCGCTGCCAGAGTATTTACCATAGAGAACCTTGTCTCCTACTTTAACGGTCATAGGTTCGTCTTTTTTGCCAGCACCTACAGCTAGGACTATCCCCATCTGTGGTTTTTCTTTGGCACTGTCTGGAATGATAAGTCCAGATGCTGTTCTGGTTTCTGCTTCCATAGGCTCTATGAGTACTCGGTCGGCGAGCGGAGTGATGTTAAGTTTTTCCATTTCTTTTAAAAGTATATTGGTTATTTAATTTCATTTTATTTTCTATAAATAGATATAGCATATTCCGTGCCAAAGATGTTTATATGTGGCAAATATGACAAAAAGATAAAAACAAATGACAAAATGTCTGATTAGAGGATTTTTTCTCTTACCTGTGTCATATACATACGCCCTATGGGGATTGTCTTGCCTGCAATGATGATACTAGAGGCATGTATGGCTTCTATGTGTTCTATGTTTACCGTGTATGAACGATGACATCTTATAAACCGTGAGTGTGGTAAAAGGGCAGTAAACCCCGAAAGTGTCTGGTGTATGATGTATTCGCCAGATGTGGTGTGAATAGAGATATAGTCCTTGATACTCTCTATGTAGAGTAGGGAATCATACTGGATTTTTATGCGGCGTTTTTCGGCACGTATGAATATAAAGTCTTCGTTTTTGGAGGATTGAGATGTGGTTGTTTTGGAGGTTTTGATAGCACGTTTTATACGAGATATGGTGGTGGATAATCTGCTAGGTTCTAGTGGTTTTATGAGGTAGTCTAGTATATCCAGTTCAAAACACTCTACCGCATATTCTCGGTATGATGTGGTTATGACCGTAAGCGGAGCATTGGATAGAGAGCGTATGTAGTCCAGTCCATAGAGGCGAGAGAAGACAACCTCTATAAATAGCACATCTACGGAGGTCTTGTCTATAGTGTAAGGCACTTCGTCTGGGTGGGAGTAGATACCTATTATAGAGAAGTCATCGTATCGGGAGAGCATACGCGATGTGTTCTTGCGGGAGTTGGCGTCTGGGTCTATGATGATGCAGCGTATCATATCTCACTCCTTTTTTTGATGGTGTTAATGCTTTTGATGATAGCGGCATTGAGTTCAAATCCTACTAGTAGCAGGAATGAATTTATAAAGAGCCAGAACATAAATATGAGTATAGCTCCCAGCGAACCATACAACCTGTTATACTGTGAAAATGTCTCTATATAAAATGCAAATGCATATGAAGATATCAATATAAGTATGGTAGATAGTATGGCTCCGGGGGAGAAAAATGGCAACCCTTTGGTCTTGGGTCCATAGTAGAATATAAGCGATACGCTTAACAGTATAGCAAAAAACACCAGAGAATATCTGGCTATGGATATGATGGTAGTAACCTCTATCCCTAGGAAAGATAGTGATGTCATATGACTCCAGAACACCTTACTGAATATGATAAGCGATAGTGTTATCACCAGTATGACAAACAGCATAAATATGAGGTTGAGTGATACCAGATATTGGTTTATGTAGGGACGCATGCTTATCTGGTTATATGATGTCTTGAAATTGGCTATAAGACCATTGACTCCATTGGTTACAAAAAATATGACACCTACAAATGACACCGAAAGCAGTCCACCTCTTTTAATGCTTACTATGTCGTGTACGGTAGATGCCACCGTCTCCCAAGTATGAGGAGGCAGAGCTTCTTCCAGTAGTTCCATAAGTGTTTCTTGCAAGCCATCTATGGGTATGTATGCTATGAGCGAAAATATAAAAATCACACCGGGGAACATGGCCATAAAGAAGCTGTAAGCTATGCTTTCGGCACGGGCGGCAAGTGTACCTTTGAGTAATCCATTGCCATAGAGAGCCAATATCCTGTACAGCGATAGCCGTCCCATAGCAGATACCTTGACGCTGTAAAGCATACGGCGTATGTGAGCCCACAACCCCATCAATACTCCCCACATACCATAAAGTATGTGGTATATAGCTGTACGTCTGTTATAATGGTGGCTCATCGTGTCAATGCTACTATCATAAAGTACAAAGATAGTAAAACAAAAATAAATAGGGTGTGTAATAATTAACAATATTGTACATTGTCAATTCCTACACACCTTAGATGGATATATGTCATAGTTGTTTTTATGACGTTATAACACTAGAACAAGAAATCATATCCTTTGAGGGACATTTTCTCGTATTTGTCTTCGTCAAAACGGTATAGTTTGGATACTTTACCGTATGATGTCTCTATGGTTTTATCTAGGTCTATAAGCAGTGCCGAATTAAACACTTTTTTACGGAAGTTACGCTTGTCAAATTTCTTATTGAGAGCTCCTTCATATAACGTTTGCAGTTGTGTGAGGGTGAACTCTTTTGGCAGGAGGGAGAATCCCACAGGACGACGTTTGAAACGGCGTTTAAGACGTTGTTTGGCGTAATCTATTATTTCGTTATGGTCAAATGCTAGGTCTGGGATTTCTGTATAAGCTGCCCACATCATATCTTTCCGTTCTGCCAGACGGCGGTCTTCGTCGGTCATTTTCACGATACAATAAAAACCTACGTTCACCACGCGTCCCAGAGGGTTACGATACACTTTACCAAATGCGTTAAGTTGTTCAGAATAGGAGTCTATCGTTTCTGTCATAGGGATAGTTTCTTCCAGCAGGATTTTGGCGTTAAGTTCCAGGCTTTCGCTAGGTAGAACATAGCGTGATGGTAGCTGCCAAGCCCCTGTAAATGGTTCTTCCTTACGGCGTTGGACGAGGATACGTATCTTTTCCCCATCAAATGCAAATATGACCATAGATACAGAAATGGCCACATTGAAATAGTCTTTTATGTCTTCGCGTGTCATGATATGTGTGTAGCCGAAATTTGTGTGTGTGCAAATATAATCACTTTTTTTATGTGTTGTATAGATTTTTTTTCTAATTTAGTAGCACGAAAAGGTGGTTAACATTCCTATGATTAATAATTATATTTATGTTTAAAAACGCCTACAAAAATGTTTAAAATAATTTTAAACATTTAAAAAGTTGTAGTAGATTTGTTGCGAGATTAAATTCTCACAGCAATATAATATTAACCATTTAAACACTCAAGTAAAATGAAAAGCAAAATCATTTTTACAGCAACAGCAGTTCTACTGCTATGCGTAGGTGTGCTTTTATATGCCACCACCAACAAATCTACAACACTTACTACTTTTTCTACAGAAGAAGTAGCAGACAACACCGAAACTGTATCATCACCTCCAGAGGTCTTCTGTACAGCTTATTGTGTAAGACGATGGAATGATTTAACAATGTCTTACGAATATAGAGTTACAACTATGTTTTCAATTGATGATGGATGGGAATTAGTAGAGGCAAGAGAAGGAACTGTAATGGAAAATCTTGTAGGAGCACCATCCTTATGTTCAGCTTATTATTCTTTATGTGATGACTATGGAATAGAAGTTCATTATCAATAATTAAAATAAGCCCCGAATGGCTATTCGGGGCTTTTATAAATTAAAACTCACACATTATGAAAACACTTAAATTATTTTTCCTACTAGCGATAGCGGGGCTATCCCTAGGAGCAGCAGCACAAAACTATGAGGTAAAAGGAGTGGTCATAGATGCAAAAGGTAACCCAGTGGTAGGAGCTACCGTACGCACCAATAAAAGCAAGACTGCCACTACAACCAAGGCTGGTGGAGTCTATACCCTTACCGCCACTCCAAAAGATACAGAACTACGCCTCATCATAAACAAATACACGGTAATGGAAAAAGAGTTAAGTGCCACGATAGCAGCCAAACCGATAGCTTTTGAACTGGACGAAACAAATGACCCTGCTGTAGTAGGTTATATGGTAGGAGATACATATTATCCTGGGGAGGCAGATGCAAGCATAAGTGATATTTTTAAAAATCGTTTCCCAGAAGTAAAATATGATGGCACATATGTTGAAATTAGAAGTGGTGGAAATATGTCTATGTATTCTAATAAACGTTCTTGCATAGATATAGATGGTAGTGTTGGAGATAGATTATCAGGTATTGAACCAAGCCAAATATATAGCATAAAAGTGCTTAAAGATGGTTCATCTTATGGTACTCAAGGAGTTGGAGGAGCGGTTGTAATAGTAACAAAAGCATATCACGAGGCAAATAAAAGCGTGGAAAAAGCAGATATTTCTGTGGGGAAAGACACGATACGCGGTGTGGTAAAAGATGGCTGGGGACGTGTAGTCCCTGGGATGAGGATACGCACATCATCTGGAGAGGAAACGGTAAGTGATGAGAATGGTAACTATGCCATACATATCACCAAAAAAGACAAGTACTTGCGTTGTGTGATGGACTACACCGAAGGTACTACCGTCCGTATAAGTAAAGCCAATACAAGTAAGCCAGTAAACCTTATAGTGATGTTACGCAAGAATGAGTTACGTGGATATTTCAGTGAAGATATGAGTACATATTTCCTTGGCGAATCAGATAAAGAGTGGAGCACTATAATCCCTCTTTTCCCCGCTACTAATTATATAGATGGTGATGTGTATTTTGATAGATGGGGGATAATATCAATGACAGAAAGGGAAGATGGCGGC
>JAGAUI010000031.1 GCA_017620815.1 Flavobacteriales bacterium
GACAAATACTACAAAAAAAAATTAAAAAACATTTGGTAGGGACAGAAAAAAGTACTATCTTTATAGAAGTAAAACCACCCAAACATAAAGCTAACTGCCGAGATTATCACTCATGATATTCATCGGCAGTTTATGTATAGAGTATCAATGTTTTACAGGGATATTTCTTCTAGTTTCTTCACTAGAGAATCGCTAACTATTTTGAAATTTTCTTTATTGGCAGAGCTGATAGGTTTTTTAGGTTGGGATTTTATGGTAAGGGGATTGATAGGTTTTCCGTTTTCATGTACGCGGAAGTCTAGGTGAGGCCCAGTAGAAAGACCTGTAGAGCCTACATATCCTATCACTTGTTTTTGTTTCACATAATCGCCTACTTTAAGTCCTTTGGCAAATCCCGAAAGATGCATATATGTAGTAACATAAACGCTGTTGTGGCGTATTTTTACATAGTTCCCTCCGCCTCCGGCTTGATATGCTTTGGCGATAACCTTACCGCTACCTATGGCATAGACAGGTGTTCCTTTGGGTGCTGCATAGTCCACGCCATGGTGAGCACGATAGCGTTTAAGAACAGGATGGTAACGGCTATTTGAAAAGCGAGAAGATATGCGATAGTAGTCAAGAGGGGCTTTGAGGAAAGCACCTTCTAGGCTGTTCCCGTCAATGTTATAATAAAGCTCTTCGCCGTCCTGTATGTATGGTATAGCATAGAAAGTTTTACCCGATGCAGTAAATGAGGCAGCAATGATTCGTTGGTTGTTGATAGGTGTGTCATTGATAAATTCCTGTTCATAAAGCACGCGAAAGCTATCGCCATTCTGTATGCCAAAGAAATCTACCGTCCAACCAAATATGTGTGATAGTTCTACTGCCAAAAGTGGCGAAGCTCCCTTTTCTTGCATTGCAATCCATAGGGATGAGTTTATAGTTCCAGCTACTGCCATCTGTTGCCAATGTGAAGGATTGGCTTCTCGTGTTACCTTGAAAACAGAGTCTGTAAAGTCATATTTTACATATTCTTTGGCTCCATCTTCATAGATGAAATATAGTGGACGATGGGTGCTGTCTCTACTGCTAAGTAGTGCATAAGCGTTGCCTGCACGTATCTTACGGACGTTAAAAATACTATCGGGACATTGAGAGAGTTCGTAAGTCTCTCTGGAGCTGAAACCTAGGTTCATAAGAATTTCGGCCAGTGTCTGCCTATAGCGTACAGTATCATATTTAACCGCAAATTCTTCTATGGGCAAACCGTACTTTTTAATGGTGTCTTTTACTACCAGAGTGTCTTTGGCTTCTGTATTTTCTTCTATAATAGTCTCTTCTGGTAGTGATGTAATAAAGAGGATAGCGATACCCGTTGTGAGTATCGCTATTATGGCTAAAATGATTTTTTTTCTAGATAGCATTTATAGTAATCTATATCAAATGTGTGTCTATATGTTATTCTTCCACTATAAGACGGAAGCCTTCGCCATGGATATTGCTGATGGATACTTTTGGGTCGCTCTTGAGATATTTGCGGAGCTTTACTATATATACATCCATAGAGCGAGCTGTAAAATAGTTGTCATCTTTCCATATACGTACCAATGCCATTTCGCGAGGCATAAGGTCTCCTATGTGTTGGCAGAGGAGTTTAAGAAGTGCATTTTCTTTGGGGGAAAGTTTATATTCTTCTTCTCCATTGGAAAGAGTGCGTAGTTTGGAATCAAATGTAAACGAACCTATATTAAATATAGTCTTGCTGTCTTCTGAAGGTTCGCTGCTATCGCTAGCACCGCGTTCGGTTATGGCTTTTATCTTATAGAGCAGTACCTCACTATCAAATGGTTTATTGAGATAGTCATCGGCTCCTACTTGATAGCCACGTAGTACGTCTGATTTCATACTTTTGGCTGTAAGGAATATGATGGGTACTTGTTTATTGACTTCGCGTATCTCTTTGGCTAGTGTGAAGCCATCTTTTTTGGGCATCATCACATCTAGTATGCATAGGTCATAATGACCCGCATTGAATTTTTTCCAACCATCCTCTCCATCCACAGCATGAGTTACCTCATAATCGTTAAATGTGAGGAAATCTTTAAGCACAGAACCGAAATTGGTATCGTCTTCTACTAGTAAAAGATGTGTCTTTTCCATCGTTCTATATAGGTTTATATGTATGTCGTAAATTTAGTTATTTTCTTCTTTCCTGTCAAGGGGTAATTTTATGGTAAATGTGCTGCCTTTGCCTAGTGAGCTTACTACACTTATACTTCCCCCGTGCATTTCTATGATTTTTTTACTATATGCCAATCCTAGTCCATGACCTTTTATATTGTGAATATCACCAGTAGGTATGCGATAGAAATTATCAAATATCTTCTTGGCATCATTATGACTCATTCCCATACCGTGGTCTTTTACATCTATCGCCCATACATCTGGCGAAGGGTTATATGTGCGTACCTCTATGTGTGGGTTTTCGGGAGAATACTTATTGGCATTGTCCAGAAGGTTGAGGAAGACATTTGTAATGTGCATGCGGTCAACGTAAGCTGTGCTTGCATCGGCATTATAGGAGTCTTCTATCGTGCCATCGCGGTCATCTACTATGAGTACTATATGTTCTATGGCTTCTTCCAGCAAACTGTTAAGGTCTGTTTCTTCACGTTTCATATCCAACTGACCGCGTTCTAGTTTGGCTATGCGTAAAACACTCTCCACTTGGGTGAGCATACGGCGGTTTTCCTCTTTTATAACCCCGAGGAAATGTTCTGTTTTTTCTTCAGACTCTTTTACCTTGCTACTACGCAATGCATCTACAGCTATGGAAATAGTGGCGATAGGAGTCTTGAACTCGTGGGTCATGTTGTTTATAAAATCGTTCTTCATATCGGCTACTTTCTTCTGACGTATGATGTAGTAGATAGAAAGAGCAAATGCAGCTATGATGATAAGTATAAAGAGTATAGTAGCACTTATCATAGGAATAAGACTCTTTAACACAAATCCCATCTCGTGAGGAAAACGCAATGCTAGCTCATATCGTGCCATACCGTCTGAAGATACAAATAATCTGGCTGTATGAGCTGTAAGAGTGGAGTCTATGCGTGGAGAGTGTATAGATGATAACTCTCCGTTGGTCATGATGGCATACTGGTATGGAGTATTGATATTATTCTCATACAATACGCGGTCTATGATATTGATGAGTTTTTCTGGTTTTATGCGTTGGAGTAGGGACTGCTGTTCTCCTATGAGGCTCAACTGGGTGTGGACGTGGTTTATTACCATATTTGGGTCGGGGATACCATATGCTATGGAGTAGCTGGTATTGGCATCACCCAATTCTTTGTTCCCAAGACCTTTGAGAACCTTCTGGTATTCTATGAAATTACGTATGCGTAATGAATCATTAAATCCTTTCTCTTCCAGTGGTATGGTTATGGTTTCTTCTTTATAGAGGCTCTGTATGAGCGAGATAGACTCCCCTGTAGAGGGGTTGCTATTCATATATGTGAAGTTAACGTCTTTTTTTATTTTGGGTAGAGCGTCTGTGTTAAATCCAGAATAACGAGATATGAGCTGTTCCATTTCCTCGGCCTCTACCTGACGGGAAATCATAAACATGGAACGGCGTATGTTGCTCTCAAACTCAACCGTACGCTCTACTATCAATGACCGTATCCAATACACCTGTATCCCCACAAGCCCTGTGAGGGATATGACCATAAGAACTACTATGGCTATGTATAAATTGCGTGTCTTGGATTTCATATATAGTGAGGCATATTATTTATATGGCAAAGATAGTTTTTGCTAGCCGATATAACTATTAACGACATCATAAATATGATATAAAATTAGGAGATTTTTTTAACAATTGTGTCTATGATATGGTTGTAATAGTTCTCGTGGGGTACCATCATACCGCGGTCGGCATGAGTCATATGCTTGAATGTTTCTAGGGGGAAGAATTGGACTTCTTCTACTTCCTCTTCCTGCAATGTGATGTCATCTATATCAAATTCTGCACGCAGGAGATAGACATAGCAGTGTTCGCGGTTTATCCAGCCACGAGCAGGGTAGGGGTATTCCATATGTACGGTATAGACATATTCCAAATCGCTGTCTTGAACATTGATGCCTATTTCTTCTCTTATCTCCCTTATAGCTCCTTCTAGTGGGCTTTCGCCTGCATCTACATGTCCCGCTACCGATATGTCCCACATGGAGGGGAAAGTCTCTTTGCATGCGGCACGTTTCTGCAGAAGGATGCTCCCATCGCAGCGGTATATCCACACATGGGCACTTATATGCCATAGACCTTCTCTATGGGCATTGAGTTTGGTGGTGGTAACACCTGTTTTATGACCATCAGAATCATATATGTCCACTATTTCTTCCATCATTTATCACATATTTATATGTTATACAAATGTAGTGGATTTTTTTGTCTTCTTTTTATCTATGCGTCTATTTATTTGCAAAAATATGTATATGACTATAAGAAAATGAAGAATTTATATATATTTGTAGAGTCATATGTTTAACTTAAATCATGCCATTATGAATACAAGAAAACTATTTATGTGCTTTACCATTGTGCTATCTTTTATAATAGGAGCAAATACCCTATGGGCAGAAACCCTAACTAATGCAAATGAATATGACTCATCATCTGCTATGATGCAGAATGACAATAAAGACAAGGAGTATCTCCTACGACCAACGGGTAGTAATGGCAAATATTGTTACTATCTCAAAAATCCTTTAAGAAAGGCTTTTGAGGGAGAGTATGAAGCTGCTGCATTATTTTCAGAAGGCTTGGCGTATGTGAGAAATGGCGGTAAATATGGATATATAGATGAAACAGGTCGTGTGGTAATATCATATATGTATGAAGATGCAGGTAATTTTTCAGAAGGCCTGGCGGCTGTAAAAAAAGGAGGTAAATGGGGATACATAGATAAAACGGGACGTCTGGTAATATCATATATGTATGATTATGGATATTCTTTCAGCGAAGGTATGGCAGCTGTGGAAAATGGCGGTAAATGTGGTTTTATAGATAAAACGGGACGTTTAATAGTATCTTATAAATATGATGAAGTAGGTAGGTTTCATGAAGGGATGGCAAAAGTAGGGATAGCAAAAAAAGAAATGTTCTACGGCGTTGAACGTAAAAATACGTATTGGGGGTATATAGATAAGAGTGGTAGGGAAGTTATTCCGCTTATATATTGGGCTACTGGTAATTTCAGCGAAGGTTTGGCTTATGTGTCTAAAAGAAACCAAGGTTGGGGATTTATAGATAAGACAGGACGAGTGGTGGTGCCTATCATATATGAAGGTGCCTATAATTTTAATGGCGGTCTAGCACGTGTAGAAAAAGGAGGTAAATGGGGATTTGTAGATAAGACAGGCCGAGTAGTAGTGCCTACCATATATGAAGAGGTTAATGATTTTAATGATGGTTTGGCGGTTGTAATAAAAAGCGGTAAATGGGGATTTGTGGATAAAACGGGACGTGTTGTCATTCCTCTCATATATGATTATGTACATCTTTTCAGCGAAGGTCTGGCCGCTGTAAAAAAAGGAGGTAAATGGGGATTTGTAGATAAAACAGGCAGAACTGTTATCCCTTTTGAGTATGATAAGGATAATTATTTGTTGGAATTTAAAGATGGTCTGGTGGCTTTAAAAAAAGGAGGTATGTGGGGAGTGATAGATAAAACAGGAAAAATGATACTGCCCTTTAAGTATAAACGAAAACTGTATATTCGCGGGGGTAAAATATATGATTCTCTTTCAAGTACTACACCTATAAATGTGGAAAAAGAGATGGCTCAGTATAAAACGTCCCAAGTATCTCGCACACAGACTGTAAATAGAACATATGTAAAACCTGCACCACGAGTTGTTGACCCTATGAAAAAACCTATAAAATGGATAGGAGATTATGTAGATGGTCTGGCTCCTGCCAAAGCCGATGATGGTCTGTATGGATATGTGAATGTGAAACGTGAAATAGTCATACCGTGTATATATAATAGTGTAAAACAATTTGTTGAAGGACTGTCACTTGTTGAAATAAAGAATAATTATGGATATATAAATAAAAAAGGGGAGGTTGTAGTTCCTATCATATATGATTATTTGTCTGGATTTTTTGAAGGACTGGCCGCAGGAAAGGTTATGGGAAAGTGTGGCTATGTAGATAAAACGGGTAAGGAGGTTATACCGTTTATATATGATGAAACTCTTGTCTTTTCCGATGGATTGGGAAAGGTAAAGAAATATGATATGTATGGCTATGTAGATAAAACAGGAAAAGAGATAGTGCCGGTTAAATATATTTCTATTGGGGAGTTTAAAGATGGACTGGCTGCTGTGAAAGGCTATATAGGAAGAAAAATGGGGTATATAGATAAAAGTGGTAAAGAAGTGTTGCCACTTACGTTTGATGATGCCAAAGATTTTTATGAAGGAATGACTGTGGTATGTAAAGGAGATAACTGGTATGTGATAGATAAAACAGGTAAGATATTGTACAATCTGAAGGGGCATATCGTTGTATCGGGTTTTTATAAAGGCGGTTTATTAGAGATAGCAAGATATTATAAACAAGGCTGGAAGAGAGAAACATATGGCTTGATAGATAAGACAGGTCGTGTGATACTTCCTCCTAAATATTCTTATGTGGGGATAACAGATGATGTAATACATGTAGAAACCACAAGAAGTGTCGATGAATGGTATGACCATACAGGTAAAAAAATTAAGAAAAAATAATTATATTTGCTCACGGTAAATATTGGCTAGTCCATAGTAATGAGAATAAATAATAACTATATAAAACTCTTGTAAATATGAATCTTAAAAAAGCAAGTCTAGTAATAGCAGGAGCATTGGTGGCGTTTGCAGCCGATGTATATGCTTGCTCTTCGGCAGTGATATCGGGTAAAATCACTCCCGATGGCCGTCCACTATTATGGAAACAGCGTGATACTGGTGCAGAACAAAACTCTGTCAAATACTACAAAGGAGGTAAACATTCTTTTATAGGTATAGTAAATAGTAAAGCCAAAAATCCTACCGAAGTATGGATGGGAACAAATGACGCTGGTTTTTCTATCATGAATACCCAGTCATATAACCTTGTCCCACCAAAAGGCGACGAAGATATGGGGCCAGCCAATGGTAATGTTATGCGTCATGCTCTTGAGATATGTTCTTCGGTAGCAGATTTCAAACATTTCCTAGACACTCTCTCTCGCCCTACTATGATATCTGCAAACTTTGGTGTGATAGATGCCTATGGTGAAGGCGGATATTTTGAAGTGGGACACGAGACATATAAATTCTTTGATGTGAATGACCCTGCAGTAGCTCCTTGTGGTTATATAGCTCGTACCAACTATTCGTTTTCGGGTAAAGTCCACGAAGGTATGGGGTATGTGCGTTTCATCACAGAAAATGCCGAACTTATGCGTGTGGCAGGAACAGGAGAGATAACACCACAGTGGATATTCAAGACATTGGCTCGTTCTTATAAGAATGACATGCTAGGTATCGACCTACGCGATGGCCGTTTTAATAAACCTCATACTACTGGTTGGTTCCTAGACAAGGACTTCATAGCTCGTGAGATGACTGCTTCATCATGTGTGGTGCAGGGCGTTAAAAAAGGCGAAAAAGCAGAACTTACCACTATGTGGACCATTCTAGGTTTCCCTCCTGCATCGGTTGCAGTGCCACTATGGGTAAAAGATGGTGATAAACTTCCTGTGCAGGTGGTAAATGATAGCAAGACACATCTTTCACCACTATGTGAGAGAGTTGTAAAACTTAAAAAGAGCGTCTTCTCTTATGACCAGGGCGGAGGAACATCTATGTACTTTAATTGGGAGAAACTATATAATCTGCAAGGAACGGGAATAATGCAAGTCCTAGAGCCGGTAGAAGATTATGTGTTTGAGATAGCGACTCCGGTGATAGAAAATTGGAGAAAAAAAGGAAGTGTAGATAGCAAAGAGATGCAAACTCTTTATGGACAGATAGATGCTGTGATAGTAGAAAAATATAAGGAACTTTTTGATATGTAATATTTACATTCCCGAGTGCGTAGCACTCGGGAATTTTATTGCCAATACCATATGAATATAGAGATAAATAAGGAAAAATGTCGCGTATGTGGCTCTTGTGAGGCTATATGTCCTTCGCGGGTGTTTAAGAAGGAAGATGGAAAAATGAGAGTACATCATATCCATGCGTGTATAGAGTGTGGGCATTGTTTGGCGGTATGCCACGATGAGGCTATAATCCATAGTTCTTTCCCTCCATCCAAACTACACAAGATAGATAAAGAAAAATTGCCTTCGGCAGAATCTGTGTTGGAACTATGTCGTTCTCGCCGTTCAAACCGTGCATTCTCTGCGCGCAGTGTGCCTCGTGAAATGCTAGATAAGATACTCTCTGCAGCCCACACCGCACCTACTGCCTCCAATGCTCAAGGGGTGGAATACACTGTGATTACCTCAAGAGAACATCTGGAATTTATACGCCGTCATACTATAAAAGGATATGAGAAGATGTATCGTATGCTTGCTATGCCTGTGGTAAAGCAGTTAGTAAAAATTTTTGCTCCCAAGACTTATTATATGCGTAAAAAGATAAAACGCGTAATTAAAGAAGATAAAAAGGGAAGAGATATAGTATTGAGAGGAGCAACAGCGGTATTGCTTATTCATACGCCAAGAGATAGTAGATTTGGTCGTGATGATGCCAATCTAGCATATCAGAATGCGTCGTTAATGGCCGAATCATTGGGCGTGAGTCAGTTTTACGGAGGATTTATATGCAGTGTGGTGCGTCGCGATAAAAAACGTACTCTAGAAAAACATTTCGGTATAGAAGGTTCTGTGCAAGCAGTGATGGCTCTAGGTATGCCGTCGGTTAAATTTCATAGCTACATAGACAGAAAAGAGCTAAAAGTTAAATTTTTCTAATCTTCTATAATTGTTCACAAAAAAAGCGGCAGCCTACGGCTGCCGCTTTTTTTGTGAATGTTCCCTGTGTTTTATCTACAGAGGTTAATGTTCATTATTTAAAGCTTTTGAGGATTTCCTGAAGGAAGTTATAGAAACGACCTACAGTGTCTATCTTCACAGCTTCGTCTGGAGAGTGAGGGAATACAATAGTAGGACCAAATGATACCATATCCATACCTTCTGGGAATTTGGCACCTATCACACCACATTCCAGACCTGCGTGGCAAGCTCCTACGTGTGGGTCTTTGCCATATATCTGTTTGTATTTGTCTATCATCTTGAGAAGAACAGGAGATTTAGGATTTGGCATCCAACCAGAATATCCACCTGTCTGGTCTATCTCACAACCTGCTAGTTCTAGTGTAGAACGTATGCCGTTGGCCATTTCCATCTTGGAAGAGTCGATAGATGAACGAGTGAGGAATGAAACAGAGAATTTACCATCTACAGCCTCTATACGAGCCATATTTGATGAAGTATCTACTAGGCCTTCTACATCTGGGCTCATGCGGAATACGCCGTTAGGCATAGCAGAAAGAGCATTGGTGATGTTCACTTGCACAGCAAATGGCATTACTTTTTCAGGAGTAGCTATATCTTCTATAACTACTTCAAGACCTGCATCGGTAGTCTGGTATTCTTTCTTGATGTCTGCAACTAGAGTATCAAGGTAATTTTTGTATTCGGCGATTTTACCTGCTGGGATAGCTAGAGTAGCACTTGCCTCGCGAGGGATAGCGTTACGCAATGAGCCACCAGCTAGTGTTGCCACGCGAGCGTCATATACTTTACCTGCTGGCCCCCAGATAAGACGGTTAAGGACTTTGTTGGCATTGGCACGACCTAGGATGATGTCCATACCAGAGTGTCCGCCTTTAAGACCTTTGACTGTGATAGAAAGACCTACGCAGCCTTCTGGTACAGCTTCTTCTGTGTATGCTAGACGACCTGTAGTGTCTATACCACCAGCACAACCTATGCACAATTCGTTTTCATCTTCTGTGTCTAGGTTAAGAAGGATACGGCCGTTGAGCATTTCTCCTTTAAGAGCAAATGCACCAGTCATACCAGTTTCTTCGTCAACGGTAATAAGAACTTCTATGGCAGGATGTTCTACAGCTGGGTCTGTTATTATAGCCAATGCTGTACATACGCCTATACCGTTATCGGCACCTAGAGTAGTTCCTTTGGCACGTACCCATTCGCCGTCTATGTAGCTCTGTATGCCGTCTTTATCCCAATCAAATACTGTGTCGTTATTTTTCTGATGAACCATATCCATATGGCCTTGTAGCACTATGATAGGGGCATTTTCATAACCGGGTGTAGCAGGCACAGAAAAGACGATGTTTCCTATTTCATCTATTCTGGTGTCTAGGTTGTGTTTTTTACCAAATTCTTTAAGGAATTCTATCACTTGTGCTTCTTTTTTGGAGCCACGAGGAACGGCATTGAGGTCTTCAAAGTAGTTCCAAATGATTTGTGGTTCTAGCTCACGAACGGTTTTACTCATAATAGTATCGGTTTATTTTAATGGTTTATACTTTTAATTCAATTTGAGAGGGTAAATGTAGAGTTTTTATTTGGAAATAACACGTGTAAGGGGTTAAAATTTTGCAAAATGAAAAAAAAGAAAAAATTTTTATTGAAGGTGCTTGCAGAAATAAAAAATTGGCGTATATTTGCACTCGCAATGCGGTAGTAACCGTGTTACGGGGGCGAATACCAGAGTGGCCAAATGGGGCAGACTGTAAATCTGTTGTCTTTCGACTTCGGTGGTTCGAATCCATCTTCGCCCACAGACTTTCTACCAAGCGGAAGTAGCTCAGTTGGTAGAGCGTCAGCCTTCCAAGCTGAATGTCGCGAGTTCGAACCTCGTCTTCCGCTCAAAACGATGCCCGAGTGATGCTCGGGCTTTTTTATTTTAAATTTTTTTGTGGTGCTGGGGTGGGAGGTGTGTAAAAAATGTTAGTTTTGTAAATTAAAAATAGCATAGTAAAGTGATGAAGAAATTTTTCAAATGGTTGTTTATATCTGTAGCGTTACTCGTAGCATTGGCAGGCATTAGATGGGCAGTGGCGAGTGATGAGGAGCGTTCTATGATAAATGATATGAAGGCATATGTGGTGTATATGTATGAAGGTTTAAGGCATTCGATAGATAGTTCATATGTTATGGATTATAGTCGTGTACATCATTATATAGACCGTGCAATAGAACTATCTCCTGGCAGGGAAAACGCATATTACAGCAAAGCTCTTTATTATAATATGGAAGATGGTGATAACAGCCGTTCGGTAGGTGTCTATAAGGCGATGTGTTATAAGGGTGTGGATGTACCATATAGTACCTATATGACAGCCGATGCTTATGATGGACTGGGGAGATATGAAGAAGCTATGCTATATTATAAAATGGCAGGTAAATCATATGGCGAATATCTGGATACGGCTAGGGTAGATACTACGTTTGCTTACTCGCAGGCACGGTCTATAAAAAAGCTTATAAATGAAAGACTGCTATACATAGATAGTGTGAGCGTAGAACTAAAACAATAGGTCGTAGGGATAAATAGAGGACATAAAAAATGCGGGGCGTTTTACGCCCCGCATCTTTATATACGAGTAAATCTTTATTACAACTGAGGACCAGCAGCAACCAAAGCTTTACCTTCTGCGTTGTCTGTGTATTTATCAAAGTTCTTGATGAAACGTCCAGCCAAATCTTTTGCTTTTTCTTCCCATACAGATGCATCTGCATATGTGTCGCGTGGGTCAAGGATAGCTGGGTCAACACCTGGAAGAGCTGTAGGAACCTTGAAGTCAAACATAGGTATCATCTTAGTTTCGGCCTTGTCGATAGAACCGTCAAGGATAGCGTCTATGATACCACGAGTGTCTTTGATAGAGATACGTTTACCTGTACCATTCCAACCTGTGTTAACTAGGTATGCAGTAGCGCCAGATTTCTCCATCTTCTTAACTAGCTCTTCAGCATATTTTGTAGGGTGAAGAGAAAGGAACGCTGCACCAAAGCAAGCAGAGAATGTAGGAGTAGGTTCTGTGATACCACGTTCTGTACCAGCCAATTTTGCTGTGAAACCAGACAAGAAGTAGTATTTAGTCTGTTCTGGAGTCAAGATAGATACTGGAGGAAGTACTCCAAATGCATCGGCAGAAAGGAAGATAACTTTCTTGGCAGCTGGAGCTTTTGAACCTGGCTGTATGTTGTTGATGTGGTGGATAGGATAAGAAACACGAGTGTTTTCTGTAACAGATTTATCTGCAAAATCTATCTTACCATTTTCATCTACTGTAACGTTTTCTAGAAGAGCGTCACGGCGTATAGCGTTGTAGATGTCTGGTTCAGATTCTTTATCTAGGTTGATGACTTTTGCGTAGCAACCACCTTCAAAGTTAAATACGCCTTCGTCATCCCAACCGTGTTCGTCATCACCTATAAGCTGACGTTTTGGGTCAGTAGAAAGAGTAGTTTTACCTGTTCCTGAAAGACCAAAGAAGATAGCTGTTTCGCCTTTTTCATTGGTGTTGGCAGAACAGTGCATAGAAGCCATACCCTGTAGAGGAAGAAGATAGTTCATGATAGAGAACATACCTTTTTTCATCTCACCACCATACCAAGTGTTGATGATAACCTGTTCGCGAGAAGTAAGGTTGAATACAACGGCAGTATCTGAATTAAGTCCTAGTTCTTTGTAGTTTTCTACGCGAGCTTTAGAAGCGTTGTAAACAACGAAATCTGGTTCGCCATAAGCAGCCAATTCTTCTTCTGTAGGACGGATGAACATATTTTTAACAAAGTGTGCCTGCCATGCTACCTCTACTATGAAACGGATTTTAAGGCGAGAGTTTTCGTTGGCACCGCAGAATGTATCTACTACATATAGGTCTTTGTCTGAAAGTTCTTTAACGGCTAGGTCTTTAAGAACTTTCCATGTTTCTTCAGTTACAGGTTTGTTGTCGTTTTTGTAGTGTTCAGAAGTCCACCATACAGTGTCTTTTGATGTTTCATCCATCACAAAGAATTTGTCTTTAGGTGAACGACCTGTGTAAACACCTGTCATAACGTTTACTGCACCTAGTTCAGTTTCCTGACCTTTTTCGTAACCTTGAAGAGCAGGGTTGATTTCGTCTTTGAAAAGTTGTTCGTATGAAGGGTTGTGATATACGTTTTTCACACCCTTGATACCATACTTAGATAGGTCCAAATTTGCCATCTTTTGATTTTTGAATTTTAGATTGATTAATATTTATGTTTTTCTTTTCTCTTTGATGCTCCTAAATGCCTCGTATAGGGGTATTTAGGACTGTTTTATACCCAGTTGTTTGGGACTTGTAAAGTGATGAAATTTTACGTTTATAAAAAATGATTTTGGTCATATTTTTAGCTTTTTTGCAAGATGGGCTTTACACCATATATGTGTCTTATTTTATCTTCAATCCAAAGACCTTTTTGTCCTCCAAAAATCCCTCGTAATAGTCGTTTTTTACAGCTTGAAGAGCTGCTTGCGGAGCTCCAGTGAGTATGACATCTCCTATTTTAAGTGTGTAGTATCTAGATACATATTCTATGATTTCATCTATGGAGAATAGCATAGAAGATGACACGCCTTTATTTACTGTGATGTCATTTTTACTCATAGAGAAATTTATCTTTTCGGTATCTATGATATCGTGTTTATCTATCCACTCTCCTAGTACTACGCTCCCGTCAAATCCTTTGGATAGTTCCCAAGGCATGCCTTTTTCCTGTGCCTCTTTCATTATATCTACTGCCGTAAAATCAACCGCTGCTGTGTATGCGTCATAGTATTTGTGGGCAAAACGTGCCGATATGTATTTCCCTAGACGACATATTCGCACGGCCAATTCTACCTCTAGGGTTATGTCGTTGGAAAATTCTGGGATAAAAAATGGGTGGTCTTTTGGGAGGATAGCACTATCTGGTTTGAGGAATATAAGTGGGGTTTCGGGGCGTGTAACCTCGGGGGATTGTGAGTAGTTTTTACCTACGCATATTATTTTCATATCCTGTATATGTTTTATATGATTTGAGAAATATCTCCTGCTCCCTCGCGGATTATTTCTGGGTATCCGTCTATCAGTGAGATAACACTAGACGCTACGTTACCGCCATAGCCTCCGTCTATGACTAGATCTACACATTCATCTACGTTTTCGGCTATAAGCGAAGGGTCGGTAGTGTATTCTATGAGTGTATCACTATCATAAACCGATGTGGATATGATAGGGTTGCCCAGCAGTCGTACTATTTCTCTAGGGATGCTATTGTCTGGGATACGGATACCTACTGTCTTTTTGCCTTTGAAAAATTTGGGTAGCGAAGGCCCTGCGGGTAAAATAAATGTGTATGGCCCAGGGAGAACGCGTTTGAGGAGTTTGAAGATAGGGGTGTCTATCTGTCGCACATAGAGTGAAAGGTTGGATAAATCTGAACAGATGAAAGAAAAACGAGCCTTTTCTGGTTTTACTTTTTTAAGGCGGCATAGTTTTTCTACTGCTTTGTAATTGGTTATATCACAACCTAATCCATATACCGTATCGGTAGGATAGACTATAAGCCCTCCGTTTTTTAAGGTATCTACTACCTGTTGAAGGCGGCGAGCATCTGGATTTTCTGGGTAAATTTTTATGAGTTCTGCCATAGGACAAAAGTACGCATATTCTCCAAATGCTGTATACTTTTTGTCTCTCTATTTCTATGTTTTTTAAGTAGGGAGGATAGATGGTCTAGTGTATAAGACGAGCTACAAAACGGTAAAATGCTGCAAAATTGCTTTGCAGTGAGAAATTGGCTCTTTGGCGTTTGACAGCGTTTACACTCATTTCCTGCCAATGTTCTTTTATGTGGTCTATGCCACGAGAGAAATCGTCATAATTTACATCCAGAGGCAAAAGAACGCCTGTGTCGTTTGTGATGGCTTCGCGAGTTCCTCCAGCATCGGTGCATAGGGGTACTATGCCGTACGCCATAGCTTCCATTACAGAAACGGGTATGCCTTCGCTGCTGCTCAACGATATGAATATGTCGTATGCTCCCAGAGCGTATTCGTTGAGGATACGTGAGTTAAGGGTGCGGCCGCGTAGTGTTACGGTCATAGATGGAGGAAGAGAGGAGGTCTCTTTTTTAAGTAGATTCATGCTCTCTCCATCGCCAAAGTGTGTCCAGTGTACGGGTACATCTGGGTGTTCTGCAGCGTAACGTTTAAGAAACGAAGCTATAAGTGTAGTGCGTTTAAGAGGAATGACATTTGAACAAGAAACTATGCGTAATTCCTGTGGAGAAAACAGGTGTGTGGTGTGAGGAGCGTCTTCCACTCCTATGTACATAGTGCTTATCTTGTGGGAGAATCTAGGGTAGAGTTCCCTCATGTACTGGGCTCCAGCACGTGATACAGAAAGGATGTTGTCTGTGCGGGAAAGGGCATATTCGCGGGCAGGAAAAAATAGTCCTCGTTCACTGCCGTATATATCAAATCCATGAGCCCGACATATAACAGGTGTATCGGCCAAAGACTCTATCTCGTCTGTAGCTAGAGCTAGACCTATAAGGGTGTTATCACACCAGTAAGAGTAGAGCAGGTCGGCATCACTATACAGGTGGTGATTTTTTTTGATGCAGTAGTATAAAAGATACCCGCGATAGATACCTCCTACAGCATTCTTCCAGTGTCTGAGTGTTCTAGGACGTGGTTTTTCAAACGGTACCATAAGCAGATGACGAGAGAAAAAAGTCTTCATCATAGCTTTCATACGTGTGAAAAAAGAAGCCTCTGCCACGTCTTCTACTAGTGTGGCAGACGCTGGCAGAGGTCTTATTCCATTGCGTTTGCGGAAAGGGACGACATATATGTCATAGTGTTCTACGGCAGATGATTTAAGTTCTATATCTATAAATGTCTCTTCTGCCCCGTATGGGTAATAATCTGTAAATAGAAAGATGGTACCCGCCATATATTGTCGTTTATATCCTTTCTCGTGTGTATAATAACTATCCTCTCATGATAGTCTGTGTGCGGTCTGGGCCTACAGAAACTATCGTAACAGGGACGCCTAGTTGTTCTTCTATGTATGCTATGTATGATTTGAGATTCTCTGGTAGAGCATTCTGGTCTGTAACGCCAGTAAGGTCTTCGCTCCAGCCGGGAAGAGTGGTATATACAGGAGTGAGGTATTGTTCCTCTATGTTATATGGGAGATAATCTATCTTTTTGCCCATATACATATAGTGTGTGCATACTTTTATCTCGTCAAATCCCGAAAGAACGTCTGCTTTCATCATCATAAGCTGTGTAACACCCGATAAAGCACAAGCGTATTTCATCTGTGGGATATCCAGCCAACCGCAACGACGGCGACGACCTGTCGTAGCACCGTATTCGCGACCTACCATACACATCTTTTCGCCATCTTCACCAAAGTCTTCGGTAGGGAAAGGACCACTACCTACACGTGTGGTGTATGCCTTGAATATACCATATACTTCACCTATGGCACTAGGAGCTACGCCTAGACCTGTGCAGGCACCGGCAGCCATTGTATTTGATGAAGTAACAAATGGATATGTTCCGAAATCAACGTCAAGCATAGAACCTTGAGCACCTTCGGCAAGGATTTTTTTGCCTTCCTTGATGGCTGTGTTCATATAATGTTCGCTGTCTATGAACGTAAGTGTTTTAAGAACGTCTATGGCAGCAAACCATTCTTTTTCTAGTTCTTCAATGTCATAGTCTATCTGCACGCCATAGTTGCCTAGCATGTTGATGTGTTTTTCTACTAGGGCACGATAACGTTCCATAAAATCTGGCAGTTCTATATCACCCACACGTAAGCCGTTACGTCCAGTTTTGTCCATATATGTAGGACCTATACCTTTAAGGGTAGAACCTATCTTGGCTTTGCCTTTGGATGCTTCAGATGCTGCGTCTAGCAGGCGGTGTGTAGGAAGTATAAGGTGTGCCTTGCGAGATACTAGCAGACGGTGTTCTATGTCTAGATTATAAGGTGTGAGTTCTGCTATTTCTTTGGAGAGGATAACGGGGTCTATAACCACTCCGTTGCCTATGATGTTTACAGAATCCTCATGAAATATACCCGAAGGTATGGTGTGAAGAACGTGTTTGCGTCCTTCAAATTCTAGTGTATGACCTGCATTTGGGCCTCCCTGAAAACGAGCGATGATGTCGTAACCTGCTGTAAGTACGTCAACTATCTTTCCTTTTCCTTCGTCGCCCCATTGCAGACCTAGTAGAAGATTTATCGCCATTTTTATATGTGTTTTTATTGTTATTTCCAAGGGGTAAAGTTACATTATTTAATGCGTGAAAAGAAGATTTTTTTATAAAAAATTGATGTTGGTAAATTGATAAAAAAGTTGTAAATTGTGGGGCTGTTGAAATGTTAAAAATAGAAAGATTAAAATACTGAAAATATGGCAGATGGAGAAAAACTGATACCCATAAACATAGTCGATGAAATGAAATCATCGTACATAGACTATTCTATGTCTGTGATAGTGTCGCGTGCCCTACCAGACGTGCGTGATGGTCTTAAACCAGTACACCGCCGTGTACTCTATGGTATGAATGAACTGGGTATCAATTCAAATTCAAGTTATAAAAAATCGGCTCGTATAGTGGGTGAGGTTTTGGGTAAGTATCACCCTCATGGAGATGCTTCGGTCTATGACACTATGGTGCGTATGGCTCAATCGTGGTCATTGCGTTATATGTTGGTGGATGGACAGGGTAACTTCGGTAGTGTGGATGGTGACGGAGCAGCGGCTATGCGTTATACCGAGGCTCGTATGCGTCGTATAGCCGAAGACATGATGGTGGATATTGACAAGGAAACGGTGGATATGGTGCCAAACTTTGACGATACACTTAAAGAACCATCGGTGCTTCCTACTCGTATCCCAAACCTTCTGGTAAACGGTGCTTCGGGTATAGCGGTGGGTATGGCTACCAATATGGCCCCACACAACCTTACCGAGGTGGTAAATGCTATAGAGGCATATATAGATAATCCAGAATGTACGGCAGATGACCTTATGGAGTATGTTAAAGCTCCAGATTTCCCTACGGGAGGTATAATATATGGTATGAGTGGTGTACGTGAAGCGTTCCGTACGGGACGTGGACGTGTGATAATGCGTGCCAAGGCCAATATAGAACAGATAGATGGTAGAGATTGTATAGTAGTTACCGAGATACCATATCAGGTAAATAAATCTGAAATGATTAAACGTACGGTGGACCTTATCAATGATAAAAAGATAGAAGGAATATCTACCATACGCGATGAGAGCGACCGTAGCGGTATGCGTATAGTATATGTGATAAAACGCGAGGCTGTGCCAAATGTGGTTCTTAATTCGCTGTATAAAAATACGGCATTGCAGACGTCATTCTCGGTAAATAACATTGCACTGGTAGATGGACGTCCACAGCTTCTCAACCTACGTGATTTGGTGCATTATTTTGTAGAGCACCGTCATGATGTGGTTACTCGCCGTTGCCGTTATGAGTTGCGTAAGGCAGAGGAAAGAGCTCATATATTGGAAGGACTTATCATAGCATCAGACAACATAGACGAAGTGGTGCGTATCATACGTTCTTCTTCTTCTACCGATGAGGCCAAAACACGACTCATAGAGAGATTCACTCTTTCAGAAATCCAAGCCCGTGCTATAGTAGAGATGCGTTTGCGTCAGCTTACAGGATTGGAACAGGAAAAATTGCGTGCAGAATATGATGAGGTGCAGAAGAGAATAGAAAATCTCAAGGCTCTGCTAGGAGACAAAGCGTTGCGTATGGCTCTTATAAAAGAGGAGATGGAGGACATAAAACAGCGTTATGGCGATGAGCGTAAGAGCGAGATAGAGTATGCTGCCGATGGTGATTTCTCTATAGAGGACATGATAGCCGATGAAGAAGTGGTGGTTACCATATCTCACGCAGGATACATCAAACGTACACGTCTGGCAGAATACCGCGTACAGGGTCGTGGAGGTGTAGGTCAGAGAGGTGTTACTACCCGCGAAGAAGACTTCCTAGAACATTTGTTTATGGCTACCAACCATCAGTACATGTTGCTCTTTACAGAAAAGGGTAAAGTTTATTGGATGAGGGTGTATGAGATACCGGAAGGTGCCAAAACAGCCAAAGGACGTGCAATACAGAACCTTATAAACATAGAACAGGACGACAAGATACGTGCATACATAATGGTAGATGACCTCAAGGATGAGGAATATATCAATAATCATTATGTGGTGATGGTAACCACAGGTGGTACTATAAAGAAAACCACACTGGAAGCATATTCGCGTCCTCGTGCCAATGGTATAAATGCCATAAACGTACGTGAAGGAGATACTCTGCTAGAGGCATGTCTTACTACTGGTGAATCCAAGATTATGATAGCTACACGAGAAGGTAAGGCGATACGTTTTGATGAGAAACACTTGCGTCCAATGGGTCGTACAGCTACTGGTGTGAGAGGTGTTACTCTGGCGTCAGAAGAAGACGAGGTGGTAGGTATGATATGCGTCAATGACGATAGTACCAATGTTTTGGTTGTTTCAGAAAAGGGTTACGGAAAACGTTCTGAATTTGACGAATACCGTGAAACTAGCCGTGGAGCCAAGGGTGTCAAGACTATTGAGGTAACAGAAAAAACAGGTAATCTTGTAGCCATAGAGGACGTAAAAGGAGATGAAGACCTTATGATAGTAACCCGTGCTGGTATAACTATACGTATGAGTGTGTCAGATTTACGAGTGATGGGACGTGCTACACAGGGTGTACGTCTTATCAACTTGCGTGAAGGAGATGAAATCGCTTCTGTCGCCAAGGTCATTTCTGAGGAGGTAGAACCAGAGGCAGAAAACACTCCAAATCCAGACACTGAAACTCCTGTCATCACAACAGAGGAGTAATAAAAAGAATAAAATTGATATAAATGGGATAAAAGTGTGGTATATTTTTTGATAGTATAAATAAAATGCCGACTTTTGCCATATGATAAGAACATTAGCTTAAAAAAAGAACTATTAAAACATTATAAACAGATGAAACGTTATTTAATTACAGCCGTATTGGCATTGACTGTTTCTATGGGCTATGCTCAGAAAGCAGAATTGTCTAGTGCTCAGAAAGCTTTTGATGCAAAAAATTATCAAGAAGCTCTATCTGCGGCACAGAAAGCACAAGATGTTATCTCTTCAAACCCTGCAGCTACTTCTGCACAGAAAGCACAGGCTATGTATATCAAGGCTGCTTCAGCTCTTGAACTAGCAGGAGATGATGTTACAAAAGTTGCTGAAGCCGTAAAACTAATGGCCGATGTAGTAGCTTTTGAAAAAGGTAAAGAATACTCTGCTCGTAATATCTCTACCAAAAAAGTAGAAGTGTTTGATACTCAGGAGGCTCTTGACGAAGCTATGATTTCTGGCGGTTATGATAAACAGAAAATAGTTGACCGTGCACGCACATATTCACCACAGGTGACAGCCAAACTTACAGAATTGAGCCAAAAACTATATAGTAAAGCTATAGAAAACTTTAATTCTCAACAGTTTGCAGCTGCAGCCAAGTATTTTGATGCAACATATGAAGCTCAAGCACAGTGCTCTCCTCGTCCAGATACATCGGCATATAACAACTCTGCTGTATGTATGATCCAGATACAGGACTACTCAGCAGCAGCAGCTTACTACAAAAAACTCATAGAAATGGGTTACACTGGCATGGAAACTATGTACATGGCCAAAAACGAACTTTCTGGTAAAATGCAGTCTTATGCTAGTAAAAAAGACCGCGATGCAGAAGTGAAACTTAAAGTGGCTTCAGAACCTAAAGATAGCGTCCTTCCAAACAAACAACCTGAAATTTACACTACACTGCTTCAAATCCTATTCCAGGAATCTAAAAAAGCAGAACCTTATAACTTTACAGAATTCTTTAAATATGCCGATATGGCTATTGCCAAATATCCAGAAATTAAAGAATTCCCTCTTATAAAAGGTCAGGCTTACTATGAATTGGGTGAAAATGCAAAATTCTATGAAATACTAGAGTCTGCTGCTGCCAAATTCCCAACAGATGCTACTATATTCTACAATATGGGTTACATCCAGTCTGAACTTAAAAATAATGCAAAAGCAGAAGAATGCTATCGTAAAGCTATAGCTATAGACCCTAAATATGTAGATGCTTACATTAACATCGCTGCTCTTTATCGTGAAGCCAATAATGCTATCATAGATGAAATGAGTGCTATGCCATTCACTCTTAATAAAGAACAGAAAGCTCGTTATGATGAACTTAAAAAACAGAACGATGCCAATGTGAAAAAGATGATTGAAGTTATAGAAGAAGGTTTCAACGCCAACCCAGACAACGTAAACCTTGCTAAAAACCTTGAAAATCTTTACAATACAGTAGGTGATACAGCAAATGAAAAGAAATATGCTGAAATCTATGAAAAATTGATGGCTGAATAGTCTTTATCATATACTGTGAAAAATGGGGTGCCGTGAGGCACCCCATTTTTTCATAAAAAAACGTGATATTTAAATGATAATGCAGTAAATTTATACCCTCATAAAAATGGTATAGACTTATGATAAATAAAGAAAAGATAGAAGACCTTTACACTAGGTGGGTAAAAGGAAATTATGCTTACACGACAGATAGCCGCCGAGTAGAAAAAGGTGATATATATTTTGCTTTGAAGGGAGAGAGATTTGATGGGAATGACTATGCACTTATGGCTCTAGAAAAAGGAGCCGAGGCTGTGGTGGTAGATGATGATGTGCGGTATAAAGATGCACACAATGTCATTCTGGTAGATGATGTGCTTAAAACGTTACAATGTATGGCTACTATGCATCGTGAAAAAATGGGGATTCCTATTCTCTCTCTTACAGGAAGCAATGGTAAAACCACTTCCAAAGAACTTATAAGCAGGGTTCTGGCATGTAAGTTCAATGTGTGTGCTACACGAGGAAACCTTAATAACCATATAGGAGTGCCTTTTACGTTGCTATCATTACGTCCTCACCATGAATTTGCTGTGGTGGAGATGGGAGCTTCACATCCTGGAGAGATAGCAGAATTATCACAGATAGCTCGTCCAAACTATGCTTACATAACCAATTTTGGACGTGCACATCTAGAAGGGTTTGGTGGGGTAGAAGGTGTCATTCGCACCAAAAGCGAACTTTATGACTATGTGAGAGCTACATCTGGAGTAGCATTTGTCAATGCTGATGATGCTGTTCAGATGGAAAAAAGTGAGGGTATCTCTCGTTTTACTTTCTCTTCCACATCTATCCCTGCCGATGTTACTCTTAAAATGCTTACATCTCTTCCACAGGTAACAGGTATGATAGAGGATGAGGCTTTTTCTACACATCTTTCGGGAGAATATAATTTTACAAATGCGGCTGCTGCAGCGAGTATAGGAGTTTATTTCGGGATAGATAAAAAGGATATAGCCAATGCTATTTATAGCTATGTGCCAGACAATAACCGTTCGCAATGGATAGAGAGAGGAGCTCACAGCGTAATGTGTGATGCCTATAACGCCAATCCTACCAGTATGACTCTTTCTGTAAAGAATTTTGCCAATGCAGAAATCAATTCTCTACCCAAAATAGCTGTACTAGGAGATATGTTTGAATTGGGAGAATACGCAGAAAGTGAACACCAATCAATAGTTGATATGGTGGCAGGATTACCATTTGAAAAAGTGTATGTGGTGGGTGAGAATTTCAATTCTACAACTACTATGGGGGATAAAGTGGAAAAATATCCTACATTTGAGGCGTTTGCTGTAGCGTTTGTAGAACCAACGACTCCTCATGCTTTCCTAGTGAAGGGTTCGCGAGGTATGGCTATGGAACGTTTTTTGGAACTATTGGATAAACATTAAAAAGTATAGATATGAAAATAAAGTCGTTGATTTTGGCACTATTGGCACCTATATGCCTTGTATGCCAAGAGAATAGTGCAGTAGCAGAAAAAGTAACCGACCATATATATAGGATAGAGGTAAAGGGTTCTGTAAATGTGGTGGCAGTAATAGAAAGTGATGGAGTATTGTTATATGATACTGGTTATAAAGGAAGTGGCGAAGCAATAGAAAATGCCGTCAAAGGCTTCATATCGCTGCCTATCAAGGCTGTGTATAATACCCATTATCATGGTGACCATACCGGCTCAAATGACTATTTTATCTCTCGTGGAGTAAAAGTATATGCTGTGGGTAAGACTCTAGAGAGATTGGGAGATGGGCAGAAAGGAGAACTATGGACATTGGGAGAAGGTATGACGGAATATGCCGAATCACATTCGGGAAGTGATGTAGTGGTATATATGGCAGATGAAAAAGTAGCTATAGTAGGAGATATGTTATTTGAAGAACGTTTTCCATATATAGATACAGCTGCGGGAGGAGATATAACAGTGTATCTGGAAACACAAGGCGAGATTATCTCTTCTCTACCTGCAGATGTCAAAATCATAGGCGGTCATGGTCGTGTATATTCTCTTGAGGAATATGAAGCACTTAATTCACTGTTATGGGAGACATATGATAAAGTGAAAGAATTGGTTATGGCAGACGAAAGTCTAGATGCTATCAAGGCTGCCGACCCTCTTGCAGGTTATGAAAAACTGCAATGGCATCTAGTTAATAAAGATAAATGGGTGGAAATAATATACAGCTCACTGAGATAATCACTATATTTGCATATAAATTCACAAACAAGATAAAGGTATGATATATCGTTTAAGAGTTATATTGGACGTACGCGAAGACGTATTTCGCGATATAGAGATACAGGGTGCAGATACTCTGGAAGACCTACACAATGCCATAGTTCAAGCATTCTCACTGGAAGGTCAAGAGATGGCTTCGTTCTATCTTTCAGACGAGGAGTGGAACCAAGGCGAGGAAATAAGTCTTTTTGATATGTCTGAAGGAGATAAAAAACAGAAGACGATGGCTTCGTTGCGTATAGAAGAGGTGCTTAAAGCTACTCACCAGCGTATGTTGTATGTCTATGACTTTATGAATATCAAGACTTTCTATGTGGAGGTAATGGCTATAACACAGCCTATGGTAGGTGTGGTTTATCCATGTGTAGTATATTCATATGGAGATACTCCAGACTATAGCGATGCCGATATGGAGGAAATAGAGGACCCAGACGCATTTGATGATTATGAAGATGAATATGATGATGATTATCAGGGGGATGATATATTTGCAGGGGATGATAGTTTTTCTTCATATGATGATGAAGGATACTACTAGTAGAAATTTTTAAATGACCAAAAAAAAGCGGCAGCCGTAGGCTGCCGCTTTTTTTTGGTCGTCTATAAGCTATGACTGTATAGAGTCGTATTCACTTTCTGGTTTGATGTCTTTGATACGTAACTGGATACTGGTGCGTCCCATGTATTCGTTTTCTTCTATTGAGAATACAGCCATAAATGGTTGTCCTTCGCTTATCAGTTCCATTTTTTCGCCTAGATTAAATCCTATCGCATCATAAGTGCGTGATGGGTCTTCGGCCGATGTTATGGTCATCTTAAGGTGCTGTTCATTTTTCCCTACCGATTTGCCCCAACCATTGTCTTTAAGACCTCTTGCCATAAAGATAGGGGAGTTATTTCCTGGCCCAAATGGTGCAAATTTTTTAAGCGTCTTAAAGAATCGTGGTGTTATATCACGAATGTCTATCTGTGCATCAATCTCTACTTCTGGAGTACGCATCTCTGGTTGGATGGCACTGCGAGCTATATCATTGATACGACGGCGAAATTCTTCAAAATTCTCCATCTTGATAGTAAGACCTGCTGCATATTTATGCCCACCGAACTGTTCTATCAAGTCTTGACATTCTTCTATGGCGTTGTATATGTCAAACCCATGCATACTACGTGCCGATGCCGATATCATATCATCATCTGTCTGGGTGAATACCATAGCAGGACGATAGAATTGTTCTACCAGACGTGAAGCTACTATACCTATCACACCTTTGTGCCATAGAGGATTGTAAACTATGATGCAGAATTCGTCATCTAGGACTTTGTCTTTGAGCATATCCATGGCTTCTTCTGTTATGGCTGCATCTAGTTCTTTGCGTTCGGCATTGAGACGGTCTATTTCCAATGCCATTTCTTTGGCTACTACGTCGTTCTGTGCTGTAAGAAGGTCCACAGCATGCATACCTTGGTTTATACGGCCGGCAGCATTGATACGCGGAGCGATTATAAATATAACATCTGAAATAGAGAAGAAACGTTTTTTTGAAAAAATGGTAAAGGCTTTGATACCGGGGCAAGGGTCGTTGTTCAGTTTTTTAAGCCCGTGATAAGCCAATGTGCGGTTTTCATCCACTATAGGGACTATGTCTGCACCTATGCTCACAGCTGCCAAGTCTAGGTATTCTTTCACGACGCTTTTCTCGTCCCAACCCTTACGGCGACATATAGCCTGTATGAGTTTGAGTCCCACACCACATCCGCTCAACTCCTTGAAAGGATAAGAGCAGTCTGTGCGTTTGGGGTCAAGTACGGCCGTTGCCTTGGGTAGTACGTCTGATGGGCGGTGATGGTCGCAAATGATAATGTCTATACCTTGACTAGCTGCGTACTCTATCTCGCGGTCTGCTTTTATACCACAGTCCAGTGCGATGATGAGTTTACAGTTTTTTTCGCGTGCGGTATCTATACCGCGGAATGAAACCCCATACCCTTCGTTGTTGCGGTCTGGTATGTAGGAATAGACGTTGGGATGTATCTTTCTCAAGAAAGAATACATAAGTGCTACGGCCGTAGTACCATCTACGTCGTAGTCTCCGTAAACAAGTATGCCTTCGCGAGCGTCGAGGGCTTGCTCGACACGTGCTACTGCTCTATCCATATCCTGCATGAGGAATGGGTCGTGCAAACGATTCAGGTCAGGATGAAAAAATGCCTTTGCCTCTTCATGCGTTTTAATGTTACGTTGCAGTAGCAGCAGTGCCAAAACCTTGTCTATTTTCAGGGCGGAGGATAGTGCGTCTATTTCTTCGTCCGAAGGGCGGGTTTTGATACGCCACCTTTTATTCATCTTTATTTATTCTTTTTTTTTCTTTTTTGGGGCTCTGGTCTCCTGCTACCACTAGTACAAATTCCCCGCGGGGGGCGTGGCTGCGGAAATGTTCCAGAACTTCTTCTACCGTACCGCGTATGTGCTCTTCATACATCTTGCTTATCTCACGGCTAGCACACATATTACGGGCAGGAAATACGCGAGAGAAATCCTCCAGCGTACGCAATAGCTTATGTGGAGATTCATAGAATATCATCGTGCGGCGTTCATCTTTCAACTCTTCCAAACGTGTGGCACGACCTTTTTTTACAGGAAGAAACCCTTCAAACGTAAAACGTTCGCAAGGCAGTCCCGATGCTACTAGTGCTGGAACAAATGCCGTAGCACCAGGCAAGCACTCTACTTTTATCCCCTCTGCTATTGCCTCGCGAGTGATGAGAAACCCCGGGTCTGATATGCCCGGTGTGCCTGCATCTGTAATAAGGGCTATGGTTGTCCCTGCTTTTATACGGTCTATGAATCCTTCTACTGTTTTATGTTCGTTAAACATATGGTACGACATCATAGGAGTAGATATGTCTAGGGATTTGAGCAAATGAGATGATGTGCGAGTGTCTTCGGCCAGTATGAGGTCGGCATCTCGCAATATCTCAATCCCGCGAGGGGTCATATCTTTCATATTCCCTACTGGTGTAGGTACCAAATATAGTTTTGACATAAAACTTAAAATATTATGATGCACACTCATAGGCACTGAATATCAGTCTCCTATATGGTAATAAGAGACGGGTGGGGCTACATCATGCGCTAACTACAAAAATACATCATAATTTTGTTACAAAATGTACTTTTTTCAAAAAAAATCTAATGCCTATGCACAAAAAATGCGGCGGGCTATGCCCGCCGCATTTTTTGTGCATTCATGTCTCTATGGATAGATAAAATTATTTAAGAGATTTTATAGCTTGTTCTATTGTGGCTATTTTGGATAGAGCGTCTGCTTCTTTTTTACGTTCTGCATTTACAACGGCCTCTGGAGCAGAAGATACAAAACGTTCGTTGGATAGTTTCTTGCGTACCGAAGCTAGGAAACCTTGAGCATATTCCAAATCCTTATGTAGGCGGGATAGTTCTGCCTCTACGTCTATCTTATCGCCCACAGGGATAAAGTATTCGTCTGTGCGTACCATTACAGATATAACACCTTCTGGCTTTTTATCTACTATGGATATAGGACGTACATTGGCTAGTTTTTCTACTATCTCATTGACAATAGGAGCTGTCGTAGAGCAGGTCATCACGTCTAGTGTTTCTTTTGGAGAAAGACCTTTTTCTGCTCTTACACCGCGTATGGCTGTGATTAGTTCGGTAGTATAAGCAAATGCCTCTAGAGTCTTGCGGTCTATTTCACCTTCATGTGTAAACCACTGTGAAACGATAAGAGCTTCTTCTACCTCACGTGGACGTATGGCTTGCCATAACTCTTCGGTGATAAATGGCATGATAGGGTGAAGCAGACGTAGCAAATCCTCAAAATGTTTAATAGCTCTATCACGAGTAGAACGAGCTACAGGAGAACCATATGGAGGTTTGATAGCTTCCAGATACCATGAGCAGTAGTCGTCCCATACTAGACGATATGTGGTCATAAGGGCTTCGGAAAGACGGAATTCGTCATATAGATGGTCTATCTCTTTTATGGCTTCTCCCATCTTTTCATCAAACCAATCACCAGCCTTTTGTGCTACAGGAGCTACCTCTACATCGTCAGATACTTCCATTCCTGCCACTAGACGATATGCGTTCCATATCTTGTTACAGAAATTGGCTCCCTGTTTACATAGGTCTGTGTCAAATGGGAAGTCGTTACCAGCAGGAGCTGTAAGCAACATTCCTAGACGTACAGAATCGGCACCATATTCTTCCATTAGCTTTATAGGGTCTGGTGAGTTGCCTAGTGATTTTGACATCTTACGACCTAGCTTATCACGTACAGTACCAGTAAAATATACGTTGGCAAATGGACGTTCACCGCGGTATTCATATCCTGCCATAATCATACGTGCTACCCAGAAGAACATAATGTCTGGTGCTGTAACTAGGTCGCAGGTAGGGTAGTAGTATTTTATTTCTTCGTTATCTGGGTAACGTATGCCATCAAATACCGATATAGGCCACAACCATGACGAAAACCAAGTGTCTAGTGCATCGGGGTCTTGGTGTATGTCGCTGGCAGTGAGAGATGGATTGCCCGTCTTTTCACGTGCTAGAGCAAGTGCCTCATCGTCATCGTGTGCTACCACATAATCATTCATTCCGCTACCGTAATAGTATGCAGGTATGCGGTGTCCCCACCACAACTGACGCGATATGTTCCAGTCGTGTGCATTTTCCATCCAGTGGCGGTATGTATTCTTGAATTTTTCGGGTACAAAATGTACCGTATCATCCATTACGGCTTTAAGAGCAGTAGGAGCTAGATTGCCCATCTTGAGGAACCATTGTAGAGATACCTTTGGTTCAATGATAGCCTTGGTACGTTCAGATGTTCCTACTTTGTTGGTATAGTTCTCTACTTTTTCTAGCAGACCTTTTTCTGCCAATTCTTTTTCAATCTCACGGCGTACCACAAAACGGTCTTTGCCTTCATAGTGAAGACCATATGAGTTAAGAGTGGCATCGTCATTGAATATATCTATCACATCTAGCTGATGTTTATCACCTAGCATCTTGTCGTTAACGTCGTGTGCAGGAGTAACTTTAAGACAACCAGTACCAAATTCCAAATCTACGTATTCGTCTTCTATGACAGGTATCGCACGTCCTGCTATAGGTACTATTACTCTTTTACCGCGAATGTGTTCATAACGAGGGTCTGCAGGGTTGATACACATGGCTGTATCTCCAAATATAGTCTCGGGACGTGTGGTAGCAACTACGACATAGTCATCACTACCTTCTATCATATAACGCAGGTAGTAGAGTTTGCCTTGTTGTTCTACATATATAACTTCTTCATCAGATACCGTTGTAAGGGCTTCGGGGTCCCAGTTTACCATACGGTATCCGCGATAGATAAGACCTTTGCGGTATAAATCTACAAATACTCTGGTTACAGACTCGCTAAGCGGAGCGTCCATAGTAAAACGTGTACGGTCCCAATCACACGAAGCTCCTAGCTTTTTAAGCTGTTCCAGTATGATGCCTCCGTGTTCATGTGTCCAATCCCAAGCGTGTTTTAGGAATTCTTCACGCGAGAGGTCTGTCTTTTTAATACCTCGTTCTTTAAGACGAGCAACGACTTTGGCCTCGGTGGCTATGCTGGCGTGGTCGGTTCCTGGTACCCAACATGCGTTATAGCCTCTCATGCGTGCACGGCGTATAAGCAGGTCTTGTATGGTGTTGTTCATCATATGCCCCATGTGAAGTACACCTGTTACGTTTGGTGGAGGGATAACTATGGTGTATGGAGTGCGTGCATCTGGTGTGGAATGAAAATATCCTTTTTCCATCCAGTAAGCGTACCATTTGTCTTCAATGTCGGCTGGGGAGTATTTAGAAGGGATTTCCATGATATATGTGATTTATTTTTTCCTAATGATAATTTTAAGATGCAAATTTAATGACTTTTGATTAACTTCGCAGAATAAAATGTGAACTATCTCCATTTTTTAATACAAAAGAACATAAAATACTCCATATAAAGACCATGGCAACCAAAAAACCAACTAAAACACCTAAATCCCCAGCCAAAAAACCACAGAAAAAGACACCTCGTGCTACTCAGACTCCGTGGATAAATACTCGTGCGGGTAGAGTTATAATAGGTATATCTATAACTATATTGCTGCTGTTACTCACAGCGGCATGTGTTTCTTATCTCTTTACCGGAGCCGGTGACCAAAATGTACAGTCTGGGGAGAGTTATGGGAATGTCTTTGGTATAGCGGGGTATTATGTGAGTCATCTGCTTATGAATCGTTTGGGGGTATCGGTATTCTGCCTGCTCGTGGGGGGATATGCTGTGGCGGCTATCATAATGCTGGACAAACCATTCTCTCGCATAACGCTTTTTATAAGTAAGATGCTCATGTGGGCAGTGTGGATAGGTGTGGTGATGGCTTATTTCTCTAGTTTTTATTCGGGGGCGTGGGGTTATCGTCTGCATGTGATGCTTTATCAGTTGCTAGGATGGGGACTTGCTCCGCTGCTGGCTATATTACCTATATCGTGGGCTGTGTTGAGATTTGGTATAACTCCAGAAAAACTCAACCAGTGGAGAGAACGCCGTCTTGAGGCGGCAGCACTGCGTGCTGCCGAACGCGAAGCTCGTCTATCGCGTGAAAGAGAAGAAAAAGAAGCCGAAAAGAAAGTTCGTGAGGCAGAAAAACTCGCACTGGAAAAAATAGCCGAAGCTCAGGATAAAAAGGAAGGTGCTTATGTGATAAGTGGTATAGATGATGTAGAACTACCTCAAGTCGAGGAAAAAATAGACGATATAATAAAAGATGAAGAGGATGATGAAGAAATAGTAGAAAAAGAATTTGAGATAAAGGATACTTATAATAAAGATGAAATAGATGACTCTACTACCAGTGAGCAGGGAGAGGGAGAGACTCTTAAAAGTGGCACTGTCATTCATGAGGAAGGCGAGGACGGTATAGATTTTACCCTCACTGTAGCTAGTGATGAGAGTTGTTTGAGTGAGGAATTGGCACGCCGTCTGGTAGAGGAGCAAGGGGAATACGACCCAAAATTGGAATTGTCTAGTTATCGTTTTCCTCAGCTGTCTATGTTGCGTCGTTTTGATAACGAGAGTATAAATGTGGAAAAAGAAGAGGTAATAGCCAATCGTAAACGAATAGTAGATACACTTAAAAACTATGGAATAGATGTATCACATATACATTCTACGGTAGGGCCAACTGTTACGCTATATGAGATAATCCCAGCACCGGGAGTCAAGATAGCCAAAATCAAAAACCTAGAAGATGATATAGCACTATCGCTTTCGGCACTAGGAATACGTATCATAGCTCCTATTCCAGGGAGAGGAACCATAGGTATAGAAGTCCCCAATAAAGAACCGAGCATAGTTTCTATGAATTCTGTCATATCATCGCGTAATTTCCAGACTGCACAGATGGAACTGCCTGTGGCGATAGGTAAAAACATTTCAAATGAAACGGTGGTATTTGACCTTGCCAAAATGCCACACTTGCTCATGGCAGGTGCTACGGGACAAGGTAAATCGGTAGGATTGAATGCTGTACTCACATCATTGTTATATAAAAAACACCCTTCACAGGTAAAATTTGTGCTAGTTGACCCCAAAAAGGTAGAACTTACGCTTTATAATAAAATAGAACGTCACTATCTGGCAAAACTGCCCGATAGCCGAGATGCCATCATTACAGATACTTCCAAGGTCATAGACACACTTAACTCTCTGTGTGCCGAGATGGACGCACGTTATGACTTGCTCAAGGAAGCTTATGTGCGTAACATAAAGGAGTACAACGCCAAATTTATCGCCCGTCGCTTAAATCCTGCCAAAGGACATAAATATATGCCATACATAGTGCTGGTGGTGGATGAGTTTGCAGACCTTATAATGACGGCAGGCAAGGAAGTAGAAACGCCTATTGCACGTCTGGCACAACTGGCTCGTGCGGTGGGAATACACCTTATCATAGCTACCCAACGTCCATCGGTAAATGTGATAACAGGTATCATCAAGGCCAATTTCCCAGCTCGTATAGCATTCCGCGTTACTTCCAAGATAGACTCCCGTACTATCCTAGACGCTTCTGGTGCCGACCAACTGATAGGTAAGGGAGATATGCTGCTCTCCAGCGGAGGAAATGAGATGATACGTGTGCAGTGTGCATTTGTAGATACACCAGAAGTAGAGGCTATATGTGATTTCATAGGTGCCCAAAAGGGTTATCATTCGGCATTCTTACTGCCAGAGGTAGAACATTCATCGGGTGATGATGGAGAGATAATATCTATAGATGAACGCGACCCAAAATTTGAAGAGGCAGCACGTGTGGTGGTGGCTATGCAGAAAGGTTCGGCATCGGTCATACAGCGTAAACTCTCCATAGGTTTTAACCGTGCAGGACGTATCGTTGACCAGTTGGAGAGTGCTGGTATCATAGGGCCATTTAACGGCTCAAAAGCTCGTGAGGTGCTCATCCAAGATGAAAATACTCTCAATAGAATACTTTACGGAACAGAAAAATAGATTACTATGCAGAAAAAGATTTTCTTTTTACTGTGGATTATGCTCCCTTTTGCTGTGATGTATGGGCAGAATTATGCCGATGCAGCAAGGATTATGGATAGCTGTGTGAAAAAGGTAAAGGACATAAACACATATAAATCTACAATAGAATATGACTCCCAGAACTTCTCTGGTAGAGCTACACTTCTATTTTCTGATGGTAAATATCGTTTTACTACCAGTGATGTGGTACGAATGTGTGATGGTAAGTACATTTATACCATAATGAACGACATAAAGGAGGTAAATGTAGAAAATATAGATGTAGATGGAGGAGCATTGGGTAGTATGTCGGATATTTTGAATATCTTTGTGCGGAATTTTAAACCCTATGCCGTTACCCGTAAAAATGACTCTTGGTTTATAGAGATGCGTCCTGTAGCTCAAGATAGAGAACTAGAGAGTGTAGAGATAGAGGTGGATATAAATACTCTGCTGCCGTTGTCATTTGTAGAGAAGATGAGAGAGGGCAATGGTAGTGTGATTAAAATTATAGAGCTTACTCCAGTTGTAAAAATTCAGGAGAGTGAGTTCTATTTTGATGAAAAGAAATATAAAGAAAGTGGTTACTATATAGTACGACCATAATATATAGGTGTCTATGAAGATACTAGATAAATACATACTTAAATCTTTCCTGCCACCGTTTATAATAACGTTTTTTGTGGTGCTGCTTATATTTGTATTACAGATATTGTGGCTCTATGCAGATGATATAGTAGGTAAGGGTATAGATACTATTATCATTATAGAGCTTATGATGTACATGAGTGCTTCGATGGTGCCAATGGCTTTGCCGGTATCTATCCTACTGTCTTCCATAATGGCATTTGGTAATCTTTCTGAAAATAGCGAACTAACGGCCTTCAAGACTGCTGGTGTTCCGCTATGGCGTATAATGCTCTCTCTTATCATCCTTATGGTAATTACTGCATACGGTGCGTTCCTTTTTTCAAACCACGTCATCCCTTATGCCAATTTCAAGTCTGAAAATATGCTGTATAATATAGTACAGCAGAAACCAGCCCTCCAACTCCAGAATGGCGTCTTTACCCAAGTGGGAGATTTCTCTATACGAGTGATGGAAAAAACTCCTATAGATGAGGTAAGAGATAGTATAAAGGATGTGCTTATACATGATTTGAGTAGTAATCGTGGTGCGGTATCTGTGATAGTGGCACGTAGGGGTTCTATCTCTACTTCGCCAGATAAACGCTATATGGTGCTTTCGCTCTATGATGGGCATATGTATGAGGAGGAGATAAGTCCAAACTATGCCCAACGTACACACCAAGTGATAAATAAATCAAGTTTTGACCACCAAGTATTACCTGTAGATATATCATCTTTCAGTCAGGATGACCTTAAAAAAGAAGATGAAAAAGACAAACATTCTATGCTGAATATATCACAGTTGCGTCATGCACTGGATTCGTTGCAGGAGAAATATACAGGACGTCTTAAAATGTTTGCTATGGAGTTGGGACAGAACAACTATATAAGCTCTTTCCCTACCGATTCTTCGTTGCTGGATTATGAAAGTAAGATAAGTGGTGTGCGTGATGTATATAAACGAGCATCTATGGTAGATGAGGCATTGGATAGTATGATAGCACATTTCCCTATAACGGTAGAAGATAGGATGAATGGTGCTTCACTGCTTCCTGCCAAATACATATTTAGTGGGATAGACATAGACCCTAGAGATACTTTGAGTGAGGCTATAACATTTGTTCCTAGTAAGCACATAAGCCGCAAGGACGTGTACCGTGCTGCCGAAAACCAAGTGCGTAACGCGATGGATTATCTATCTACATATAGCGAAGGATTGAGAGCATCGGGTGAGCGTATAAATATGTTTGGTCTGGAAATCCAACGTAAATATGCTCTGGCATTTGCGGTGATAGTATTGTTTTTTGTGGGAGCTCCTCTGGGAGCCCTTATACGCAAGGGTGGTTTTGGCTTACCGGTAGTGGTAGCGATAGCCATATTTATGGTGTATAACGTGTTGTTTATGTTTGGCGAAAAGATGGGTAAGGAAGGTACGCTGGACGTTATTACAGCCAGATGGTTGCCTACACTGGTGCTATTGCCGTTGGGTGTATGGCTCACGTATCGTGCTACCAAAGACGCAGTGATAGTAAATCTAGACCCTCTGCTTGTCAAGATGGATGCCATGTGGGCTCGTGTACCAGAAAAGTATAAACAGAAAATAAAATCTCTTTTTGTAAGAAAGAGGTAATAATAAGTAAGACAAATATGTTCAATATAAAAACGCCTGCATTGCAGGCGTTTTTTTTATGGTAATAATAAATTAAAGGCGCTAATGATAAAAATATGATAATTTTAAATAAATGAAATGTTTAAATTGCGGGGGGGGCGGGTTAATAAACTTTATGTGTATTTTTA
>JAGAUI010000032.1 GCA_017620815.1 Flavobacteriales bacterium
AAGAGCCGAGACTTTGCTTTGCACAGCAAAGCTGGTTTTCGAGGCTCCCAATTTTTTGGCAATTTCAGAGGAAATAGAAAAACAACGGAGGTGAATTTTTCTTTGGTTCTTTCTTTTGTTTGGTAGACAAAAGAAAGAATGTAAGGGGATATAAGTCTCGGTCGTATTTTGTATGGCTATCCTGCGTGCGTTATTAACGTCAGAGGTCGGCGTGATAGGGGGGGTAAATTGTGATGTATAAATGAAAAGGCAGCCCGCAGGGCTGCCTTTCTTTATTTTCGGTACTCTAAAAAAGTATATTATTTAACCTTGGAAAGGATTTCTATTATCTTGTGGTGAACGTCTGTGTTTTCCTGTACCCCGCGGAATAGCTGTGAATATGGACCATAAGCATAGATAGGAACCATCACACCAGAATGTCCTCCTGTAGTGAATACTCCGCGTACGCTGCGAGTTTTGTAGTCTCCATTAGGCATAGTCATACCACCTGTCTCGTGGTCGGCAGTGATGATGACAAGAGTCTCTCCATTCTCATCGGCAAAACGTAGAGCTTCGCTTACCGCCATATCAAAGTCAATGACTTCGGTGATAGCATATTTGCTGTCGTTGTTGTGGCAACCCCAGTCTATCTGTGCTCCTTCTACCATCATGAAGAAACCTTTTTTGCTCTTCTGTGATAGGTAAGCAATAGCCTGTTTAACGGTAGATGGGAGGAAGTCTCCACGACCGTTCATGATAGGAGCAACGTCTTTGTCATAGGCTACTAGACCTATACGTTGAGCTTGCATGTTTTCGCCTATCTTTTTATAATCGTTGATGATAGTCCAACCATCTTTTTTAAGATTGTCAATCTCTCCTGGAGCATATTTGTTCCAAAGAGTTACACATCCACCAGCAAAAAAGTCTAGTGGAGAGTCTTTCATCTGTACTAGAATGTCTTTGGAGGCATTACGAGAAGAGGAATGTGCATAGAAAGATGATGGAGTAGCACCCGATATGTTATCGGTAGTAACTATACCGGTAGCAAATCCCTGTGCATCTATCTTTTCTGGAACGTTGGCTTTTTTCTCTCCATCTGGAGTAACGCCTACGTATCCGTTTTTGGTCTTCACACCACAACCATATGTAGTACCCGATGCAGCACTATCGGTAGTGAAGTGTGATGCCGAATATGTACGTACATATCCCATATTTTTAAGCGAAAGAATAGATAGTGCGTTATTATTGGCATAGTAGGCGGCTACAGCCTGTGACATACCCATACCATCTCCTATCATCAGAATGACGTTTTTGATTTTTTTGGTAGTACCATCACTCTTAAAGGTAGGGGTGTATGGAGTATAAGTAAAATCATTACTATAAACCGAAACACCTTTTTCTTTGGCTACTTCGGTAGAGTTTTCATTTGCCTTTTTGTTCTCGGCAGCGGGAGTGCCTTTCTCTTGTGCCCAACATAGAGATGAAAGGACTAGAGCTGCACATAATAGTAAATGTTTTTTCATTGATAATGATATATTGGTTATAAATAATGTATGTTCAAAAACTGAGGCAAATATAGTGTTTATATGTTAATATGTTTTTCTATGCCTTTAAAAATTCTTTTACAAGTATACTTTGCCCTCCAAACACATCGTCTATGATACTGCTAGAGTCTGTATATGGGGCATTTGTGGTGTAGATATGGCTATTGCGGTCTATAACCCATAGTCTATCGGCAAAATGTAATGCAAGCTCTATATCGTGAGAAGATAGCAGTATGGCTTTCTCCTGTGTGTGGGCTATATCTCTTAATAGCTTCATTATCTCTATACGCGAAGGCATGTCTAGAAATGAAAGAGGTTCGTCTAGGACTATAACGCTGGTGTCCTGTGCCAATGCTCTGGCTATCATTACCTTCTGTCGTTGACCGTCTGAAAGGGCAGCCATGGATTTGCCTGCCAAATCTTCTATCCCTACTATCTTCATAGATTTATCTACTATATCGTAGTCTTCATGGGAGAGAGATGCAAAACAATTACAATATGGATAACGTCCCATCTCTACTACGCTACGCACAGTGAGGTAGTTTATCTCTGAAATGATTTCGGTAAGGACTACACTCAAACGTCGTGATAGAGCATTGTGTGAGTAGTCTTCTATCTTCTTGCCATCTAGCAGGACTTCTCCATGTATAGGTTTAAGAAAACCACACATAGTACGCATTAAGGTGCTTTTACCAGCTCCGTTACGACCTATAAGGCAGGTAAGACTCCCTCTTTCTATGTGGGCGTTGATATTTTCACATACTATCTGTTTATCGCTATAACCGGTATATAAACCTTTAGTTATCACTATTTCTTTCTTTCCCATGTCCTAACGTTCATTAAATGATGAATTTTTAAAAATGGCGGCAATGACTATAGGAGCTCCTATAAGAGAAGTAACAGCATTGATAGGTAACATATATCCAAAGACTTCCATTTTGGCTATAAGGGCACACAGTAGTGTTATACATGCTCCTGCAAGGGCTGTAAGAGGAACTAGTGTACGTCTATCGGCACTGCGAGTCATATAACGCACTATATGTGGCACTGCAAGACCTATAAATGCTATAGGACCACAATATGCAGTTACGGCAGCCGTAAGTAGAGCCGTGATTATAATTATTATATTTCGGCTACGGTGAACGTTTATACCCATATTGCGGGCATAGTTTTCTCCCAGTAGCAGAGCATTGAGCGTACGAATGAGGAAAAATACGGCTATTATCCCTGCTATACATACTATTATGAATATAAAAAACAAATCGCTACTTACCACACGAGAGAAACTACCCTGTGTCCACATCACAAATGCAAAATTGGCATCTTTACTACCCGAATACTGCAGTATAGACACCAGAGCCGATGTGAGATAACCTGTCATTATACCAGTTATGAGCAGTGATGTATTGCTTACAACGCGACGAGATACCGCCAGTAAGAAGAACAATACTACCATGCTACCAGCAGTAGCAGCTATTATCTGCCATATAGGGTTCATTATAGCCCCTATGCCCAGTGCGGTAGAACAGAAAGTAAGTATCGCTATAAACAGAGTAGAGCCACTGCTTATACCTAGTATAGAAGGGTCTGCCAGAGGGTTGCGAAATAGAGTCTGCATCATAAGCCCGCATACAGCCAATGCACTGCCAGCCACCATAGAAGAAACAGCTTCGGGGAGGCGGCGTTCTGTGATTATAACATCATATATCCCTTCGTTATTCCCCAATATGGTATTTATGACATCTGTGATAGGGATGTGTACGCTACCCATGGCCACATTGGCACAGAAGAGGACGATTATAGCTATAAGTAGTATAATCCCACATATAAAGTATCGGCTGTATTTATTCATATTGTATAGGGAAATAATAATGTGGTGTATAGTCTTTCACTCCTCTAGATAGATTTACATAGTCTTCCAGTATGAGATGTGGTTCTAGTATTCCGTCTTCAAAATACAGTACGTTTTCTGTATTGCATATGTAGATAGTATTATTCTTATAAGGGCGGAAGTGTCTATAAAGAGGGTTCTGTTCTATAAGTGTAGAGAGTGTAGGGACAGCATTAAGTCCAGACTCTATAAACCATACATCTGCCGTTGGGGCTATGGATAGCATTTTCTCATAATCTACCGTAAGCGAACCAGTCCCTTTTTCCTCTTCCCAAGGGTAACAAAGCGATGCATCACTGAACAATATGCCTTTATAACTACCTCCCGAAGGGATGTACCATACGCCTTCGTATGGGAGTTGTGATATTACTACTATGTGGTCCCTATGGTGAGATGCAGCCTTCTTTATGGTATTGTATTTACTTTCTATGGAAGCAAATATACTATCGGCTACATGTGTTTTATCCATAAATAGGGCTACAAATTTTATCCATTCGCTACGGGCTAATGGGTGGCTCTCCCATGCCGACATATCAAGCAGTAGAGGTGTGCGTACACTCTTTTCAATAGAGTATATGTCTTCGTTGCCATAGGGGGTAAAAAAGACAGCATCGGGTGATAGGGATATAAGACGCTCTATGTCAAAAGTCCAACCATTGAAAAACTCTCCTAGGTCTTCACGTCCCGCTAGAATAGATTTTTTCTCCAGTAGTTCTATATCCCCTATACAACTTATCTTTTCTATCTCTCCTAGAGCCTTGATAAATCCTATCTGTGTGCAGTGGGCACAACCTATATCTATAAGTGGTACTTGTACTGCTATGGTATCCTTTCCTACCTGTGGCGATTTACCCTCCCCATGTAGCAGATATGTTCTGAATACATGTGATGTGTCCTGTGGTAGAAAGACATTGACATAGGTGTATAGGCTGTCTCTCTGGTAGTTAAAAAGCCTAGCGTGTGAAGGATAAGTGGTGTGTTGTGATGAAAGGGACGAGGAATTATCACTACAAGAGGATAGCGATAGCACGCATGCTATACTTATCCACAATAGATTAAATAGAGGTGTTTTCATAACTTTGCTCCCAAGTTGTTAAGACATTCTCTCGATGGTATCCCGACTTGTCATAGACATACGGTTGTGGGCACAGCTATGGATTTTCACCGCATTCCCCACCTAGAGAATGATATTGGTTTATACGGGGCAAAGGTAAGTAAAACATCTGTTATGAAATAAAAAAAGCCATACAAAATGTATAGCTTTTTTTATGTGATGGAGATATTTTATATAGAACGTCCCTTAAATATGGACGATTCTGCTGCTGGATATAGTTTCCCACTAAGATAAACCTCCCCGCCTGTGAAATTACCAGATACTTCGGCGTTACATCTATTGCTGTCTTTGGTGAGTGTTACGGTGATGGTTCCTGTTATTCCACGTCCCACGATATTCATGGTAAGAATGGTGTTCCCATGGCTATCTACACGTGTTTTAATGTCTGATGCTTTGGCGTCCAGAGTAAGACCACCCATGCCATTTACTCCCTGTCTAGGTGTATTGGATGATAGCTGTACGGTAGCTATGTTTCCTCTCAATGACACAAAATTGGTAGAAGGGTTTACAAACTCTGGTGTACCACGGCGGAATTCTACGCGGTCTGCCTCGATGGCAAAATCGTGAGTGGTGATGGCTTTAAGGGCTGCAATGTATGCTTCGTGTTCTTTGGCGGCGGCTTCGGCTTTGCGAGCTTCTTTTTTATCTTTATGTGATGGCTTTTCTTCTTGTTGAGCAAATGAAATACTTACCACACATAGGCACAATAGTAGAGTGAATAATTTTTTCATCTTAAAAGAGGTTTTAATGGTTATTTGACTCTACAAAAATAGAAAAATAGACTACACATCCCAATTTTTGATATAAAAAATACCTATCACATACTAAATATTATTTATCACAATGTATGAGTTATGATGGTTATTTTGTCGTACATTTGCATCAAGAGATGATTGTCGTGTGTCTTATCGCTGGTATGGTAACATACGAGAGGAAAGTCCGAGCACCACAGAGCACCGTACTTCCTAACAGGAAGGCGTGGTCTCCACGACAGAAAGTGCAACAGAAAACATACCGCCTGCATTTGTTTTTCTCCAACCCTTGATTCAAGTGCAGGTAAGGGTGAAAAGGTGGGGTAAGAGCCCACCGCACGGGTGGTGACACTCGTGGCAGTGTAAACCTTACGGGGTGAAATGCCATGTATACCGTCAGCCTTACGGGGCAGAGAGCTGCTCGTTCTCATTGACGGGGGGTAGGCAGATAAAGACATAGGGCGACCTATGTATTAGATAAATGATAAGAGCTACACTTGTAGTACAGAACTCGGCTTATATCACGGCAATCATTCTCTTTTTTTAATTGTCAACTTTAATACATGTGAAGCTATGAATAAAGAAAATAATCCTATATGTAAATTACTGGGTATAGAGTATCCCATTATCCAAGGCGGTATGGCTTGGGTATCGGGAGGAGGACTGGTGGGAGCTGTTTCTGCTGCCGGAGGACTAGGGGTGATAGGTTCAGGGTCTATGACCAGTGAGCTATTACGACATCACATACGCAAGGCTCGCAGCATCACAGATCGTCCTTTTGCTGTCAATGTGCCAATGATGTATCATCGCACTGCCGAAACCATAGATATAATGGAAGAGGAAGGAGTTAAAATCATCATTACATCGGCAGGGAATCCAGCTACTTTTACTCCCGAACTTAAAAAGCGAGGATTTACTGTCCTGCACGTGGTCTCAAGTGTCCGCCAAGCAGTTAAAGCTGCTCAAAGCGGTGTAGATGCCGTCATAGCCGAAGGTTTTGAGGCTGGAGGGCACAACGGTAAACAAGAAACAACGACTATGGTACTTACTCCTGCTGTGGTAGCAGCGGTAGATATACCAGTGGTGGCGGCAGGAGGTATAGCATCGGGAGGGGCGATGGCGGCAGCGATAGCACTGGGGGCTGTTGCTGTGCAGATAGGTTCGCTCTTTATAGCCGCCGATGAGAGTTCGGCACATCCAGCATTTGTAGAGGAGGTATTAAAAGCCGATGAAGGAGATACTATGCTCACTCTCAAAGAACTTTCGCCTGTGCGTCTGCTTAAAAATCCTTTCTATGAACAGGTGCAAGAGGCATACAAAAACCATGCAACGGTAGATGAATTGAAAGAATTACTAGGGAAAGGTCGTGCTAGAGAAGGTATGTTGTGCGGGAATTTGGACAAAGGGGAGCTGGAAGTAGGGCAAGTGTGTATGATGATGAAAAAAAGAATGCCTGCTTCAGAAATTATAAAGGAAGTCATAGAGCAGTATAACAGCACGTTAGAGAGGATAAAAGGTATGGGGATTTAATTTTTTTGAAAATTAACTCATATTTTTTGAAAACTATCGTTTGCTTTTACTACTTTTGTCTTACTGAACAAATAAAACATTTATTAACTGTAAACATTAGAAATTATGCCAATTAAAATCATTGATGACTGCATAAGCTGCGGTGCTTGCCAGGCAGAATGTCCTAATGAAGCTATCTATGAAGGTGGCGTAGATTGGGAGCTTAAAGGCGAGACTCATCCTGCATTGTGCGATGACCATTTCTATGTAGCTACAGACAAATGCACTGAATGTGTTGGTTTCTTTGACGAACCACAGTGTATGACTGTATGTCCTACAGAGAGCACTGTCAAAGACGAATCGGTAGTTATGTCAAAAGAAGAACTACAGGCTCGTTACGAAGCTCTTCACTCATAGGAAAGTCCTATATCTTAATTAGGTTTGTTTTACAAAGCGAAAGGTCTATCCACCCTTTCGCTTTTGTTTTTAAATAAAAATTATTTTGGGGGTGGGATACTTTGTATAGATTTTTTTCTAATTTAGTACCAGTGTTAGCAACACATTTATATAGTCAAGCAAAAACAATATAACTAATTGTATAAAAAAACATAAACAATCATGAAAGCACTTAAATTATTTTTCCTACTGGCGATAGGTAGCCTATCCCTAGGAGCAGCAGCACAGAACTATGAGGTAAAAGGAGTGGTCATAGACGCAAAAGGTAACCCTGTGGTGGGTGCTACCGTACGCACCAACAAGAGCAAAAATTCTGCCATAACAAAAGATGGAGGAATATATACCCTTACCGCCACTCCCAAGGATACCGAGCTACGCCTCATCATGAATAAATACACCGTGATGGAAAAAGAATTAAGTGCAGCAATAGCCGCTATGCCCATAGCTTTTGAACTGGACGAGACCAACGACCCTGCCATTACAGGTTATAGAGTAGGAGACACTTATTATCCCGGGGAAATAGATGCAGACATGGAAGACATGGTAAAAAAACAATTTACGGGATATAGTTATGTAGATGGACATATAGGAACATATAATTCATTAGGGGTATTTAATGGGATAAAATGCTATGTTGTAGATGGAAGTGTAGGGAATATGATAACAGTTTCAGCTCCGCAACAGATACATAGCATAAGTGTACTTAAAGATGGCTCATCATATGGCTCTATAGGTACAGGAGGAGCTGTAGTAATAGTAACCAAAGCCTACCACGAGGCAAATAAAAGCGTGGAAAAAGCAGATATTTCTGTGGGGAAAGACACGATACGCGGTGTGGTAAAAGATGGCTGGGGACGTGTAGTCCCTGGGATGAAGATACGCACATCATCTGGAGAGGAAACGGTAAGTGATGAGAATGGTAAATATGCTATACATATCACCAAAAAAGATAAATACCTACGTTGTGTGATGGACTACACCGAAGGTACTACCGTCCGCATAACTAAAGCCAATACAAGTAAACCTGTAAATCTTATAGTTATGTTACGTCAAAATGATTTGCGTGGATATTTTAGTGATGATTTAACTACATACTATCTAGGAGCTGCAGATGTGAAATGGGGTGATATATTTGCTTCTCGTTTTGCAGGGGTAAAATATGGTGGAGGAGATGTTTATATAAGAAAACCAATAAGTAGTAGCAATCTCGCTTCATCTGACGATGATGATTCTGCTGATGATTCTGCTGGTAAAACAGGGGGACTTACACCTCTAGAAAAACAATGTGCACTTATAATTTTGGATGGCGCACAACTTATAGAGGCTACACTAGAATCTATTGAACCACAAACAATCTATTGTGTGCAGGTTATAAAGGAAAATGCGGTTCCTGTTTATGGTACTTTTGCTCAATATGGAGCAATAGTCCTTACCACACGAGGCATGCAAGAAGGTGTGGTTGCAAGGACAGACTTTGAGGCTGTGGCAGCTAAAAGACATGGAGATATGAAAGGGTTCATAGCAGCACAGGGTAAAAATCTAGAGTATGATGATGGATACATAAAGGTAAATGGAGAACGTTGCCAGCTATACATCATCAACGACAGCGAATTCTCCCATATGCGTGGTATAGAGGTAGATATGATAGATGATATCATCATACTTAACGATGACTACACCGCCTCATATGGCGAGAAAGCCAAACATGGAGTAGTTCTTATAAGTGCCTCCCAGAAAGAAAAGAAAGTGGTAGATGAAGAGGGTAATAC
>JAGAUI010000033.1 GCA_017620815.1 Flavobacteriales bacterium
GGTGTGGGTGAACGTACTCGTGAGGGTAACGACCTATTGCGTGAGATGATAGAATCTGGTATCATCAACTACGGCGAAGAGTTCAAAAAATCTATGGAAGAAGGCTCTTGGGACCTTTCAAAAGTTGACCGCGAAGCCCTTAAAGATTCAAAACTAGCATTTGTATTTGGACAGATGAACGAGCCTCCCGGAGCACGTGCTCGTGTGGCTCTTTCTGGTGTAACACTAGCAGAACACTTCCGTGATGGTGATGCAGAAAACGGCGGCGAAGGTCGTGATATTCTTTTCTTTGTGGATAATATCTTCCGTTTCTCTCAGGCAGGTAGTGAGGTTTCTACACTGCTAGGTCGTATGCCATCGGCTGTGGGTTATCAGCCTACGCTGGCATCAGAAATGGGAGAGCTAGAAGAGCGTATCGCTTCTACCAAACACGGTAGTATCACATCGGTACAGGCTGTGTATGTGCCTGCCGACGACTTGACAGACCCTGCTCCTGCTACAACGTTTGCATACCTAGACGCAAAAACTGTGCTTTCTCGTAAGATAGCCGAGTTGGGTATCTATCCTGCGGTAGACCCACTAGAATCTTCTTCTCGTATCCTTGACCCTACTGTAGTAGGTAAAGAACACTACGAGACTGCATTGCGTGTAAAGGAAATTCTTCAGAAGAACGCTGCACTTCAGGATATCATCGCTATCCTAGGTATGGAAGAACTTTCAGAAGAAGACAAACTGGTAGTACACCGTGCACGTCGTGTGATGCGTTATCTATCACAGCCATTCCACGTTGCAGAACAGTTTACTGGTCGCCCAGGTGTGTATGTAGATATCAAAGACACTATCAAAGGTTTCAATATGATTATAGATGGTGAACTTGACAAATATCCAGAAGCCGCATTCAGCTACTGTGGCACTATAGAACAGGCCATTGAAAAAGGTGAGCAGATGTTGCGTGAAGCAGGTATGAACTAATTTTATCCCCATTATAATGAACGTAAAGGTAATAAGCCCTGAAGGTCAGATATTCTGTGGAGAGACAGACGCTGTAACTCTGCCGGGAGAAAAAGGGGCCTTCCAGATACTCAAGATGCACGCCCCCATAGTATCCACTCTTTCTGCAGGAGAGGTAAAGATACACTGCACTAGTACTATAGACAGTGAGAGCATCACTGAAGAAAACGTACGTGTAGAAGGTGAGAACCTCATCATACGAGTAAACGGAGGCGTAGCCAAATCGGCACAGGATGAAATAGTTGTTCTAGCAGACTAACGATAGTTTATATTATAAATGATGACAGCCTGCCCCCCGAGGGGCAGGCTGTTTTATGTATTGACATGAAACAAATAATCCCCCACCCATCAAATATAACATAAAAAGATAGCAGATACGGGATTTTATCACTAGACTAACGATGAAAAAATGTGTGCCATGTGCTGTAAGCTGAATCTATATCTGGGTAGCATCATTACCTTTCCACTAGAAGTGGTAAGTGTCCCGTACACCGAACTATCTAGTGCCATACCTGGCAGTGTGATAGAGAAAAAAGAGAGTTTTGCGGTGTACTACAATCATTTTATGAATGTCAATAACATCGCTTCGCAAATGAGGGTTGTGGGGGTAACCAGCGGTGATGAAACTGGAGGAGATATTTGGTTGCAGGGAGAGAGACTACTGGTGATTAAAAACACACATAAATATGATGACACTCCATACTATGGATGTGATGCTTGTTATGTATATGATGTAGCTCTAGATGACGCTCCCCGCGAAGACATAGATGACATACTATCTTATAGCAAGACCTACATACGACATTCGCCACTGCTATCTCCATTATCTAGACGTATCACACTTTTGGAACTATTGCGTATAATACGTCTTACAGATGTGGAGAAATTCTATGCACTAGGTCTTCCTTCCATGCAACTCATGTATGCTTATGGAATTAACACTCTGCGGTTAAAGATGGCCTACTACCGCCAAGAGGGAAGTATAGTCTATCCATTTTTTCTCAATTAAATCATAGATAATAGATGTGTACATATTTATATTTTTTATAATTTTAGCACTTATAAACCATACAGAATAAAGGAGGTAAGATTATGGCGTCCAAAGCACCAGTGAGAGAGATAACCCGTGAGGAAAAAATAGAGATATTAAAGGCATATCGCCGTCTGCTACAGGCGGTGCGTTACCCTATGAGCAAAGAAGAGAAAGCTCTCATACACAAGGCTTTTGCACAGGCTTCAGAAGCTCACAGCCACCAGCGTCGCCGCAGCGGAGAGCCTTATATATTCCACCCTATATCGGTAGCTACTATCGTTGCGAGCAAGATGAGCCTAGATGCAGTTGCCATTGCTTCGGCATTGCTTCATGATGTGGTAGAAGACACCGAAACCACCCTAGAGGACATAGAACGCGACTATGGCCCTACCATTGCAGCTATCATAGACGGTCTTACCAAAATTTCTGGCATTTCAGACTCCAACATAAGCGTACAGGCCGAAAACTTCCGCAAGATGCTCGTAACCATATCCAACGACATACGAGTTATCCTCATCAAAATAGCCGACCGTCTGCACAATATGAAGACCATGGATGCTATGATACGTCAGAAACAGCAGAAGATAGCATCTGAAACGCTGTATATCTATGCCCCTCTAGCACATCGTCTAGGACTGTATAACATTAAAACAGAACTAGAAGACCTGTCTCTTAAATACACCGAACCAGAAGCCTATGAAAATATAGTTACACTCCTTAAAGAAAGTGACGAAGCACAGAAAGCATATATAGATGAATTTATACGTGCAGTAAAAGACGTGCTGGACAAGGAAAAATTTGATTATACCATTACGGGTCGCAATAAATCCATCTACTCTATCCACAAAAAGATGGTAAACAAAGGCGTGCCATTTGACGAGGTATTTGACCGCTTTGCCATTAGGATAGTATATAATTCGGTACCATCAGAAGAGAAATTCTGTGCATGGAAGATATATTCCATAGTAACCGATAGATTCCACCCAAATCCCTCCCGACTACGCGACTGGATTTCCACCCCCAAAAGCACTGGTTATGAGGCTCTACACACTACCGTTATGGGGCCACAGAACCGTTGGGTGGAGGTACAGATACGTTCTGCCCGCATGAACGAACTGGCCGAAACTGGTTATGCCGCCCACTACAAATATAAACACGCAGGCGAGGCGACAGACAACTACATGGAAGAATGGATATCCAAAGTGAGAGACACTCTGGAACAAGCCGAAATGAATGCTGCCGACCTTGTAAACGAATTCAAACTCAACTTGCTGGTGGGAGAGATATTTGTCTTTACTCCCAAAGGCGACTTGAGAAGCCTTCCAAAGGGTTCATCGGCGTTGGATTTTGCTTTTGCCATACACACTGCTGTGGGCACTCGTTGTCTAGGTGCCAAGGTTAATGGGACTCTCGTGCCTCTTAACTACATACTACAGAGCGGCGACCAAGTAGAAATCATAACCGGTAAAAACCAACGTCCAAAGGCTCAATGGTTGGATTTTGTAAAGACATCTCGTGCCCGCAATAAAATCAAGGCAGCCCTTAACGAAGACATCCGCGAGATTTCATCATATGGTAAAGAGATACTAGTCCGCAAGCTCAAACACCTTAAAATGGAACTTACAGAAAAAGTCCTCAATGACCTAGTTACATATTTTAAAGTAGAGTCTTCACAGGAACTATTCTTGCGTTTTGGTAAGGGGCTTATAGACAACGAAGCTCTTAAACAGTTCTCTTCTCAACGCGGATTTTTCTCTACGCTATTCCGCCGTACCCCCACTTCATCTGCTCCCAAATCCATCTCTACCGATGAAGTTATGCACTATGACCGTCTGGTCTTTGGTGATAACGAGGATAAGTTCAACTACACGTTGGCTCCCTGCTGTAACCCACAACCGGGAGATGATGTATTTGGATTTGTGAGCATAGGTAAAGGTATAACCGTGCACCGCCATGACTGCCTTAACGCTACCGATATGAAAGCAAACTACGGCTATCGTGTCCTTACTGCCAAATGGATAGATTCTTCTCGTGAGGAAAGTCGTGTGGTGCTGGATATAACAGGTGTGGATAACATAGGTCTTATAAATAACCTCACCCACGTCATATCTGAAGAGATGGGAATAAATATGGACTCCATAAATGTGAGCAGTAAAGCAGGCATGTTCAATGGCGAGGTAGCAGTCATCATCAAGAACAAAGACCAACTCAAAGAATTGATGGATAAGATACGTGAGATGGAATCCATTAAAAATGTGAGTGTAAAATAATCCTCATCATATGAAAAGACATCTTTTATCTATCATCGTCATACTGTGTACCATATCTAGCCTGTGGGCACAGAAAAAGGACTATGTAGGAGTATCATTGGGAGTGGATTATGCTCTGCTCAATGACAATGCCGTGGGCGATGTCCCTATGAAAAGCCTTATGGGTAGTGCCTCTATGGGGTTTATGCATATAGGAGAGAACAATAGATGGGGCGTAAACATAAAGGGAGGATTTGGTTTTACCAATACTTATAATTTTCCATCGGTCTCTTCTCGTGCAGCAGATTCTTATTATTTCTCTCTCTCGGGAAGTTACCTGCACAGGATAAGCGATAAGACACATAAATGGAGATGGTATTTAGGGGGTAAAGCCGATGCAACCCTATACATCAACCAGATACTCTCCTTCACCAATAACGAAGCCAACTATTTCTTCCACTCTGGCATAGGCCCTAGTGGAAAAGTAGAGAGAGACATTAAACTCTTTAAGAGGGATTGGACACTGGATATGGGGTTGGATTTTGACGCTCTGGCGGTGGTTGTACGACCTTCATATGTACTGCCATTTGTAGAAGATGGGATAAGGAACGTAACACTCGCCACGATGAACGACTACGGGAACTATTCCACCCGTATAGGCATATTCCGCACTATGAAAAATGGCAATGCTATGCGTGTACAGTATCGTTGGAGGTATGATTTCTACTCTCGCGAGAACACCGTACGCCATGCTATGCATAGTATATCATTCACTCTTTACTTTAACTCCAGCAAATGATTATGAAAAAGAAACTGATATACACATTGCTTTGTGTGGGCATTCTCCTTACATCTGGTTGTGAAAAGATATTTATGGATAGTGACCCAGATGATTTTTCATATGAGGATATGTTTGAATCATTGTGGAAGACGGTAGATGAAAAATACTCATACCTAGAGTATAAAAACATAGACTGGCAGAGGGTGTATGACGAGAAAAAACCGCTTATAAACCCATCTATGACTACACTGGAATTCTACAAAGTGCTATGTGATATGCTCTATGTCCTTGAAGACGGGCATGTTAATCTATATGCGGGGTTTGACTATGCACGTAACTGGCAGTGGTATCTGGACTCCCCACAGAATTTCAGTTATACTGTAGTAGAACGCAATTATCTGGGGGCAGACTATTGGGTATCGGGAGGTCTTAAAAACACCATTCTAGACGATGGCAAATATGGTTATATCTATTATGGTTCTTTTTCTAGTTCTATAACATACATGCCTATCATTCTAGAACGGTTTAAGGACACCCGAGGGCTTATAATAGACTTAAGAGATAATGGTGGAGGTTCGCTAGATAATGCCGAAGCATTGGCAGACTACATAGCCGATAATAGACGTCATACTTATTCTATCTACTATAAAGATGGTAAAGGACATGATGATTTTTCAGAACCGTATCCTCACTACAGCATTCCACGCGGTGCAGGATATGACCGCCCCATCATCATTCTTACCAATAGGTCTTGTTATAGTGCTACTTCCCATTTTGTCACTATGGCCAAAGAATTTCCAAATGTCATAGTGCTAGGAGATAAAACAGGCGGAGGAGCAGGACTCCCTATGGACTATACCATACACGGAGGTTGGCAGTTGAGATTGAGTTCTACCCGCAGTGTAGATGCTCGTGGGGTAGATTTTGAACTAGGGGTAGAGCCAGATGTATATCACACTCTCGACGTCTCTCTCCTTACATCTGGTGTGGACTCTATGATAGAAAAAGCCAAAGACCTTATAGAATCCCACTATAACTGATTAAGCTATGGCAAATGGGCTTGATATAGAACTCATACTTAAAACCATACCATCAGATGCTGGTGTGTATAGGTATTATGACAGCAATGGTGAGATTCTATATGTAGGCAAAGCCAAAAACCTTAAAAAACGTGTAAGTTCATACTTTAAGGGTAGCGGACATTCGCCCAAAACCCGCGTTATGGTATCCAAGATAGCCTCCATACAGTATGTGGTGGTAGAGAATGAAGCCGAAGCCCTTCTACTGGAAAACAACCTCATCAAGTCCCTACACCCTAGATATAATATCCTCCTTAAAGACGATAAGACCTACCCTTGGATATGTGTTAAAAACGAGGCTTTCCCTCGTATCTTCCTCACTCGCCGCAAACTGAATGACGGTAGTACCTACTATGGCCCCTATCCCGATGTAGGCACTGCCCGTATGGTGATAGACGTTATCAAAGACCTCTTTCCCATACGCACCTGTAAATACACTCTCAATGAAAAAAACATAGAAGAAGGACGCGTAAGACCTTGTCTGGAATACCACATCAAACGTTGTGCTGCTCCTTGTGCGATGGGTATATCACAATCTAGATATGACCACAACATAGAAATGGCACACCAGATATTGCGTGGGCATTTCTCCAGTGTACTCAAGGAGATGAAGGAAGACATGATGCTGTGTGCCGAAAAACTGGATTTTGAACAGGCACACCTACTCAAAGAAAAAATAGACCGCCTTTCCTCCTACCAATCCCGTTTTACCGTAGCAGGAGGCAAGGTACGCGATGCCGATGTGTTTTCCATAGTTTCAGATTCGCTATCGGGATATGTCAATTATATGAGAGTAGTACAGGGTTCCATCATTCAGTCCTACACTATGGAGATAAAAAAATGTATGGACGAGAGTGATGAAGAACTACTAATGCTTGCTGTGGTAGAGTTAAGAGAACGTTTTTCTTCCACTTCGCGGGAGGTGCTACTATCCATACCTCTGGAAATAGAACTGGGGGATGGTATTAAAATCACCGTCCCACAGAAAGGCGAACGCCATACACTAGTGGAACTATCTGAAAGGAATGCCCGCATGGCACGTCTAGAACGTCTTAACAAGGAACGTATCACCGACCCCGAAGCCCACAGCTCACGTCTTATGCAGACCATGCAGGAAGACCTACATCTAGACCGTCCGCCACGTCATATAGAGTGTTTTGATAATTCCAATATCCAAGGCACCAACGCCGTTTCTTCCTGTGTCGTTTTCCGTGATGGTCGCCCTAGCAAAAAAGACTACCGCCACTTTATAGTCCGCACAGTAGTAGGTGCCAACGATTTTGCTACTATGGCCGAAGTCATCACACGCCGTTACTCCCGTATGATAAACGAAGGTGAAAGCCTTCCAGACCTTATCATAGTAGATGGAGGCAAGGGACAGTTATCTTCGGCATATGAGATACTATGCCGTCTAGGGATAGAAAACAAGGTCAAAATCATAGGCATAGCCAAACGTCTGGAAGAACTCTTCTATCCAGATGACCCTGTGCCACTATATCTAGACCGCCGTAGTGTAACACTGCGAGTGATACAACAGTTACGAGATGAGGCTCACCGTTTTGGCATAACACATCACCGCAACCGCCGTAGCAAAGCTGCCCTTACATCAGAACTAGATGACATAAAGGGCATAGGAGAAAAGACACGTGAGAGTTTACTGAGGGTATTTAGCAGTGTGGATGCCATACGCGAGGCTTCGCGGGAGGAACTTTCGGCAGTAATAGGAGCTGCCCGTGCAGATATCATCCTCAATTATTATAAAAAGAGAACAGGTTTTATATAAATCTATTTTTAGAATAAATTATTTTCTACATTTGCATTATAAACAAAACATAATATGCCTATGAAACATTAAAATTAAAAGACATATATAAAAAAGCGTTAGCTTATATTCTTGCTTATCGGAAATCGCCAAAATTTAAAATAAGCCACAAGAGTAGAAGTTGATGCTCACGTTTTGGCGTGGGCTATACTCATGTATGTGGCATTGGTGTTTGGCGATACCTCGATAAGCATAAATGAAGTTATTGGTCCACGTCTTTTTTATTGTCTTATCTCAACTTTTTTGGACTACACATATTATTTACAAAAATTCAAGTTTAAAAAAATGAAAAAGACACTTACTATATTTATAATAGCTATATCATGTGTGATGATGTGCTCTTCTTGTGCAACTATATTCTGCGGAACACGTGCCAAAATAACTCTTGATAGCACTACGCCAGTAGAAAAAGCAACCCTTACGATAGATGGGAACAAATACCGCAACATTACATTCCCTTATGCAGTAAAAATTCGCCGTGGTTTTGACCATACAGACATCAAAGCCGAAGCCGAAGGTTATGAACCCGTATATTTTCAAGTGTACAAAAATTTTAACCCCGTTTCTATCATAAATCTATGTGATATATTGGCTTGGGGTATAGACGCTGCTACAGGAGCTATTACCAAACCAGAAAAGAAATACTATGAGATAGAATTTGAAAAGAAAAAAGAATAAGATTCTCCCTCTTTTACTGCCAATCATAAAAAATGTATCAGCTATCGCTGATACATTTTTTATGTGGTAATACTTATAACCATATCTCTATCCACATTAAAATTTTCCGTACATTAGTACCCTTAATAAACATATAGCTCATGGATGATAAAAAGATAGAAAAAGCCTCTGCATTATTTGAAGAAGGTTTTAATTGTGCCCAATCCGTAGTGGCTGCATATGCCACAGAATATGGTTTCACTCGTGAACAATGCCTCAAGATGTCGGCATCGTTTGGAGGGGGGATAGGACGTATGCGTGAGACTTGCGGTGCTGCCTGCGGACTCTTTCTGCTGGCAGGACTAGAGACAGGAGCCACAGAAGGTCGTGATACCACATCCAAGATGAATAACTATGCAACGGTGAAAAAATTGGCAGAAAGGTTTATAGAAGAAAACGGAGCCTTGCGTTGTGAAGATATTCTAAAGTTGGCTCGTGAAGGCAAATGTGCTACTCCATGTGTAGAACGTGTGCGTAGTGCCGCCCGTCTATGGGAAGAATACCGCCGTTCAGATGATAAATAAAGTAAAATGCCTATCTTAGCACCCTGTAAGAAAAAAACAAATACGCTATATTTATATGAATAAAAAAACATTAACACTATGCCTATGTGCAGTTGCCTTTTGTGCAGGCTTGCTCATAGCTCTAATCCATGAGATGAAAACAACAGAAAAAACAGACGAGGGAAAGGAACAAATCATAAATCCTTTTTACTCACAGTACAGTACACCTTATCGTACTGCACCGTTTGATGTGATAACACTGGAGGACTACATGCCTGCCATTAAAAAAGGCATAGAGATAGCCCGCGAGGAAATGGATGCTATAACCAAAAATCCTGCCACACCTACATTTGAAAACACGATAGCTGCAATGGAACGCAGCGGAGAGATGTTATCCCGTGCCACTTCGGTGTTCTATAACCTCAATAGTGCCGAGACTTCTCCTGCTATGCAGGCTCTAGCACAGGAGATTTCCCCACTGCTCTCACAGTATAGTTCAGACATGCTTTTCAACAAGGCTCTTTTTGAACGTATAGACTATGTTTACCAGAACCAAGACAAGGAAAACCTTACTAGCGAACAGAAAAAAGTCCTACGCGACACTTGGAAAGGATATGCCGAAGGCGGTGCCAAACTATCTGCAGAAGACCAGGAAAAACTACGTGAGGTAAGTATGCGACTAAGCCAACTATCACTTCAATTCCAGTCAAATGTCCTTAAAGAAACCAATGCCTTCCGTCTTAATATCACAGACGAGGCACAGCTAGCTGGCCTTCCAAAGAGTGCTATGGATGCCGCTCGTGAAGAAGCCGAGGCAGCAGGTGAAGAAGGCTGGACATTTACCCTTAAAGCTCCTAGCTATTCGGCAGTGATGAAATATGCACAGAACCGCCAATTACGTGAAAAAATGTATATGGCCAACGGTAGCGTAGCCATTAAAGGTGGCGAAGCAGACAACCGTGCGGTGATAGACGAGATAGTAAAATTACGCGGTGAACGTGCCCGCATACTAGGATATGCCACCTATGCCGATATGGCTCTTGAAGACCGTATGGCAAAAGACGCCAAAACTGTCAATGAATTCCTCGCTTCGCTGCTGGAAAAAGCTCTTCCTGCTGCTCGCCGCGATGTGGATATGCTTAAAGAATATGCCAAAAAACACGACAATCTTGATACATTGCAGGCTTGGGACCACTCTTATTATTCAAATCTTCTCAAAGAAGAACAGTATGCCTTTAATGACGAGATACTTAAACCATACTTCCAGCTAGAGAATGTTATACAGGGGGCTTTCTATGTGGCAGGCAAACTTTACGGACTTACCTTTACCGAAGTTCACGATATCCCTAAATATCACCCAGACGTACGCACATATGTCGTTCGTGATGAAAAAGGAGAATTCAAGGCCATATTCTATGGTGATTACTTCCCACGTGAAGGCAAACGCGATGGTGCTTGGATGAACTCTCTACGCGACCAGAATAAAGTATTTGGAGATAATCAAGCTCCTCATATCATCAACGTATGTAACTTTACAAAACCTACCGCCGATGCTCCTTCGCTACTTACATTCTATGAGGTAACTACTCTATTCCACGAGTTTGGACACGCACTACACGGCATGCTTTCAGACGTTACATATACTTCGGTATCGGGTACAGCAGTACCACGAGATTTTGTAGAGCTACCATCACACATAATGGAAAACTGGGCAAAACAACCTGAAGTCCTCAAGGTATTTGCTCGTCATTACCAGACAGGAGAAGTTATCCCACAGAAATACATAGACGCTCTTATGCGTTCTATCAATTATATGGAGGGATATGCTACTGTACGTCAGCTATCATTTGGCATGCTGGATATGGCTTGGCATGATGGACGTGTAGATGAATACCTAGCCGATGAGAACCACGACCTAGTCAAATATGAACGCACTGCTATGGCTCCCACACAACTATATCCTGTGGTAGATGGCACTGCTATGTCAACATCGTTTGGACATTTGTTCTCGGGGGGATATGCCGCTGGTTACTACTCATACAAATGGAGTGAGATGCACGATGCCGATGCCTTTGAATACTTCAAGGAGAACGGTATCCTATCTCGCGAGGCTGGCGAACACTTCAAGAACACCATACTATCTCGTGGTGGTAGTGCCCCTGCCGACGAACTTTATAAGGACTTCCGCGGTCGCAGTGCCACACCAGATGCACTACTACGTCGTGCTGGACTAGTAAAATAAGTTTAACCTACCAGTAGTTATACATAACCACAAACCCCGCCTGTGGCGGGGATTTTTTATCTATTCTTTTTACATCTCTTATTTCTCCTATCTCAAATACTTACCATAAAAAAAGCCTCTCTTTCAGAGAGGCTTTTTTTGAGCGGAAAACGGGATTCGGACCCGCGACCCTCACCTTGGCAAGGTGATGCTCTACCACTGAGCTATTTCCGCCTATAATAGTGGTGCAAATATATAAACCTTATTTAATATGACAAATAAATTTAACACTTTTATATATCCTTTTTCTACCCCGTCAATATAAAAATCGCCGCCCACTTAAGTGGGCGGCGATTTTAGATATGGTTATTAACCGTATTACTGTGCAGCAGGCATTTCTGGAGCCAATTCTTCTCCTCCGCCACCTAGACCTTTGGCACGTTTATCTTTGAATTTGATTTCAGATATACGGTATGATAGAGTAAATGACACTACCTGACGGTTCATGTGGTTGTTATTAAACATGACATAGTCTGCACCGTAAGTATTGGATTTGGACTTCATACTATTGAATAGGTCATTTACACGTATGCTGGCATTGAGTTTGTCCTTCAAGAAATTCTGACTCACACCCATGGAAGCTATGAGCATAGCATCTGATTTACCCTGCAACTGTGTACGAGGTCCATTGTAGTTAAGACGGAACTGGATACGAGTCTTGGTAGCAGGAATAGAGAAGTTGTTGTTAAGTCGCAACGAATACTGTCCTGCACATCTTATATAGTCTGTACGTTCGGGGATATCTGTCTCACGATACACATACTGGGCATTGAAACCTATATTCCAGAACTTAAACGGACGGTATGAGAACATCAATCCAGTAGATATGCTGAACGAAGAACCTACGTTGGCCGATGTGGTATAAAGCACATCACCTTCTGGTTTGGTAGGGTCGGTAGGGTCTATACGAGTGGTTATACGCTCTACTTGGTCTTTGCTATCGCGGTATGACACATTGGCACCTAGGAAGCCTTTGTTATTGGATAGACGTTTATTATAACGCAACTGCAACGAATTGGTAAACGAAGGGTCTAGATATGGGTTACCAACAGTTACATACATAGGGTCATCAAAACGATATGATGGGTTAAGAGTCATAACGTTTGGACGGGTTACACGGCGAGAGTAATTAAACGAGAAAGAGTTATTGGCTCCAAATTTATACATCACCGCTGCCGATGGGAACAGAGAGAAATAATCACGATACAATGACACGTCTTTGGATTCTGAATAGATGATTTCATTGCCATTGCGTTCTACCCCTAGTCCAAGAGTATGATATATAGTCTGCTCACCACGCAATCCCGCTTGAAGTGTAAAGTTACCCACATAACGAGCATAAGTAGCATAGATGCTCAATAGCTGTTGGTCATACTTGAAGTGGTTTGAACGTTGCATATCTGGGACATTGTCTATATAGTAGAAATATGGCATATCTCTCCATGTGAAATCCCCTTTTGCTCCCACTTCAAATTTTGAAGTTCCTCTCACCTCTTTGGCATAGTCCACACGTGCCGATAGCAAATGTGAGAATGTGTGGTTATCTGTAATATCATCGGTAGTGATACGGGCAGGATTACCAGCCACAGTATTCAAAATACCCGAATAACCTTTATTTTCATTGAAGTCATGGCTCACATCCACTTCCAGGTATTCATAGTCTGACATATCATGGCGGAACGTAAGTGAGTTCTGCATCGTAAAGCTCTTGGTCTCAGAAAGGTTCTCACGATGACGATTGAAATATGGGTCAAGGTTGTCCATATATTCGTTAACTATCTCCTGAGCTATTTCTTTGGTAATATCATCATATGCTACATCCAGCGGCAAGAAATATGACGATGACACTCCCTCACTCTCACTTCTACGTGGCCCTACCGATATATTATAAGAGAACGCATTTTTCTTGTTTGGGAGGTAGTCTATAGAAGCTCTCACATAGTGATTCATACGAGAACTGCTACTCTCTCCAAACTGATAGTTAAGATATGGATTTGGGCGAATGCTAGTAGTACGATAGTCTGCACGATATGTCTCATTATCACGAGAGTCTTCGCTGTAGTTAAAGTTATAACTCAAGGAGTAAAGGAATTTACCAGAATATGTACTGAAGTTAAGACCTCCGTTCAATTTACCTTTGGTATCTATACCCAGACGAGTATTAAATGTATAACCATACATACTCATACCGCGTTTGGTGATGATGTTTATGATACCACCCACACCATCGGGGTCTTGTTTGGCAGAAGGGTTGGTGATAAGCTCCACTTTGTCTATTACCTCGGCAGGGATAGACTCTAGAAGGTCGGCCACAGACATATCGGTAGGGCGGTTATTAAGCAGTACCTTAACCGATGCCCCCTGCAATTCCACATTACCATCAAAATCCACATCCACCATAGGTAGATTTTCAAATACATCACGAGCCATAGCTCCGCCAGTAATCATATCTTTACCTATGTTTACCACCTGTCTGTCTATACGGTTTTCTATAGAAGTGAATTCTGGAGTGATGACTACCTCATCAAGAGCCTCTATTTTTTCTTCCAGATATATGGTAGATAAATCCACATTACGGTTTTTATTGGATATAGTTATAGGTCCAGCAGTGTATTCTTCATAGCCTATGTATGACACTACGACCTTAAACTCACCTGCGGGGATTTGTTTTACATTAAATACACCCTTAAAGTTTGTAATACCACCTGTAACTACTTTTCCCGACTGACTCTCTACCACCGAAACAGTCGCATACTCCACAGGTTTCTGGTCCAATATATTTATCACAGTACCCGTTACCGAGCCTATTTTTTTACTATCATCTTCTTCTAGTATTCCCATCCCCTGCTGTCTGTCACGAGCCGAAGGACGCATACCTCCAGGACCACCAGGACGCATGCCTCCGGGGCCTCCTCCAAAACCGCCCGGTCCTCCACCGAACTGTGCAAATGCCACATTAAACGTCAATAGTGCTAGTGCCAATAGGACTAAACGACTCATACTCTTCATTACTGCAAAATTTTATTTTAAAAAGATTAAAAAATGAATTATAACTGCTTTTATGACGTGAAATAACGCAAAAGGTTTAATGTATGATATGTTAAATTTAACCCTTATAACATAAAAAAGAGCGACACATAGTGTCGCTCTATGTAGTCATATTTACATTACTAGTTACTCAATATAACAGGCATTACCAGCATAGTGATATTTTCTCCTTCAGGGCTTTCCACAGGACGCAATATACCTGCACGATTTGGGGCAGACATATCTATGGTAACATCTTTGCTTTCCAGATTACCCAACATCTCAAGCAAGAAACGAGAGTTAAATCCTATGTCCATTTTGTCTCCGCTATATGCACAAGGTACTTTTTCTACAGCTTTTTTACCCATATCTCTATCTTCGGCAGAAATAAGGACTTCACTAGGAGAGAGGCTCAATCGAGTCTGGTGAGTAACCTTATTTGAGAAAAGAGCTATACGACGCAACGAATTCTGGAATAGTATGCGGTCTATAAGGAGTTGGTTGGGGTTTTCTTTTGGGATAACGGCTTCATAGTTGGGGTATTTACCGTCTATAAGACGGCATACTATCACTATGTCATCGGTCTGGAAACGAGCATTGGTCTGGTTAAAAGTAATAGTTACATCACACGCCACACCAGCCATCATGCTTTTCATGATATTAAGAGGTTTTTTAGGCATGATGAATTCCACAGGAACTGGGCTGGATATGTCTTCGCGGACGTATTTCACTAGTTTATGTGCATCTGTTGCGACAAATATAAGGCCATCGGGAGTGAATTTGAACAGCACACCAGACATCACTGGACGCATGTCATCATTACCTGTAGCAAAAAGTGTCTTCTGTATAGCCGATGCTAGTATTTCTGATGTTACAACTGTCTGTGTAACATTTTCCATAGCTGGCATCTGTGGGTATTCGTCTGCATCTTCATATGGGATATCACATTTACCTTCGCTATCTACTCCGCCATAGTTTATATACAGGACATGAGCTGCTTCATCGGTAGAGAAAGTGATAGGTTGTTCTGGGAATGTTTTAAGGATTTCCAGAAGCATTTTGGCAGGTACTGCTATTTTACCTTCGCCACTACCTTCTACATCTATGGTGGACATCATAGTAGTCTCCATATCTGATGCCGATATGGTAAGACGTCCGCCCTTCTGTTCAAAAAGAAAATTGTCTAGTATAGGCAGTGAACTACTAGAACCTATTATGCCTCCCAAAGTAGTGGTAGCACGTAATATAACCGAACTAGATACTACAAATTCCATATTTATAATTTTAATTTTTTTACTTTACAATCCGTGTACTTTTAAAGGTCAAATATAGTGATAAAACTGTTCTTTCTAGCATATTTTAATCTCTTTTTTTTGAAAAACTACATCTTTTTTCTACTTTAGCCACTAGAATAGACAGCATCCATGATAGAGGCCAAAATACATACACGTTTATATCTTCACATATATATAATAGCATTGATTTTATGCTGTGCAAATGTGCATTGTATAGCTCAATCATCAAATGACACCTCGTCATATAACATCATAGAAGTCCTAGACGAGGTCATAGTAACCCCTGTTTATAAAGACAGTGTGAGTCGCGATGATTCGTTGAGATTACGCGGACGAGTATTACGCACATGGGAATATGCCACTCTAGCAGCAGACCGCCTACAAGAGATAGACAGCTACCGCAAAGACGCCTCCCTCCGCCAATTCCGCCACGCAGTAAACGACACCCAGAAAGAGCTTTTCTCCCAATATGAAGATGCACTTAAAAAAATGAGCCGCAACGATGGTCGCGTGCTTATAAAACTCATTCATCGTCTTACAGGGCTATCCACATATGACATAGCTCGCAATCTTAAAAGCGGCTGGAAGGCATGGTGGTGGAATAGTGCAGCCAGCATGTTCTCTCTTTCACTTAAAAAAGAGTATGCCCCACTCTATGTAGCCGAAGACCGCGTGATAGAAAACATCATCAAAGACTTCTTCAGAAAAGGATACATAATGTACTACCCTGCACATTGGGAAAATCTCTCATATTTTTATACTCCAAATGGCAACACTAGCTTCCAGATGCAGGATGCTACATCTCGTGCCACCCATAAAAAAGAACGCAAATATAAAAAACGTCATAAATGACCTTTAGAAAAAGGCACGCCCCTCTAGGGCGTGCCTTTTTCTAAAGGACGACATTTCCATCTATGATTATTTAAAATAAAAGACTCACGACAGGATATTTCCCACCGTGAATGTCATGTCTTTTATATTGTAAAAAAGTGGCTTAGGCTTCGGCTACAGTTTTATCTACAACCACTTTACCACGATAGTAAAGTTTGCCTTCGTGCCAGTATGCACGGTGAGTAAGGTGTACTTCACCTGTTACTGGGCATACGCTCACTTGTTTTGCGACAGCTTTGTCGTTTGTTCTTCTTTTGTCTCTTCTGGTAGAACCCTGACGTCTTTTAGGATGTGCCATTTTTGTGTATTATTTTGTTTTGTTATTCAATATATCTTTCAGTTTTGCCCAGCGAGGGTCTATATCTTCCTGCCCGCTATGGTCTTCTGTATTTTCTGTACTATAGATAGGAGCTATATTGCTATCCATCATATCATCTTCATCATACTCACCTTCATATTCCTCCTCATATCCATCCTCCTCTTCATCGTTCCACTCACTTCCTTCTCTCTCAAGGTATGACGGATGGTAACGTTTCTGCGGTACAGACAGCACTATTACTTCATATATCCACTGTCCTACATTGAGCACTGTATCCAGAGGCGAGAGAACTATCACTTGGTCATCATCAGATGGAATCTCCTGCACTTTTACCGTAAGGCTCTCATGACCTTTTATAGGCAGACGGAACTCTTCATCAGTCACATCACACCACGTATGTATATCCCCCACCGCATATATATCCAGCCTCATGACGTTTACTCTTTTTTCCAGAGTTACCGTTACACTTACCCTCGCATCATCCCAATGGTCCTCATAACCATAGAAATCCATCAAGTCCTGTGTTACCTCATAGTTAAACGTGTGAACACCTACCTTGAGGGACGTGATAGGGATATCATATATTTTCATAGGGTCTTTCATAATCTTTGGGATTTTGTGAACCTTACTCCCTACGGCGGGTGCAAAGGTAATAATAATATGTGAATTGTAGAATAAAAATTGATTTTTTAAAATCAACCTTCCATATCTCTCATATCTGGTTCGTCTTCGGCGGCTGCAACACTTGCTGCACGTATCTTCTGTGAACGCAAAACGTTCTCGGTGAGATGTTCATACTCCATGCGAGCCTTAAATATATCTATGGCCTCATACACAGCCCTACGGAATGATTGAGCATCGGCTGCATTTTTACCTGCTATGTCATATCCTGTGCCGTGGTCTGGCGATGTTCTCACACGCGAAAGCCCAGCAGTAAAATTCACTCCGTCTTCAAATGCTATGGTCTTAAACGGTATAAGACCTTGGTCGTGATACATAGCCAGTGTCGCATCAAAGTGAGTATATGCTCCACTACCAAAGAATCCATCGGAAGGATATGGACCAAACACATAATGCCCTTCGTCAAACATTTTTCTTATAAGAGGAGCTATAATTTCGCTATCCTTGGTACCTATCACACCTCCGTCTCCCGTATGAGGGTCTAGCCCCAATACGGCTATACGCGGTTTCTCCACTCGGAAATCCCTACGCAAAGACTCTTCCATTTGATTGATTTTTTTCTCTATAAGAGCATCGGTAATGGCATCATTCACATCGCTTATAGATATATGACCTGTCGCCACCGCTACTTTAAGAGAATCTGATATAAGGAACATAAGTGGCTCCCCATCCAATTCCGATGCCAGATATTCTGTATGACCTTGGAAATGGAAGCCCTCACATTGGATATTTTTTTTATTTATAGGAGCAGTAACCAGAGCATCTATCTGTCCCTTTTTAAGAGTAGATGTAGCCGCTTTAAGAGATTCAAATGCCAGACGTCCGCCTTCCTCTGTGTCTCGTCCCGGAGTAATAACAGGAGCCTCCTGCCATAGATTTACTATGTTTACCTTTCCGGGGATCATCTGTGATACATTATCTATCCCTACAAATGGCATATCACTACCACATAGCTTCTTATAATAGGATATGAGCTTACTGCTGCCAAATATAACCGGAGTACATAACTCTAGCATAGCAGGATTATCAAATGTCTTAATAATCACTTCTGTCCCTATGCCGTTTATATCTCCTACCGATACTCCTATGGTTATCTTATTGTTTATCATAATGCTTGATTTTATATATTTTGTGTGTTTCTTACCCTGTTACATTTTTTATCATTACAACCTACAAATATAAAGAATCTAAACATTAGATAAGCTCTTTACTTAAACTTTTTATTTCAAAAATCTCTTTTCTGTCCCATTTTGCCATATATTCCAGTGCCAATTCCCTTATCTTTTCCCAATACTGCACCGTGCCTATCCCATAATTTATCACCACATCCATAATCCTAGCATCTATCTCCTTTTTAAGACTAGGTTTAAGAGATACTATTATGTCCTTTGCTCCATAGGTAAACCTTGCCGAAGGACTATAAGAAATACTATCTCCCCCCGCTAGGCTTATAAGTGCATGTCCCAATGTTCCACCAGTAGAAACCTGCAATCCATCATTCATGCAAGAGTAAGGTGGGTAAGGTTCTGTATAAGATGTTATATTTACATCATCTATCCCTATACCCATATATTCTCTCACACGCTGTCCCATCTTCACACCTATCACTGCATATACCCCCAGATGCCCGTGAAGTTCCCCTGCTATAAGAAAAGCTCTCCATTCGCTATGGCCATAGCGTGAGATTACGCTATCCTTTATACTTTTTACATCATCATAGAACATATTTTCTCTATCTAGAGTACAATTAAACATTTGACTTTCTTTATAAAAAGCTCCAGTTGTTACATTTCTTAAAGCCTCTATTATCTCTCTTTTCTTTACATGCGGAGCTATAATGCTGTATGTTACATTATCTTTTGTTTCACTATGGAACATATGAGGATAATATAGATATAAAACAGTAGTAAGGTCGGCAAAAGGAGGCTTATGAGGATATATGCTATGGGCATTGCCTTGCAGTAATCTAGAGGCTGGAGCATCTATATTTTTATACATATGACATATGTCATTTTCACTCACCCTGCACTCTCCTTCACATACCACACGCAAAGGGATACCACTCTGCATTACAGCATGATAAGCTGCGGTATCGGCTGTGAGGTTATAGTCTGATTCATCCATGCTAGACGACCACAATATCTCCCCTATACGCAAAGAAGCATTGGGATACCTAGAGATAAATCTCGCTATATTACTCAAAGGGCCACAAGCCACTATTATGGATTTCATAGGACTATGAAGAACAGCACGAGCCATAAGGTCTTCGGGAGAGAGTCCACAAGGCTCACATCTCAAGGTATCTTCATCTCTCCCCCAATACGCTGTATGACATACCGCATTCACCCACGATGCCTCAAATGTAGTATCACGTCCCGAGGCTACAGGAATTCCTTCGTGGTGGAGGTGAGATAGCATTTTACACACTTTGCTGGCGGCATCTTCTGCATGCAGTATCCCATGAGTGGTAGTGATACACATCACTTCGGTATCTGGGCATGAGAGCAGGCTGGCACATACTCGTGCATCATCCACTCCTCCATCTATGTCCAGTACTACGTGTCTTGCCGTACGCACCGTTTGTCCTTCCAGCATTACATATACCAGAAGCAACATCACACATAATGTCTTTTTCATATCCCCATCTAGTCTTTGATATAAAAATAATCTCCTTCGCTGGCATTACTATCGCCCCCTACCCACACGTCATACTTGCCTGTCTCTATCCCCCAAGTCATATCGGCACGGTAGAAAGAAAGGTCTTTTTCTGTAAGAGAAAAGACTATAATCTGTTCTTCGCCGGGTTCTAGATACACTTTCTGCCATGATTTGAGTTCTCTTACCGGACGTGTTACACTACCTACCACATCTCTCACATAGAGTTGTGCCGTCTCCACTCCTGCTATCTTCCCAGTGTTTTTTACCCTAGCTGTGATGCGTATAGGTTCTCCAGTGAGATAGTGTTCTTTTTCTACATTTACATCGCTATACTCATAAGTGGTATAGGAAAGTCCATAACCAAATGGGAACAATGGGCTATTGGGAGTGAAGAGATACCGCGAGAGATACTTCTGCTGGGGATTATCGGGAGTGTAAGGACGACCTGTATTTTTCATATCGTAGTGAATAGGCACTTGTCCTACACGTCTAGGGAAACTCATCGTAAGTCGTCCCGAAGGATTATATTCCCCACTGATGATATCTACCACCCCACGGGCTCCGTTACTTCCCGGAAACCAAGCCTCAAGTATAGCACAGGTATAAGGGACTACGCTGGTAAGTTCTAGAGGACGGCCGTTTAAGAGAATCATTACCACATTGCGATTTACTCCACGCACCACTTGCAGGAGTTCATTCTGGATAGATGGCAGTGATATATCGGTAACGCTTGCTGCTTCGCCTGTCCACTGGCAAGACTCTCCACACACCATAAGCACCACATCGGCTGCGGTGGCTATCTCTCTGGCACGAGCAAAACCAGTGGTGTCATCTCCCATAAGCGGACTCCCTTTGGCATATGTTATATGTGGATAACGCTCCCGCATGGCATCAAGTATAGAAAGTACTCCCAGTGTATCTCCTGCCGCCCTCCACGAACCTAGTAGGTCATCACGACTATCGGCTAGAGGGCCTATAACCGCTATATTGAGTGCTGGATCCAATGGCAATGCCATGTCTTCATTCTCTAGCAGCACACAAGACTCACGTGCCACACGGCGAGATAGTTGCATATAACTATCTTTTTTATGTGCTGTCCTTTCACGTATAGTGTCTGTATTCTGGTACGGATTATCAAATAATCCCGCATAGAACTTGATACGAAGTACATCACGACACATACGGTCCACCTGCCTTTCATTTACATATCCATATTCTACCGCAAGACGTAGATATTGCCTGTAGAAATCACTCTCCATATCTATGTTTACACCTGCGTTTATTGCTTGGGCGGTGGCAGAAAGACTATCGGTAGCTGTACCGTGATGCAGCAGTTCCATTATAGCTGTATAGTCAGACACCACCAGTCCCCCAAATCCCCACTCATTACGCAAAATGTCTGTCATTAGATAGTAACTGGATGTGGCAGGACAACCATCTACTTCGTTAAAGGCAGTCATCACACTAGCTGCTCCTGCATCCAATGCCGTTTTATAGGCAGGGAGATACACCCCTCGCAATGTACGTTCTGTGATATCCACCGTATGATAATCACGTCCTGCCTGCACTGCTCCATATCCCGCCAAATGCTTTACACACGCAACCAGAGATGTATCACTGGACATATCGGTTCCTTGATATCCACGTACCATAGCGGCACCCATCTTTCCACATAGGAGGTAATCCTCTCCACTGCCTTCGCTTACACGTCCCCAGCGTGCATCGCGTGAGACATCACACATAGGAGAAAATGTCCACTTCACTCCCGATGCAGTCGCCTCCATAGCCGATACCCGTGCTACCTGCTCCACCAGAGTAGTATCCCACGAACAACTCATCGCTAGATTTATAGGGAATATAGTCTTGAAACCATGTATCACATCATACCCAAAGAGGATGGGTATCCCGTGAGGGGACTCCTCTACAGCTATACGTTGCAGGTAAGCATTATGAGAGGATGTAAAGGCATTGAACATAGCTCCTACCTTTCCTTCTCTTATAAGGTCTTCGGTGTAGATAGGAGTGGAAGGGCCTGTTATATCATGATGTGATGTGTACATACACAGCTGTCCTATCTTTTCTTCTAGGGTGAGAAGCCGCATGATAGAGTCAACTCTACGTTCTATCTCACGAGAGTGGAAATAGCCTTCTGTACTCCCAGCAGGAGATATAAAACCCTCCTTTACCGTACAAGCCACTACCGCTCCTATTCCCAATAACATCACAAGAGTATATACTCTTCCTCTCCATCTACCAGATGTCTTTTCAATGTATGTTTCTGTCATAAAATTTATTTTTAGGTGGTTATTTATTTTCTGTTTTATCTATTGTAAATCCTAGACGGGATAGCCCTCTAGAGATGTCTTTGTCGCTCATAAATAGCCTCCACAACAGCCCTGTACGATGGTTTTCTATCATCACCACTTGTGGAGCTTGGTCTATGGCTAGGTATTGCTGGCGTACCATAGGCTTACCATCCATTATCTTTATAGCATCATAGAAACCATATCTGCCATATATGTATTCTCCATAGTTTCTATATAGATTTTTTATCACTTCCATAGTGTAGGCCGGCGTATATGGCATACTGCTCACCGCAGCCGTAGGAGCTATCACCCCTCTATCAAACCAATAACCTGGAGCATGAGCCATATAACCATCGGGGATTCCATAGCAAGCTGTTATTCCCCATAGACTTTCCCCATACCCCTCCCAATCATAAGGATTGTCTATGCAGTAAGCTCTGTTTACCATCGTATGACGTACGTTCTGCTCCCAATACATAGCATACCTATCTCTCAATCCCACAGGACACAATCCCAGAAAAGAATAATGTGCAAAAAACAGTGGTCCTCCCAGATAACGCTCTTCGCCCAGTGGCAGCATCACCCCATAGTATTCTGTATATGCTCCAAATCGTTCCCTATCCCATGACGCCCAGCCATCATGATAAACATCTGGTTTTATGGGATGTGAGGGAGAAGACGCCGCTAGGATATAAGCTATAAGAGCCTCGTTATAACCTTTTATGGGCATATTCATCTCAAATCCATATCGCTGCGAATAATGCCAATACATCACGTTTTCTCCCCTCGTGTAAAACTCCCAGTTTATATCCTCCCACAGCGTAGTAATAGAATCCCTTAACTCCACCTCCTCTTGCCTATCAAAATATGCTCTGGCACACAACAAACCCTGCATCATAAGGGCACTCTCCACCACATCCCCGCCATCATCTTTCTGTGAAAAAGACACTACTTCGCCTGTATCCCCATCATACCAATGTGCCCACATACCATAGAAACGTGGCACTCGGGATAGAAATGACACTATACTTAATATGTGTTTATATGCCTCTTCTCGCGTTATCCAATTCCTACTAGCGGCTGCTATTATAGCCATCACACCCATTCCGCTACCTCCTACCGTAACCAGACTGCTATCCTTATCACTACCCTCACGTGCCATACCCGATGGTCTATGTGCATATTCTATAAAATAGTCTGCCGTATGACGTTCTATCATATCCATCAGGGCTTCATCATCGGCTTTTTTAAGTTTTAAATGAATAGGAAGACTACTTTTTAATATGTTTCCATTTTTATCACAGGATGCCACTCTGTATGTATTATGACCTCTTTTTTTGGGGAAATGCACATAGTAGGGTTCATGTATTGCTTCCTGTCCTATGCTGTCATTTATGTATATGAGATAATGGGCAGACGATGTATCTTTCTGCCAGTTTAGCAGGATGTGGCTATCATAGGGGATTGCCTCTATATGCAGGGTGGTATCTGTGCTATAAGCATAGCAGGATACACATAGTAATGCATATAGGATAGGTAGAAAAATGTTTTTCAATGTATAGTTTTTAAGGTCATATTAAAGCTAATCATAAAAAAGCAAAATCCTTATTTTATCATCATTTTTAACACTCTACGTCCTATTTTAAGCACTAGATAGAGTTTGGGATTTATTTACTACCTTTGCGGCGTTATTGAGATTACAACCCACAACACATAAGACGATGATAATCAACCACAAGAAAACCAAGATAGTAGCCACATTAGGCCCAGCATCAGATAATCTTTCCATCATGACAGACATGGTCAAGGCTGGAGTTAATGTGTTCCGTATAAATATGTCTCACGCCACGCGAGAATTGGCAGCATTGCGTGCCGAACGCGTAAAACAGATAAATGCACGCTATGGGACAAACATCGCCATACTTGCCGACCTACAAGGCCCCAAATTGCGTGTAGGAGAGGTAGAAGAAGGCGTTGAACTCAAGGTGGGAGATGAGATAACATTTACCAATACTCCTTGTATGGGTAATGCCTCTCGTGTTTATATGACATATAAGGAGTTTGCTCATGATGTAAAAGTGGGAGAAAGAATACTTGTGGACGATGGCAAGATAGTTCTGGATGTCATCTCTACCAATGGCATAGATGAAGTCGCAGCTCGTGTAGTACAAGGGGGAGCGTTGCGTAGCCGTAAAGGTGTCAATCTACCCAATACTCGTATATCACTGCCTGCCCTTACCGAAAAAGACAAGGAAGACGTAAAGACAGCCATAGAGATAGGAGTGGATTGGTTTGCACTATCATTTGTACGTAGTGCCCAGGACATACAGCTATTGCGAGATGAGATAGCTCTGCACACCAGCAAACGCATTCCCATAGTGTCCAAGATAGAAAAACCCGAAGCTGTAAATGATATAGATTCTATCTTCCTTCATACAGATGCCGTTATGGTAGCCCGTGGAGATTTGGGAATAGAAATCCCAGCCGAAAGTGTCCCACTGGTACAGAAGATGTTGGTAAAAAAAGCTCGTGCCGCTGCCAAACCTATTATCATAGCCACACAGATGATGGAGTCTATGACACATTCGCTCACTCCATCTCGCAGTGATGTGAACGACGTAGCCAATAGCGTTATGGATGGAGCCGATGCCGTTATGTTATCGGGAGAGACAGCTATGGGAGAATATCCTGTAGGAGTGGTAGAACAGATGACAAAAATCATTCGCAATATAGAGCGTCACAACAGCATAGACCACACCAAAAACCCTCCTAGTGACGAGTCCCGCGTACGTTTTATGACAGACGCTATATGCTACCACGCTTCGCAGATAGCTATCCAACTTTCTGCCAAAGCCATCTCCACCATTACCAATTCTGGATATACCGCATACCAAATATCTTCCCACCGTCCCAACGCCCATATATTGGTCTATACCTCAAACCGTGATATAATGACACAACTCAACCTAGTATGGGGCTGCCGTGCATTCTACTACAAAAGTATAGAAAGCACCGACCAAGCAGTAGATGACATCAACGCAATGGGTGCCGAACGCGGATTTGTCGCAGCGGGAGAGAGAGTGGTTAATCTTATGACAACACCCCTTAATGAAAAAGGGCATGTTAATACATTGCGTATATCCACAGTAAAAGACTTTTAGACAGGCATTTATAAGCTCAAAATAAGTTCAACATTAAAACTCTACCAAATTTAAAAGTTAATAAATTTGGAATGATACGACATAAAAACTGTACTTTTGCAGTCCTATAACAAAAATGATATGGCAAAAAATCTCGTAATAGTCGAATCCCCAGCCAAAGCTGTAACCATAGAAAAATTCTTGGGAGCAGACTACAAGGTAGAATCCTCATTTGGACATATAGCAGACCTTCCCGAACGCAAGATGGGTATAGACACCCAGAATGGTTTTACTCCACAGTATGAGATAGACCCCTCCAAGGTTGAACTGGTGAAAAAATTGCGTTCCATGGCTTCACGTGCCCAGATGGTTTATCTGGCTTCTGATGAGGACCGTGAGGGAGAGGCGATAGCTTGGCATTTATATGAAAATCTAGGTCTTACGCCAGAGCGTAGCCGCCGTATAGTCTTTCACGAGATAACCAAAAACGCCATACTTCACGCCATAGAAAACCCTCGCACCATAGACCTTCATCTGGTCAATGCTCAACAGGCTCGTCGTGTACTAGACCGTCTGGTAGGTTATGAGATTTCGCCATTGCTATGGAAGAAAATAAAAAGCGGGCTATCAGCAGGACGTGTGCAGAGTGTAGCGGTACGTCTTATAGTAGAACGCGAACGCGAGATACAGGCATTTGAACCACAGGCATACTATAAAATAACTGCTGTCTTTACAGGCACGAGCGGTATTTCTTTCAAAGCCGATATGGCACACCGTTTCCCTACCGAAGACCAAGCCATTGACTTCCTTAAACACTGCATAGACGCGTCTTTCAGCGTACAGGCTATAGAGACTCGCCCTACCACACGCCGTGCAGCTGCTCCTTTTACCACTAGTACACTCCAGCAGGAAGCAGCTCGCAAGCTAGGGTATTCGGTGTCACAAACTATGACCCTCGCCCAACGCCTTTATGAAAGCGGACACATCACATACATGCGTACCGATAGCGTAAACCTCTCCTCCGAAGCTATGTCCAAGATAAAAAACGAGATAATCTCTCGTTATGGAGAGCAGTACTATCACTACACTCCTTACACCACCAAATCCAAAGGTGCACAGGAAGCCCACGAAGCCATACGTCCTACATACATGGAACACGAATGGGCTGGTAGTGATGAACGCCAAAAGAAACTATATAATCTCATCTGGCGACGTGCCATAGCTTCGCAAATGGAGGCTGCCCGTCTAGAACGTACCACTGCACAGATAGAAGTATCGGGTAGTACACACACATTCACCGCTGAAGGAGAGGTGCTACTCTTTGATGGATTCCTTAAAATATATGGCTATGAAAGCACAGACGATGAAGACGAAACAAGCAAAGAAGGTATGCTACCTCGCCTTATAGAAGGAGAAAAACTATCATATAATGATATAATAGCCACACAACGCTACACCAAAGCTCCTGTACGTTACGGGGAAGCAGCATTGGTAAAAAAACTGGAAGAACTGGGTATAGGTCGTCCATCTACATATGCTCCCATCATAAGCACCATACAGCGTCGCGGATATGTAGAGAAAGGAGATAGCAACGGCACCACACGTTCATATAACACATATACACTATGTGCAGGAGAGATAACATCTGCTAGTGGGGTAGAAAACGTAGGCAAAGACCGCGGCAAACTCCTCCCTACCGATGTGGCTGGCGTGGTAAATGACTTCCTGGTAGAATATTTCCCTTCCATAGTGGATTATAAATTCACTGCCGATGCCGAAGAAGACCTAGACGCCATAGCTCTAGGTGAGAAAGATTGGGTGAAAACGATGGAGGATTTCTATAGCCCATTCCACGATACGGTGATAGACGTAGAGAAAAATGCAGACCGTTCTACCGGCGAAAGAATACTAGGTACACACCCAGAAAACGGGCGTCAGGTAAGCGTACGCATAGGCCGTTTTGGCCCTATGGTACAGATAGGTCGTGTGGACGATGAAGAAAAACCTCTTTTTGCCTCACTTATGAAAGGTCAGTCAATAGGAGATATAACTCTGGAGGAGGCATTGGAACTATTCCGTCTGCCACGCACAGTGGGAGAACATGAAGGCAAAGTGATTACTGCCGCCATAGGTCGTTTTGGCCCTTACATAAGATGGAATAATATGTTCATCTCCCTTAAAGCATCATCTGGTGATGACCCTATGACCGTTACCAGAGAGCGTGCGATAGAGCTTATAGATGAAAAAATAAAAGCCGAAGCCGCCAAAGAGATAAAAATATATGAAGAACACGACCCTGTAGTCAAAATTCTAAATGGTCGCTATGGCCCTTATATATCAATAGGTAAGGAAAACATCAAAATCCCAAAAGGGACAGACCCTGCCTCTCTTTCACTAGAAGACTGTCTTAAACTGCAGAGCGAAAGCACAGAAAAACCTGCTAAATCCAAATCCTCCAGCTCATCTGCTGGTAAAGCCAAAAAATCATCTACAAGTAAAAAGTCTAGCAGTAAAAAATAATCTACTTCTCAAAAAGGCGACCCTTCGGGTCGCCTTTTTGAGAAGGTCACCATGATGTCTATATTTTGACTACATTTGCCTAGATATATAGATAAAAGATATGTTGGAAAACGAGATAGGAATCATAGAGTCAATAGATGATTTTGATACATGGGCATACATAGTGGCAGGCTATGATTTCCGTGGACGATTGATAATAAAATATGATTATTCAGATGTTAACAATCCCCACAATGATTACAGCCAGAGAGCCATCATAGATGCCGATGATGTAAAAACATTGGCTCACAGACTAGGTGTTGCCCCACACGAAATACCATCGGTGATTAAAGAGGAATTGGGCAGTCTCTCCCCCGTTGGAGATACCTCTACAGTGAGATATGCTTTTAAGGAGATATTGCTCTTTATAATTGAAAAACAAGCCCAATATAAACTTGAAAACAGCTACGGGAGAGGACACTAGGTGAAAATATCATCATTTGTGTTTTCTAGTTATTTATTTTAACTTTGCTCATCGCAAATAATCCAACGATATGAAAATAGTAGTAGCAGGCACCGGTTATGTAGGTCTATCTATAGCCACTCTTCTCTCTCAAAAAAACGAAGTAGTAGCCATAGATATAGACCCTCGCAAGGTAGAGCTTATCAACTCTCGTATATCTCCTATTCAGGATAGCTACATAGAGGAGTATCTCTCTACTCGTAAGCTCAATCTACATGCCACGCTAGATGAAGAAGAAGCATATAAAGACGCTCAATACATCATCATCGCCACCCCTACCAACTATGATAGTCAGAAGAACTTTTTTGACACATCGGCAGTTGAGAGTGTTATAGAGTCAGCCATAAAGTGGAACCCTACTGCCACCATTGTCATAAAATCTACTATCCCTGTTGGTTATACAGAATCCATCATAGCTAAAACAGGATACAAAAACATTCTTTTCTCTCCCGAATTTTTACGCGAGAGCAAGGCCCTTTATGATAATCTATATCCATCACGCATTATAGTAGGCCGTAGCAAAGGTGATGATTATATGCAAGAGAGAGCCAGTCTTTTTGCAAATTTACTACAAGAGGGTGCTCTAAAAGAAGACATAGATACTATCATAATGGGCACTGCCGAAGCCGAAGCTGTAAAACTATTTGCCAATACATACTTGGCATTGCGTGTGAGCTATTTCAATGAACTAGACACCTATGCTGAAATCAAAGGTCTTAACACCCGCGAGATAATAGAAGGTGTGGGACTAGACCCCCGCATAGGTATGCATTATAACAATCCTTCGTTTGGATATGGCGGTTATTGCCTTCCGAAAGACACCAAACAACTCCTAGCCAACTATGAGGATATCCCCGAAAACATGATTACCGCCATAGTGGAGAGCAACCGTACCCGTAAGGATTTCATAGCCGATAGAGTGCTGGAACGTGCAGGATATTACAGTTACTATGGGGACAACAATCTTTATAACCAAACATCGGAAAAAGAATGTATCATAGGCGTTTACCGCCTTACCATGAAATCACATTCAGATAATTTCCGCCAGAGTTCCATACAGGGAATTATGAAACGTATCAAAGCCAAAGGTGCCAAAGTCATAATATATGAGCCCACACTGGAAGACGGCAGTACGTTCTTTGGCAGCAAAGTGATAAATGACCTCGGCGAGTTTAAGGATAAATCACACATCATCATAGCCAATAGGTATGACTCTATACTTTCTGATGTGAAAGACAAGGTATATACTCGTGACCTTTTTTACAGAGATTAACCCACACCTATTAACCAATAAAATAAAACTCACATGAAAAAACAAATACTCGTATCTGGAGGAGCTGGTTACATAGGCAGCCATGTAACAGTAGAACTTATAAATGCTGGATATGACGTCATAGTGGCAGATAATATGTCAAACTGTGATATGACTTGCTATGAAGGAGTTAAAAAAATCACAGGCAAGCAGGACATTCCTTTTGTAGAGATGGATTTCTGTAATTATGGTGTAGTAGAAAAATTATTTACAGACTATAAGATAGATGCTGTGATACATTTTGCTGCGTTTAAGGCGGTAGGCGAATCTGTCGTAAAACCTATCATGTACTATAAAAATAATCTGCTTTCTTTCTTAAATCTACTAGAAGCTATACAGAAACATGGTGCATGTAATGTCCTTTTCTCATCATCGGCTACGGTGTATGGAGAGGTCGAAACACTTCCCGTAACAGAAAAATCTCCCCGCCTTCCAGCCACATCACCATACGGTAAAACCAAACAGATGTGTGAGGACATCTTACGAGATACCATAAAAGCTCAGACAAATATTAAGGGAATAGCATTACGTTATTTTAATCCAATAGGAGCACACCCATCGGCACTTATAGGAGAACTTCCACGTGGTGTACCCAATAATCTGGTACCATACATCACACAGACAGCCATAGGTAAACGCGAATGCCTTAATATATTTGGAAATGATTATCCTACCCCAGATGGCACTTGCCTGAGAGACTACATAGATGTTGTTGACCTGGCAAAGGCACATGTGGCAACTATAACCAGAATGGTAGAAGGATGTATGAAAGAAGACTATGAAGTATTTAACGTGGGAATAGGCCGTCCTGTTTCTGTACTAGAACTGGTTACGACATTTGAAAAAGTAAATGAATTATCTCTTAACTATAAATATGTAGAACGTCGAATGGGGGACGTTCCTTCTCTATGGGCAGACACTACTCTGGCCAACGAAGAACTGGGTTGGAAAGCAACACGTACCCTAGAGGAGACATTAAAATCTGCTTGGGAGTGGGAGAAATATGTCGCCCAAAAAGAGAACAAATAACCATCTATAAAAAAGCCGCTCCTATGGAGCGGCTTTTTATTCCATATCCTTAAATATATCCCCCCACATATCCATTATACATATAAAGGGTATTTCCTTTCCACTATAGGTAGATATGACTGCCTTATACTCATCCACTCCCTTCACCCTGTCCTTTATATGGACATAGGAGCCTCCCGCCTTTTTTTCATCTGGAAGAAAATATGCTATGTTTATCTCTGGATGGTCTTTTATCCTTTCCTTTAATACGGCATAACGTCTATCTAGAACTTCGCTACGGGATTCGCTACGTTCTACCATAGAGTCTGTATGACGAGCCACTTCACTTATGGCAGCACTATGCCCCGTAAGTGCCGCAAACGGTGCAAACTGAGCAGCACGAGCCTCTATAGACATTTTATCATGTCTTTGAGAGCCACTATACTGGAACTTTATTATATCTTCATATTTGGTATTCATGCCTTATGCCCTCCTATGGTTTTATTACGTGTTTTGGCAGTAGCTCCCTCGTCATAGTTAAGACCTTTGAGGACTGCATTTTTACCATATTTCTTTTTTATGTCTAGTATAGCATTCTGCACTTGGCGTTCTTTTTCAAGACGTTGTTTGAGTTCGCTTTCCTCTTTTATGAGAGCATCTACATCTGTAAAAAGGTCGGCCTGTATAACTTTTTCTGGGGCTTTTATTTTGTCCTCACTTACAACCCTACCTAAGGTCACATTTAACCTACGTATGAGCAGGTCTTTGTTCACAATACCGTCATATAAGCCTACTATAGCCTCATTGAGCAATCTAGCACTAGAGGTAGGGAATTTCATAGTATGTGTAGCATGTGATGGTTTGGGGATTTTACGACCATAGTGGTCTTCTACTACCATGCCTTTGTAGTTATCATACACCTCTGGGCGAGATAGATTTTCCACATCATATCCTATGGTAAGGCTTATCTGGTCTGTGAGAAGTTTTTTATCCAGCAGTTTCAATGCCAATGCCTCTACCATCTCTCTAGCTACCACACGAGCTTTTTTACTATCATAAGCTTCCTGCAAAACCTGCCCCCTAGATAACGAATTGACCGATGGACGATATGCCTTTATAGCCTCCATAGTAGATGTCTCATGTCCCCAAGCATGGTCTATAAGCAGTTCTGCATTTACACCAAAGAGCTTATAAAAGAAATCCTCATTGGAGAGGGAATAACGGGCTACGTCCCCCATAGTATGTATCCCATACTGTGACAGGCGTGTGGCTATACCATGTCCCACTCTCCAGAAGTCTGTAAGCGGGCGATGCTCCCATAACTGCTCACGATATGACATTTCGTCTAGATATGCTATCCTTACACCATCCTCATCTGGTGGGGTACGTTTGGCCATGATATCCATAGCCACCTTACACAGATAGAGGTTGGTACCTATACCTGCAGTGGCCGTTATGCCTGTGGTAGATAGAACGTCTTTGATGATGAGTTTTGCAAATTCATGAGCAGTAATATGTCTTAGAGAAATATATGAAGTAATGTCCATGAACACCTCATCTATGGAATAGACGTGGATATCTTCAGCAGCGACATATTTGAGATAGACATTATATATACGCGTACTATAATCTATATAATAAGCCATACGTGGTGGAGCTATGATATAATCAAGAGAGAGAGTAGGAGAGGATGCCAACTCCCCCACCTGTGATGAGCTACCGGTAAATGCTCTCATGCCGTTGGCTTTCATGCGGGCTTGATTGACTTCTTTTACCCTCTGCACCACTTCAAATAACCTAGCTCGCCCTGCTATCCCATATGATTTAAGCGGAGGAGTTACTGCAAGACATATGGTTTTTTCTGTACGCGAAGAGTCTGCCACCACTAGATGTGTAGTGAGAGGATTAAGACCTCTTTCTACACACTCTACCGATGCAAAAAAAGATTTCAAATCTATGGCTATATATACCCTCTCCCCGTTTTTCATAAAAAAATATTTTTACAAATGTAGCAGTTTTGGTTTATGGGGATTGTTAAGTGAGAATTTTTTATTGGCATGTCTTAATACAAAATTCTCTCTTCATATTTATGGCATTAAAAAACGCTTCACACATAGTGTGAAGCGTTTTTAGTGGTGCCACCAAGAAATGAGTTTCATTTCTAAATGGCTCTATATCTTTGCATTAAAGAATCGCAACAAACATAATCTCCCGCTATTTCTCCACCTAATTTCTGCACCATTTTGCAGTGTCTCGCAGAGTTAAGTTCCTACTTTGATGCAAAGGTATATAATTATTGTTATATAGAATAGTAATGTTGAGTATTTTTCTACTACATATTTTTATCTTCCGCATTCCACTTTGCAGCAAGTTCCAGCCCTCTTTTAATCCCTTGTGATAATCCA
>JAGAUI010000001.1 GCA_017620815.1 Flavobacteriales bacterium
AGAGAAAATACTCCGCCTTCGGTAGTCATAACGCTTACTTTGCTTTTGTCTGTACGTATGGTAGCTCCTACCACACCATGACCTTTACTATCTATAACTACTCCATTGACGGAATAGTTCTGTGCTGCTGTTCCTAGAGATAGGCTGCCTATCGCCAGTAGGAAAAATAATTTAAGGGATTTCATTGTAGTGCGTAATTTTGATTATATGTATGCGTTTATCTACGATGTAAATGTACGAATTTTGTGCAAAAAAAAACAAAAAGATGTTTTTTTTCATGGAGATTACTTAAAAGCACCACAAAAAGGCAGCCCTGCGGGCTGCCTTTTTTGCAATATAATCTATTGATATCTTAAATACTAATATGCCTTGGCAAATACCACACGACCACGCGAAGGTTTGCCTGTAAGGATATCCACACCTTCTTCTTCCACCATATCCATAGGGATACAACGTATAGTAGCCTTGGTAAGTTCCTTGATTTTTTCTTCGGTCTCGCTAGTACCATCCCAATGTGCTAGTGCAAAACCACATTTGTTATCTATCACATCTACAAACTCTTCCCATGTGTTTACTTCATAGGTGCGTTCGCGGCGTAGGTTGAGAGCCTTATTATACAGGTTCTGCTGTATGTCATCAAGCAGAGCCTTCACTGCATCTACTATGCCTTCGTCTGGCAAGAACTCTTTGGTAAGGGTATCACGACGAGCTACTTCCCATTGGTTCTTTTCTAGGTCTTTTGGACCTATTACCATACGTACAGGTACACCTTTGAGTTCGTATTCGTGGAACTTCCAACCCGGTTTCTGACTATCGTCATCATCTATCTTAACGCTTATGCCCACAGCACGTAGAGCAGCAGCTGTTTCATTCATCTTGGCGACAAGAGATGTGTATTGTTCTGCATTTTTATAGATAGGAACCATCACCACCTGTATAGGAGCAAGTGCTGGAGGAAGAACTAGACCGCTATCATCACTATGAGTCATTATAAGAGCCCCCATAAGTCGAGTAGATACCCCCCATGAGGTAGCCCATACATAGCTCATGTTGTTGTCTTTGTCGGCATATTTTACATCAAATGCCTTGGCAAAGTTCTGTCCCAAAAAGTGCGAAGTACCTGCTTGGAGAGCTTTACCGTCCTGCATCATAGCCTCTATACAGAATGTCTCATCTGCTCCCGCAAAACGTTCGTTGGCGGTCTTAAATCCTTTGATGACTGGGACAGCCATAACTTTTTCTGCAAAATCTGCATATACTTCAAGCATACGGCGTGCCTCTTCCAATGCTTCCTCGCGTGTAGCGTGTGCAGTATGTCCCTCCTGCCATAGGAATTCAGAAGTACGCAAGAACAGACGTGTACGCATCTCCCAACGAACGACATTTGCCCATTGGTTCACTAGGATAGGCAGGTCGCGGTATGACTGTATCCATCTTCTGTATGTATCCCATATGATGGTTTCAGATGTAGGACGTACTATAAGTTCTTCTTCTAGACGTGCCTCTGGGTCCACTACTATACCACTGCCGTCCTCGGCATTTTTAAGACGATAATGTGTAACTACGGCACATTCTTTGGCAAAACCGTCCACGTGGCTTGCTTCCTTGGTAAAATAACTCTTTGGGATAAAGATAGGGAAGTAGGCATTCTGATGTCCTGTCGCCTTAAATGAAGCATCCAGATAATCACGCATTTTTTCCCATATAGCATATCCGTATGGTTTTATAACCATACATCCTCTCACTCCAGACTGTTCTGCCAAGTCTGCTCTTACGACCAATTCGTTGTACCAACGCGAATAATCCTCGTGGCGTGGTGTTAATTTTTCACTCATTTTGGTTAAAATATGTTTTTATTTTCTTTTTTTCAGCCTTTACCACTATTCACTACACAATTGATTTACAACAACTTAAATCACATTAACATTATTTTTTAACAAAATAGTATGTTTTTGTACCGAAATTTAAACCTTATTGTATAGAAAAAAGCATACTTTTGACTATGCAAATGCAAATTTACTTATTTATAAACAATAAAGACAAGCAAATTATGAGAACCTTTACGCAAAATTTTAAAATTACGAGCGTTATCGTGGTTTTAAGCCTGTCTATCCAGGGATGTTACACTTATGTCCCATCAATGAGCCGAGAAGCCGATGGGGTGTACTACAACCCCGGAAAAGATACAGAACGCACCGAATACCTCAAAAATCGCCAGAGATACTACAGCAGTGAGAGTAGTTCGGCTACATCAACTACCACAGATGTAAAGTACGAGTATGAAAAAGTAACCCCTACCGAAATCGCTTACTGGAGCACCATGCCCTCTCAATATAAAGGCGATGTAAATGTTACCATCATAGAAAACCCTTACATAACATATAGTTATGTACCTACATACTACACTCCTAAATGGAATTTTTCCATAGGATGGAATAGTTACTGGGGATGGGGGTTTGGTGTAACGGTGGGCTACCCATACTATAGTTGGTATGACCCATGGTATTACGACCCTTGGTATCGTCCATGGAGTTGGGGATATTATAATTGGTATAGACCTTGGTATTATGACCCATGGTATTATCCACCATATTATCCTCCACATCATCACCACCACCCTCCACATCATGGTTATCCTTGGTATGATGGGCCCGGTTATGGTCCCGGAGGATATAGACCATCGCCGTACTATCGTGCTCCACACCGCATGAGTACCACCACACAACCCAATGCTCGCCGTCCTCTTCCTTCGCGTGATGAGCGTGATGATGACCGCAATACAAACAACCCACCATCAACACACCGTCCTACGTCAAATGTTCCTACATCTTCATATAGCGGAAGTAGTATCATTCGTAGTGAAGGAGGATACTATCGCCGTGTACCTGTAAACAATACTCCCGATGATAGAATCCCACAAAATATCAACCCATCTTCCTCTCAAAACAGTGGAGCAGGAGCAGTAAAACCTTCGTCTGGTTCATCATCTGGAAGTTCATATCGTCCTTCTAGACCTAGCACACAGAATAATGGTTATAACACCCAGTCTCAAAGTGCTAACCCACAGAATGGACAGCGTTCTGAATATCGTAACATAAGAGGTAATGGAAGTCAGAGTCCTACATACCGTCCATCAAGCTCTAGCTACAGACCCAACGGAGTGAGAACTCCACAACAGACTTCATCATATAACCGTTCAAACAATAGTTCGTCTAGTAAATCATACAATACCCCATCTAGAAGCAGTAGCAACAGCTCTTCACGTAGCTCATACAGCAGTCCATCTAGAAGTAGCAGTAGTAGCAGTTCATCACGTAGCTCGTCTAGTTCTACCAGTAGCAGCGGATACAGACGTTAGTTAACTACACCTTTTAATTCTAAATCTATCACGACAATGAATCACATAAGAATAAACCTCATTATAACATTTATCATGGCATTGACAGCATATACCACAGCCAATGCACAGAACATGAATGATATCTACACCCTCCAGAACCATACCATTCCATATGGCACACCTAGATTTATGGGTATGGGAGGAGCTATGGGTGCTGTAGGAGGAGATGTATCCTCTACATATATAAACCCAGCAGGAGGAGCTATGGCCATCAAAAACGAAGTAAGTGCCACACTAGGTGTAGAATTTGCTAGTAATGACGCTCTCTACTATGGCAATAGTGAGAAAACAAACGACGATGCCAATCTAAGCCTATTCCAAGCCGGAGCCAATTTTGTCTATGTAACCCGCGATGACTACACTTCGTTTAATAGTTTTTCCATAGGCATAAACTACTCCCGCCGTTCAAACTTTCATAATGATTATATGTGGGCAGGACGCAATACCACTATCACAGACTGGGTAGGAGGTTCTCCCATAGGCTCTTCCATAGTAGAGGAGACTTTCCGTCTAGCCAATGACGGGTATGAGACATCGGCTGTGTATATGGCCGAAAAAATAGGCGTCATATCTAGATACAATGACCCATCTGGAGACTACTACCTCCCCGAAGCAGAATATAACGACATAGACCAGAGTGCTCGCCGCGTGATGAGCGGCTATAGCGGGGTTACTACCCTTTCGGCATCTATGAACATCAAGAACCGTTTTTACATAGGATTGGGATTTGACTTTATATCTCTTGACACTCCCGATAACAACTTATATATGGACGAATGGGGATTTACTCGTAACGACCAGTTGTTCCACGATGGAGTATCCAACCTCTACTACGACCGTTTCACTAGTCAAAGCGGTTGGGGGACTAGCTTCACGATAGGTTTCATAGGTAAAGTAACCGATGAATTCCGTCTGGGTTTTTCATGGAAATCGGCAGCACGTTATGATATAGAGGAGTATTACAGCTACCGCATGGGAGCAGAATTTTTTGACAATACCATACGTGAGGAAAGCGACAACCCATCATATGGCGGCCCAAACAAATACACATTCAAAAGCCCATCTGAATGGACAGTGAGTGCAGCATATGTATTTGGACAGAAAGGGATGTTGAGTGTGGATTATATGCTTAAAGATTATTCGGCTATGCGTTTCCGCGATGACCCTTATTTTGACTATGAAAACCAAATCATTAAAGAACAGATGCAGCTATGCCAGACATTACGCATAGGTGGAGAATTACGTCTGTATCCTGTGAGCATACGTGCAGGTTTTAACTACATCACTTCGCCATATAAAGATGTAAGCGTTGAGCGTGTATCACAATCCAGCCCACAAGCTCGAGAATACATAAACCTTCCACAGGGCGTTGGCGAGACCATGAATCTGTCTATGGGTATAGGTGTAAATCTAGGCGAATACTTCACCGTAGAAGCCACATACATGGGTAGTAAATACTCTTCATACCAATACCTATACTCCCCCACCCTTACCGATGCTGTAAAAAGAGATATGCTCTCTCACCATATAGCCATAGGTGCCACATTCAGATTCTAATGCTATATTTCTATAAAAAAACTCCCGCCTCCGAAAAGAGGCGGGAGTTTTTTATCAAGGGAATTTGGGGAAATCGTCAAAATTTGGGTCTCTTTTTTCCAGAAAAGCGTTACGTCCTTCCTGTGCTTCGTCCATCATATAGAACATAAGCGTAGCATCTCCTGCCAGCTCCATAAGACCTCGCTGACCATCTAGTTCGGCGTTAAGACCACGTTTTATCATTCGTAGAGCCATAGGCGAACGCTGCATCATAACACGGCACCACTCCACAGTCTCATCTTCCAGTTTATCTAGAGGAACCACTTTGTTTACCATACCCATCTGGCATGCTTCTTCGGCGGTGTATTGACGGCATAAAAACCATATCTCACGGGCTTTCTTCTGTCCTACACACCTTGCCAGATATGACGAACCAAATCCAGCATCAAAACTACCTACCTTGGGTCCTGTCTGTCCAAAACGTGCATTTTCAGACGCTATGGTAAGGTCACACACCACATGCAGGACATGTCCTCCTCCTATGGCATAACCATTGACCATAGCCACAACTGGTTTTGGCAGTGAACGTATGGCTTTGTGTACGTCTAGTACATTAAGACGTGGCACTCCATCTGTACCTATGTAGCCACCACGACTCTTTACATTCTGGTCTCCTCCACTGCAGAATGCTTTATCTCCAGCTCCGGTGAGTACCACTACGCGTATGTCTGCTCTCTCACGACATATGGTAAGTGCATCCAGTATTTCTTGGTTGGTGTCTGGGCGGAAAGCATTATAAACACGAGGACGGTTTATAGTTATACGAGCTATACCTTCATAGAAATCAAAAAGTATATCTGTATAATCTTTTATCTTTATCCAATTCCTTTTTTCACTCATATTTTTATTTTTTTTGTTTCAACGTGTGCAAATATAAAAAATCATATCGTCATAACCCACACAATGGCTTTATTTAATATCATCATATGATGATTATATGATATTTTTCCACTATATTTGTTTATGTATCTATGGCTATAAAAATTTTTTTGAAAATCATTTAAACCTTTTTGCTATAGTTACGTCTTTAAGATGAAACCAAAAATAAATATAGACTCTATACCTATGCACACAGAATATTCCGATGTCCAATTATTGGAAATATTTCACAAGGGCAGTAGAGCAGAAAGAGAAAAAGTTTTTGGAATCATAGTAAAGAGATATTCGCGTTCTTTGTATTCATATTTGCGGCGTATATTGGTAAGCCACGATGATACAGACGACATATTGCAAGAGACTTTTATCAAGGCTTGGAATAATCTAGACACGATAAAAGACGGTGGAGCACTTAAAAATTGGCTGTATCGCACAGCGAGCAATGCTGCCATATCTCTATTGAGAGAAAGAGCAAATGCTATGACCGTACCCCTAGATGACTATGACGTCATACAGGAGAGTTCAAATACCGAAGAGATGGCACAAATGGACCGTATGAGCCGCCTTACGAGTGAAGCAATACATTCGCTACCCAAAATACAGCAAATGGTATTTACCATGAAACATTTTCAGGGATTAAAATACAGCCAGATAAGCGAAATACTTGGAACTAGCGAAGGCTCACTGAAAGCATCATACCACATAGCCGTGGAGAAGATAAGAAAATATGTAGAACAGAAAAACGATATATAAACCATGCAAGGCATAAACGAGATAAAAGACCCTATTTATGAAGCTCCCGAAGGTTATTTTGAGGAGTTTGAGGTGAGAGTTTGCTCTTATGTCCACAGCATGGAAAAGAGCAAAAGACATCACACTATATTGCGTAGGTTATATATGGGAGTGAGTACTGCTGCAGCTATGATAGCTATATACATAGGTGCACATGGATATGAAAACACAGACATTCCCTCTTATAGCAGTATAGAGATAACATCGGCAGAAGAGCTACACGCTTATGTGAGCGATATACAGAAAGATTACAGCAACGAGAGCTCTATTGTTGAAACAGTCGAAGATATGAGCCCTATATCAGATTTCTACCTTTCACAGATAGAAGAAATGGGAGAGGCTCAAGACCAAGACACAGAAAACCTTTACGAAGAAGTCCTTAACTATAACATAATGGAATTGGCTTCATTGTAAACCATATAAACAACATTCTGCTATCCTCTACCGCGGAGGAGGATAGACAGAAATAAAAAAAGAAAAGATGAAAAGACATTATCTATTTGCTACCACCATTATCACACTCATAGGCTCTATGGGCTGTGTGTGGAGCAACACACCTGTAAAATCACAATCTGCGGAAGGGAAGAAAGAAAATGTTGAGACGGTTTATCGTGCTGCCAAAAAATCATTCTCTGAAAATCCAGACGATAAAACAGCCGAAGCAAAATACATCGCTGCTACCAAGGCTCTATGGGCATCACAAGCAGCCAAAGCTGCCGAGATGAAAAAAATGAGAGAAAGTGCATCGCCTGCACAGAAAGCTCATTGGGAGGCAGAAAAAAAACTGAATGCAGCTCTTAAAGCATGGAAGGAGGATGTAGATTCTCAAGAAAAACAAGACGCTGCCATAGCCGCACAGAAAGCTGCATTTGCTGCACAGAAAGCTGCAATGCCTGTTTTTATCCTAAATGACAAAATTATTGAAGATATGAACAAAATTGATTTTTCAAAAATGGGAAAAGGTTCGTATCTTTGCAGTGAAGAGGCAGTGAAAAGTATGGAGATAAGGCGATAAACGGTGCCATTATCCTCAAATACAAATCTCAACCCTCTCCTTCTGTTCAACGCCCACAAGGTGGAACAAGACCACATTCTACTGTGCCTTCACCACAGGAGCGAGTATCATACCTTATAAAGTCTAGTGGTGCCACACCACAAGAAGCCAAAAAGGTAAACGAGATATTTGAAAAATATAACCCACAGATAGAAGCTCTCCGCCGTGAGAACAACTCTCTCCTAAAGGGTAAAGATGGACAGTATAATGTCTCTCAAGTGATGAAAAACAACATCACCATAGAGGAGAAAAGAGCCAGCATGTATGATGAACTGTCAAAGGTTCTTTCTGCTGAAAAGGTAAACAAACTTTACCGCAGCGAGATGGAAATGGCTCGTCATATGGTACAAGGAGGCCGCCAGATGCCTATGGGAGGACAGAATAATAAACCACAACCCAAACCATATAGATAAAGGAAAATATATTTTATTTTTTTCATAGTGCTGTTATAGATGTTTGATTAGGTGCACCCTTTGTTTCTCGGGGGTGCATTTTATTTTTAAATACATCTACTCTCTTACCTTATAATAACTCACATAAAAAAATTGGCGGGAAACCCCGCCAACCTAATTAATAACCTAATAAAATAAAATTGTGTATGAAAAAAAAATCTTCATCAACCACATTTTGAATGTCCACAGCTCTTACATATTATACAACCGTTTTCATAGATAAGACCATTAGGGTCACCACACTGAGGACATTTCTTATCGACTGCGGCAGTACCATTAGGGATATAACGTTTGAATGCACGCAACACACCGTTCTTCCACGTATTGATGTTCTCATCATACAGACGCAAGTTATTGATAAGTTCCACCACAAATGTAAGTGGCATACCATGACGCAACACCTCTGAAATAACGATAGCATAGTTCCAATACTCCTTATTGAACGAACGTGATAGACCTTCTATCGTAGTACGGTAACCTTCTTTATCGGTATATTGGAAGTCATAACGAGAGTTTCCTTCTTCGTCTTTTTCCTTGATAACCACACCTTTTTCTACATATGGAGGCAGGTTAAAGGCGTCTTCCATACGTCCAGTGAATATCTCATATGGTTTTCCATCCATTATACCTATTACGGCTATCCATTTTTCGTATTCATTCTGGAAGCGTATAACATCGGCTTCTAGGCGTTTAGGACGACGTATAAGGTCTTTCTCCATTACCATATTACTCATCGCTTTGCCGTCCTCTTTCTTGTCTTTCTTATCGGCAGCTACAAGCACTCCGCTACGAGAACCATCACGATAAACCGTAATACCTTTAAGACCTTGTTTCCAGCTTTCCATATAAATATCACCCACACGCTCTACAGACACATCTGATGGAAGATTGATAGTAGAAGAAATACTATGTGTAGTGTACTTCTGTACCAATGCCTGCATCTGTACACGTTTATACCAGTCTATCTCGGCAGCAGTAGAGCCTGCATATGGAGAAAGTGTGATATCTTCCTCTCCCGAAACCTCTTTCCAACGTGCCAATCCAGGGTGGTAAACTATAAATTCCTTGAATCCATCGCCCATATCATCTACATAGTCTGGTTTTTCTCCACTACCCGCCTGTACTTTGCGACGACGTTTATATGACAACATAAATACAGGTTCTATACCAGAAGACGTGCGAGTAAGAAGGCTTATAGTACCAGTAGGAGCTACAGTAGAAAGAGAGATATTACGACGACCATATTTCATCATACGTTTGTATATAGGTGCAAATTCCTTTTTAAGCATCTTTACAAAGTCTGATGTGTCTTCATATTTTTTATTGAATCCTTCAAATGCTCCACGGGTTATAGCCATGTCAATAGAAGAATCAAACTCACCACGCAGTTTTGTTTTCATTATCTGGTCAACTACAGAAAGAGCCTCTATAGAGTCAAACTTGAAGTTAAGGGCTGCGATAGTATCGGCAAGACCTGTAAATCCTAGACCTGTACGGCGACCTTTTTTACCTGTGTTGTAGAGCAGTTCCCATAGTTCGCGTTCGTTGCGTTTGATTATTTCTGGCTCGCTATCGCTTTCCACTTTGGCGAGGATACGAGAAACGCACTCCAATTCCAAATCTACTAGGTCGTCATTCAGACGCTGACCTTCATATGCTACGCGATAGAATTTTTCATAATCAAACGAAGCCTCTTCTGTAAAAGGATTCTCTACAAACGAAAGCATATTTATAGCTATAAGACGGCATGAATCTCCACCCTGCATCGCTATTTCAGAACAAGGGTTTGTACTTGCATTTTTATAACCCGGATACACAGAAGATGTAGAGTATTTGTGTTGGCGGTCCCAGAATATGATACCCGGTTCGGCTGTATTGTGTGCCGAAGCGATGATTTTATTCCACAACTCACGAGCATTTATAGTACGTGAGTATTTAGGGTCTGGTTTATCTATAGGCCAACGCAATGTATAGTCTGTGTTTTTATCCACAGCCTGCATGAATTCGTCTGATATACGTACCGATATATTGGCTCCAGTTACCTTTTTAAGGTCTTGTTTTATAGAGATAAAGTCTTCTATATCTGGGTGAGCGACATCCATAGTAAGCATAAGTGCTCCACGGCGACCGTTCTGTGCCACCTCACGTGTAGTATTTGAGTAACGTTCCATAAATGAAACAGCACCCGTAGTAGTTCCTGCAGCGTTTGACACTACAGAATTTTTGGGACGTAGTCCAGATATGTCCACACCTACTCCACAACGACGCTTAAATAGCTGTACTAGTTGTTCGTCTGTATGACAGATACCACCATAAGAGTCCTCTACCGATGGAACTACCACACAGTTTGACAGCGAAGCTATCATTTCCTTGTTACCAAGTGCAGTCATAACACTACCCTGTGGCACTATGTACTTAAAGCCATCAAAGAGGTCAAATATAGAATCCTCTGTGAGTTCTTCACGTACCTGTCCATAGGCAGATAGTGCAGATTTGTCTTCTCCCGCTGGATAGTTTTTCTCTATGCGGGCAAATTCTTTGGCCATACGGCGGTGCATCATTTCTGGGCTGTTTTCTATAAGACGACCATCGGCGTCTTTCATAGCATACTTCTTCACCCAAGTAGATGCTGCTAGTTCATCTCCATCAAAATAAGGAAGAGCCACTGCATAGGCTTCATCATAGGAGTAGAACTTTTTCTCTGACGAGAGGTTTTCAGTGTTCATTTGTTGCAATTTTATTTCTGCCGCCCACAAAAAAGCGACAATATTTTATATAAATTATGTTATTTATTTGTTATTCTTTCCTACCTGTAGTATATTAGCACCGCCATTTGACAGCACTTATATCTTTCTTTTCATCCACACTCCCCCACCACGACAAATGTATATCTTTTATATATATGAGCCTATATTTTTTTAAAATTTTTACAAACATTAACATTAGCCTACACAGCAACCAACTGAAACATAACACATTAAATACATTCGCCTAGAAAACTTTTTAAAAAACCACAAAAACTTTTTCCAAAAAATAAAAATAATTTTTTCTTGCATATGAATTTTTTTTCATTATAGAGATAAAACAAAAACCACTATCACAAAAGACATTTTTCCACATAAACACTTCACGTTCATACTATAAGCACTTTTCTTTGCCATATACATTTTCTCCTCTTTGGTTTTAATTTAAAAAAGGATTATTATGTATTATTTCTTATCTTTGGACTTTGTTAAAGATGATGAGATGGCACAGACTCTAGGAGCAGAGGAAAGACTCAAAAAACAGAAAATCATAGACGAGATATTTTATAAACGCAATAGTGTTTCCAAATATCCCGTTAGATTACTATGGACAGAACTAGACGAGGGTTCTCCCAACAGCCAATGTGCCTTTTTTGTCCCCAAACGCTACTTCCGTCATGCGGTGGACAGAAACCGTATAAAACGCCTCATGAGAGAAGTATATCGTACACATAGAGACACTTACCTCTCCCACACTACAACTCATTACGCATTTGTCCTACTGTGGAACGGCAGTGATATGCCTTCATATTCTACTGTATGTACTCTTATAGATGGCGCCTTTGGCAAATGGAAAGAAAAGACAGTCGTATGCTTATAGAAATATACACAGATGGTTCTTCCAGAGGTAACCCGGGACCCGGTGGTTACGGCATTATCATGCGAGCACCCAGTATCAACTATGAAAAACGTTTTGCCGAAGGATTCCGCATGACCACCAATAACCGTATGGAACTTCTTTCTGTCATCGTCGCCATAGAGATGATACGCGGCGAAGGTCATGACGTACATATCTATTCAGATTCCCGTTATGTAACAGACGCCATAAATAAAGGTTGGCTCAAAGGCTGGCAGCAGAAAGGATTTGCAGGGAAGAAAAATCCCGACCTATGGCGTAGATATCTATCTGCCGTAGGCAAACACCGTCTTACGTTTCACTGGATAAAGGGACATGCCTCCCACACAGAAAACGAAATATGTGATAAAATGGCCGTAGAAGCCGCTACCGCCCCTTCACAGATGCTACACATAGACCACTATTTTGAAACGACAGAAATCATAAACAAGCAATGATGAGAAAAACTCTTCGGTTTATAATCATAACGGGAGCACTATTATGTTTTATCTATATGATAGGCCCACGTTGTGAAAAAGCAGTTCTATCCACTTCATTTCCTGTTGTACCTTCTTCCCTTTCACAACTTTCAGACAGCATATCAAATGCCGAAAGTTACTATAAAGACAGCATAAAAAGTGGATGCAGTTCACAGATACGTTGGTCAAATGACAGCCTTACCACAACAGAATACTCCTTGCTATATCTACACGGATACACCGCCACTATCAACGAAGGCATGCCCGTAGTAGAACATTATGCTTCCCGTTATGGCATGAACGTCTATCTCCCTCGGCTGGACGACCACGCCTACCTAACCGATGAACCACTGCTTAATATGACTGCCGAAGGTCTATGGGAGAGTGCCAAAAACGCTCTATCGGTAGCAGGAAAACTGGGAGAGAAAGTGATAATAATGAGTACCAGTACTGGTGGCACACTTGCACTTACACTAGCTGCCACATACCCAGAAAAAGTCCATGCCATTATTAACTTCTCACCAAATATATTACCCGCCACAACGGGTGTAAGACTTCTTACAGGGCATTGGGGACTGGAGATAGCTCGTATGGTGCAAGGCGGAAAGAGGATGAAAGTTACAGAAGAAAACAAATACCCTCTGCACTGGAGCGAAGGCCCTAGACTAGAATCGGCAGTGGAGCTCCAGCGTCTAGTAGATGCAACCATGCATAGCAATACATATGAAAAGATAGTATGTCCTTCGCTTACATTGGCATACTATAAAGACCCCGATAACCAAGACCGTACTGTGCGAGTGGACAAGATAAAAGAGATGCATTCGCTCCTGTCCAGTCCTATTAAAAGCTATGTGGAACTACCATCGGTAGGAGTACACCCCATGGCTTGTGGAGTGATATCACACGACATAGAAGCTGTAGAGGACGCTATTTATAATTTTACAGAAAATACGCTGGGGATAGCTCCTGTAAAGCACTAGATATCAATATCTGAAGGCTGGACATAACCATTCATCATAGCATAGAACGTAAGCCCAGAAACGGTCTTTATACCAAGTTTGGCTGTGATGTTTTTACGGTGGGTGAGTACGGTATTAAAACTTATAGATAAAGCCGATGCTATTTCCTTATTTATAGCTCCACGAGCTATCATTTTAAGCACCTGTATCTCTCGTTCAGAAAGGGATTGAGATGAGGTTTGGTTTTTATTATATGAAAGGAATTGGTCTATCTGTTCTATCATTTCTTCTTGTGATAAACGCACACATAGCACATTCTCTCCCCTTGCCTCATGAGAGAGTATCATAGTCTGTCCACGTCTAGAAGCAAAAAAATCCTGATGTGATATATATTCTTTTTCAGAGACAAAAAAAACATCATATAAAGACATTTTCTCCACATCAAAATCATAGGACATATCTACCTCTATGGGTGCAAAATAAGCTGTAAGCAGCCCCTGAAGTCCTAGAGCAGATAGAGTATCATCACTTATAATGGATACGTGTTTCATTTATTTCATCATGGGTATTAGCACACGATAACGTATGCGGAGGTGATGAGAAAGGTCTTTATGGAAAGAAGAGAGGAAGAAAAGCAAAGCGTAACACATATTTTTATTATATGGCCCCGATATGTGTTTAATGATGAGGCTTTTCACATCATCTATAAGAGATATAGCCGTCTGGCAGTATTCGTCAGAAGCATCAAAATCCATTTTACTATCATTTTCCATAGCAGATGATATCGCACTCTTTAAATCCCCCACCATTCTTTTTAACATATGCAACGTAGTACTTTCCCCTCGCTCCAGATGAGACATATGTGCTTCTATCACGGGGATTTGAGAGGTGAGGTAGTATTCATATGTAGATTTAAGGTAAGAAAGCACATCTTCTTTGCTTGCTCTCTGGAATGATTTTTCTGGGAAATAACCTTCATTGAGAAAGGTATTGAGTATAGAGAGCAGGAAATCCACATCTACACCTTTGTTTATGCACACTTCTTCTACGGTAGCCTCACCTACACCTAGACCTATGCCCATACGGTCCAGTACTGGAACGATAGATGTATGACTGCTTATAACAGCACCCAAAGGCATATTTTTGTATATCAATAACATATCTTATCACTTTTAATTCACCACAAATATACTACATTTTGACTAGCCTATGGTTAAAAAACACACACAAGCCACACATTTGCCATTTTTTCCCTAAATTTTATCCTATCAATAATGTAATATGATGGCAAGACTTCTTTTTTTCCTCATTCTTTTTTCCAGTTCTTTCCTCTATGGTCAGGACAAGGATATCATAAGCCTAGGACACTTACCCTACCCTTCACATCTACTTAATTGCGTGTGGGGATATAGCGATAGCGGGGGGAAAGAATATGCATTGGTAGGGACATATGACGGGATATCCATAGTAGATGTAAGCAATCCCTCTTCCCCTTGTGAGATGCACTTTATCCCTACAGTCAATTCGGTATGGAAAGACATTCACACATACTCACACTATGCCTACATAGTCCACGGCATATACAACGGCACACTAGATGACGCCGATGGTCTTCTCATCATAGACCTAGACGGGATAAACAGTAGCGATATCACCCCATACATCTACCACTATAAGACCCCCGAATACCAGACAGCACACAATATATTTATAGATGAAAAGAAAGGCTTGGCTTATCTTTTTGGTGTGCAAGAAAGGGGAGGTGCCCTCATACTTGACATAAAAGAAAACCCTACATCTCCATCCCCCATAGGCATCTATGATGGCACATACCTTCACGATGGTTATGTGAGGGACGATATACTTTATGGCTGTGCCGACAAGGACGGACGTTTTATAATCATAGACGTAAGCAATCCTTCCTCGCCCATAGAGATAAATTCTGCCCAGACCCCCAATAGAACCACCCATAACGCTTGGCTTTCCGATGATGGCAGCACACTATTTACCACAGACGAAAAAATAAGTGCATACATATCATCATATGACGTGAGCGACCATCATAACATTCGTTCGTTAGGAAAAGTACGCACTGCCGACTACCAAGAGTCTATCCCACACAATGCCATGGTGGTAGGAGATTACATCTTCACATCTTACTACAACCAAGGCGTCAAGATATTTGATGCTTCACAGAAGGATAATATGATAGAAGTAGCCTCATACCAGACGTGTCGAGGAGGGACGAGGGGTCAGTTTGATGGAGCATGGGGAATATACCCATATCTACCTTCGGGGATAATACTTGTATCCGATATGAACACAGGACTGCATATTTTACGTCCACACCTTCTAAAAGCCTCATACATAAGAGGAACTATAACAGATGTTCACGGGGAGCCTATATTCAACGCTTCTATACGTTTTACCGATGATAAAAGCTGTACATATAGTGAAATGGACGGAAGCTTCCGCACAGGTAGCACCACAGAAGGTTTAAGAGAGATAGAGGTAAGTGCCTATGGTTATCATAGTGTAAGTATGGACGTGGATATGCGTAGTGGACATACTGCTACTAGAAATATAATACTGGAAAAGATAGATGACTCTTCCTTATCACAACTAATGGAGACCTATGTACGTGCCTACCCAAATCCTTTTTATGAAGACCGATTACTCAATGTGGATTATAGTTTTGAGGGAGGGATAGATAACCGTGCATATCTAGAGGTAATGGATATGGCAGGACGTCCGCTCTACCACCAAGACCTTTACAGTAGTCAAGGCATAGTAATCATAGGTAAAGAACTCCCACGGGGGACTTATCTTTTAAGGGTTGTAAATGGCACACGTTACAGCAGAGTGATAAAAATAGTAAAGGCATAAAAAAAACGCCGCCCTACGGGCGGCGTTCCATATTTATTTATTGGCTACTTTGATGTATTCTTCCAGAGCTTTGGTCATTGATGGCATTTCGGGGGTAGGAGCTTTTATCTCAACCACCAGTCCTGCTGCCTCGGCTTCTTTTATAGTAGAAAGGCCAAAGGCCGCTATACGCGTATCTTCCTGTTTATATGCAGGAAAAGCATTATACCAAGACTTCACACCAGCTGGAGTAAAGAAGACCATTACGTCATATTTTTTATCGGCCAGTGGGCTTAAATCTGAATTGACGTTATTATACATGACCACACGTTCCCAATTTACTCCCAATCCATCAAGAGCCGCCGATATCTCTGGACGCAATGTGTCTGATGTGGGCATTAGGAAATTTTCTGTCTTGTGTTTTTTTATCACTTTGAGCAGGTCATCAAATGTCTTACCGCCAATGTATATCTTGCGTTTACGATAAACCACATACTTCTGGAGATAATATGCCACTGTTTCTGTCTGGCAGAAATACTTCATGTCGTCTGGCACCTTGAATCGCATCTCTTCGGCTATGCGGAAGTAATGGTCCACAGAATTCTTACTGTTAAATATAACAGCCGAGTAGTTTTTAAGGTCTATCTTCTGTTTACGCACCAGTGAAGCATCTATACCCTCCACATATGAAAAAGGGAAGAAATCCACCTTTACATTTTGTTTTTGGGCGAGTTCGTGGTATGGTGAACTCTCTGCTTTGGGCGATGGTTGAGAGACCAAGATTGTTTTTACCTTCATTTTTTCAAAAAAAATAAATTTATCTGTTTGCACAGAAATGGTTATAGATTAGGTTGTTAGGACGTTTTTTACCCAAATCCACGCCAAAATTATAGGGCAAATTTGGATTGTGCAAAGATAAAAAATAAAAAAAAAAAAGTAAGCCTTACCACGCATTAAAAATTCACCCATTTTAAGTAAATACAATAACACTCCTATTCCTAGCAATATCACTACCCACACATCACTTATCACCATATTAAATCCCTTCATTGCATACCACATCATAAAAAACAATCCTCCTCCCCACACTACAATAGAAAGACGCATAGCTATGATACGTTCACCTATCATCGGTGCTATATCCTCCACCTCAAACACCCAAAAGAGAAATTTATCTACCGCCCATTTCATTACGAGTAACGCTATCCCCACACCAAAAACTACCAGCCAATCTGTGAAAATAGGACTATACCCTACACTGTTTCTATACCACCACAAGTATAAAATTATAGAAAGCACATACACATACAGCAGAGAAGATATTACGCCGTATGTCATTTCTCCTCTAGAGGCTCTATGAGGCTCATCGGTAGGGGTATCACCCAGTGTGAATAGACTCAACACATCTCTATTAAACTTTCTGGGATACACATAACGCAATAGAGCCACCACCACACCTGCTATGAGCAGTGTGAAAAACAACACATCGTCTATATTTTGGGTTTTGGATATCTCTATCATCTTTATTTCACAGGTGAGTCCACTCTCACACTATCCACATGGAAATTCTCAATCCATCTACCTCTTAAAGTATCTCCATCGGGGCATAATATCTCTATACTTGAATCCTCTTTTCCAGAGCCTAGATACAGGACTTTTTTCCCCGTTATGCTATCTATAATAGGAAGATAGTCAAACTGATTTGAACGACGAGTAGGCGAATTATATGTCCATGCAGTATTGTCTGTAAGATATGTGTACATAGACGGCTTCTGATAACTATCTCGGAATACCACAGGGTTATCACCTGCCACCTGTTCTATCGCTTCACCCCACTGCTCTTGGTTGTGATAAGGAGTAGGAAGACCAGGTATTAGGAGCAATATACGAGCTATCAATAGCAGCACTGCAGCAAACAGCGTCCCGAAAAGGAAAAATCTAGCACGAGTCTCATTCTGCACCGCCCAAGGATGACAGAAATATATCCCCGGTATTACGGCAACTATAGTCCAGTGTGGTTCTACATGTCCCTTAAATGTCATGAGAAGGAAAAATCCCAAAAATCCCCAAAATATAAACCTCATGGTACGAGATAGCGAGGTACGAGCCTTACTCTTAAAGACCGCTATGAGCATCATTGGCAATGTGAATGGCCCCAGCACCGCCAACTGATTAAGAGGATATTCCCATGTGTATAAGAAACGGTATGCTTTGGCTGAACGCTGTACAAGATGATATTTAAGCGAAGGAAAATCATTTTCTATCTGCCATACTATATGTGGCATAAAACATAGCGTAGCCACCAGTAGAGCTATATAAAAATACTTATTACGCAATAATTGCAAATTTGATAATATAACCAATAGCAAAAGTAAAGCTCCGTGGTATTTACTATATAGCATCGCAGCTGCCAGTAGCCCCATAAACACAGCTCTACTCACACTACGGCTGTAAAGGAATCTCTTATACACATAGAGAAACAGTGCCGCAAAAACCAGCAGAGGAGCATCTGGGACTAGGATAAAACCATAGACATTAACCATAGGGATAGACAATGCCAGAAGGATATAGACATTTACATAACGCCATTTTTCCTTGTATTCCAGCACTCTCCATGCCGCCCATAGGAAAACAGTAGATGAAAGTGCCGCAAATAACCTCACGCCAAAATCCTTACCCAAAAGAGCAAGTCCCATCTTGACAAACACACCCACCATAGGCGGATGGTCAAAATATCCCCAAGCAGGATAAAGAGCATAGATATAATAATATGGTTCGTCTTCATTAAATCCAGAAAAGACACCTTGCAGGTAACTCATAACAAACCAAAATACCAAAAACGCCCAAAAACGTCTTTTGGCAACAGACTTATCACGAGTAGTAAGTATATTAAGTGCGTTCATCAGTAGTAGTATTTAAGTCATTACTGCAAAAGACTCTCGCCTTCGCTTTTTTTATAGGACAGGATATATAGAGCAGTATTTTCATAACCTCCGCCGCTATGCATACGATAATAATAACGTCCTGCTATTCCTTGCGTAGTATAAACACCCACTCTCTCGCTAGAAGACGTTTCCACAGCCTTTATATAACGGGACAGCATATCATATGTCACATCAAATCCTTGTATCGCATATTGAGATGGAACCTGATGAAAACGCGCACGATATGCCGTTACAAAATCATCATATCCAGCATGTGATTTATCCTCATAATAACTGCTTGTATATATAAATGTCATAGCTGTTGCCTTGCTTCCACTCAATGCCTGCATAGCACGACGTCCACGAGCATCGGCTCCTATGGCATAGATTTTAACATGAGGCAAATCTCCTTCAGGTATATCCATAGATTCTGTGAGAGAGTTCATTACATCGGCACTAATGGTAGATGCTGCGACTGTATTATAACCATCTGTGAATTTTTCCATTAGTCTATAAGCACAGCTATCGGTAGTAAGTGGCATTTCCAGCACATTGCCAACCCCCACACGTGATACCAGACGAGCCTTGAGATACTGGTCATCTTCGGTAGTTTTTTCAGATGTAAGAAGAATGACTTTGGTCTTGGAAGGGAGATTTTCCACCAGATAATCACCCATAGTCTCTTTGGCTGTAGATGACGAAGCTGTGGACTGCACCAGATGTGGGTATGAAGCTATGTCATGACGTTGGGACAGTGGAGAGACTACAAGTGCTGGCGATGAAGAAGCCAAACTCTTCACTACAAATTCTGCCACCTCGGCAAAAAGTGGGCCTATCACGACATCTGTCTGCGAAAAATCATTGTATGACACTATGCCACTGGCAGTAGATATATCACGACGGCTATCGTGAACCCTTGCTTGGATTCTCATTCCGTCTTTTCCCAGACTATCGAGAGCCATCAGGACTCCATTGTAAAACGTAAGAGCTGTACGAGATTCACGGAAGCGGTCTTTTTCTGGGAGAGACTCCATTTGCTCTATCTTGTCTGTATAAAAAGGCAATATCACATCTACATTCACAACTGGAATATGCGAATATTTACCACTAGGAATAGTATCTATGACTATGGTATCACTTACCACCACCGTATCTTTCACTTCTGGTTCTGCCACCACTATAGGGTGAGGGATACGCAATGTCTCTCCTATACGTGGCATTTCTGTCCTCAAATGAGGGTTCATAGCACACAACTGTTCTTCTGTGATACCATAATGACGGGATATGCCATATTTGGTCTCTTTGGGACGTACAACATGAAATGTAGAAGTTGTCTGCACGCCCTGCATATTTTCTATGGCAGCTATGTTTTGTGTGGACTGTTCTTTCTGCTCTTGAGTGAGGACAGGTATTTTAAGCACCATACCTGCTTGCAATCCCAATGTCTGAAGTATAGGGTTAAGACGCGTTAAGTCATCCTGTGTAATAGAATATCGACGAGATATGCCGTATTTGGTTTCTTTGGGAAGGACGGTATGCTCTATAAATTCTGCATCGGTAAAGTCTATTTCCTTTACCACCATCTGGGTGTTATATGGAGTATCTACCGCAGGAGTGGATGGAATGACATCACTATCGGGGATAATGATGATATCACCCTTTTTAAGCGGGGTGTCCTTATACACCGAATTATAATGTCGCAATGTCTCTACCGAAAGTTTATATTTTCCGGCTATTTTTTCCATCGTGTCTCCACGACGAGCTTTATATGTTTTTATGTTTTGTGAGTATGCATCAGACAGGGCTATCATCACGAGCAAACCCAAAAGCAACACTTTGTTTTTCATATACTTATATCTCTTGTCTTATGGATAATTTACACCAAACCCAATATGCAAAGATAAGTATAAATATCTGTAAAGAATAGTTTTATTTGGGGTTTTTACAGGGCTTTTAGCGACAATAAAAACGGCAGCCGCAGGCTGCCGTTTTTATTGTCAAGCGACTATCTTTATTACTCCCACTCGACTAGATATGTTAATTTATTGCTGAATGTTTTAACTTTATTATCAATACTTTAACCCTAAATTTTGCCTTTTGGAATGGCTACTGGTGTCAAGAACTGGTGTCAAAGTGGTTATTTGATAGGTTCTACTGTATATCCTTGTGAAGTGGCAAAATCTATAATTGCTCCAATATTATGACAACCAATTTGTGTTGTAAAAGCAAAACTTATGCCGTCTGCACTTGTCATTAAATCATTTTCAAACCAACGAGTGTCTTTGGTTAAGTCATTTGAGTTTTCTTTTCGTTTTTGTATTTCCGAATACTTTTCTATACCAAATGGAATTGCATTTACAATTTCATAATATGTAAGTTGAGGGTTATTTCTTACAAACAACTGTACTATGGATAATGCTAAACGACCTTTACCATAGTTGCCATATCCATTAAGTCTGTAGTGAGTATGGTCTAAATGTTTATTTTTTGTTATAGTATGTTGTTTTGTCAATGGAGTATCTTGTATCTGTTGTTGTATTCGTAATTGTTTTTTACGAATGATATTGATTTCTATTTCATTTGTGATTTTTTCAATATCCTCAGTACTATACCCATTGTTTATCAATTTTGTGTTTAACAATTCAATAAATAATTGCTTGCCTTTTTCTGTTGTAAGTTCGTTAATAAACTCGTTTATCTCTTTTTGCTTTTCTTGTTTTGCTATTTGAGCAATGCAAAAATTAGTAAGTTGTTCGGTATTGAAATTTTCTTGTTTGAAATGTTCAATAAAGTTTTTACCATTTTTAGAGTTTTCTACGAAGTCAATTTTTAATACACTTACAGGTTCTTTGCCAAACTCATAATAAAACAATTCTATAAGTTCTCCCATATATATACCAAATTGCACTGGTAGTAATTTCATATATGAGAAAAGTTGTACTATTTCCTCTTTATTTTGAGTGTGGTTAGGTTTTTTCATTTCAATAACAAACAAAGGATTGTCGTTCTTGAAAAATACAATATCTGGATATACATAGTTTACTGTACTACCAACTCTTAATTGATATTGGTTTTCCACACGCTCGCAGTGCCAACCTAATAAATAACGAAAGTGTGTATAGACAAGTTCTTGATATTCCTTTTCGGTTGCTTGCTTTGTTTTCTTATCTAATATGTCTTTACATATTGTGTTCCAAATATTCATTGTGCTATGTTTTAATGCACAAAGTTATTTATTTATATTCATTTAATCAAGTGATATTCATAAATACAGTTATTGCTCCCGGCTTCGCCAGGAGCAATAACTTACAAACTAAATTCAAATTAAATACTAAATTCTCTTTTTACTCTTTGTACTGTACTAACGCTAACGCTTGTTAGTTTCGCTGTGTTGCGTACAGAGTAACCACTTCCACGCAGGAAATATCCTTTCCTTTTTAAACTTACTTATTTCCCTAGACCACAAATAATTTTTCTTTATCTTTATTATTTCAATCTCTGCAGCGAGATTATCATAAATCTCTTTATAAGTCATCGTATTACATATCATTGACTAATCAAAAACAATTTTTATAAAATAAATTTCTAGCAGGATATATCCTACTAGAAATTTATTTTATTCATAAAGATTTTTTACTTATTATTCCCACTCTATCGTTGCCGATGGTTTTGGAGACATGTCATAGCATACGCGGTTAACGTTCTTCACTTCACGCAATATGCGGTCTGTGATTTTCATAAGCACCGCCCAGTCCACCTGCTCAATGGTTGCCGTCATAGCATCTACCGTATTGACCGCACGAATGATAACAGGATATTCATATGAACGGGCATTATCACGCACCCCTACCGACTTGAAGTCTGGAACGACAGTAAAGTACTGCCATACCTTTTTATCAAGTCCTGCGATTTTAAACTCTTCGCGAAGTATCGCATCAGCTTCACGGACAGCTTCCAGACGTTCGCGGGTGATAGCTCCCAGACATCTTACGCCTAGACCGGGTCCTGGGAATGGCTGACGATATACCATCTCATATGGCAATCCCAACTCTACTCCACAAGCACGCACCTCGTCCTTGAAGAGTTGTTTCAACGGCTCAACCAATTCAAACTGAAGGTCTTCTGGCAGACCACCAACGTTGTGGTGAGATTTTACCATCTTGGCTGTTTTGGTACCGCTTTCTACTATATCTGGATAGATAGTACCCTGTCCTAGGAAGTCTATACCGTCCAGTTTGCGAGCCTCTTCTTCAAATACGCGAATGAACTCTCCACCTATGATTTTACGTTTGGCTTCTGGGTCGGCTACTCCTTCTAGTTTACCTAGAAAACGTTCTGTAGCATCAACATAGATAAGGTTTGCGTTGAGTTGGTTGCGGAATACCTCTACCACGTTTTCAGACTCACCCTTACGCATAAGCCCATGGTTTACGTGTACGCACACCAGATTATCACCTATCGCTTTGAGTAACAGAGCAGCTACCACACTACTATCCACACCACCCGAAAGAGCCAATAGAACCTTCTTATCACCCACTTGACGGCGTACAAGTTCTATCTGGTCATTGACAAAATTGGTCATATTCCAGTTGGCTTCGGCTTTACACTCATCAAATACAAATGATTTAACAGCTTCTTTTATAGCCTCTATATCATCCTTAAACTCGGGCAATTTCACTTCACATAGAGCTTTGTCGTGTCCTGCTGCTATAACAGGAATACCCATAGTGTAGATATCGTGATTTACATCTATCTCCACACCATCTATAACGTGGTTTGGACCTCCGTTTATGATGATACCTTTGACATTAGGTAGAGAGCGTAATTCTTCTACCGTGATATCGTGGGGATATATCTCGCTATACACACCCAATGCTCGTATAGCACGTGCCACAACAGTATTCTCATGACTACCCAAGTCCAGAATAACTATCATATCTTGTTTCATCTTATATTAAATTAAAGTTACTATTTTTAAATTTATATCTAATGATTAGAAATTTGGTTCAAATTTATTTTTCTTGTAGAATTCTTTTACTACTTCTACTACTTCGTCGGGGGAGTCCACTAGGTGTAATAGATCTATGTCTTCAGGAGAAATCATACCTTCTGCAAGTAGTTTTTCCTTTATCCACTCTACCAGTCCTTTCCAATAATCCACACCGACTAGTATGATGGGGTAAAGCGAAGATTTTTTGGTCTGCACGAGAGTTATAGCTTCAAAAAGTTCGTCCAGTGTACCAAATCCTCCCGGCATCACGACAAATGCTTGTGAGTATTTGACAAACATCACTTTACGCACAAAGAAATGGTCAAAGTATATGTTTTTGTCTTTATCTATAAAGGGATTTGAGTTCTGCTCGTGAGGCAGTTCTATATTCATACCACACGATGTTCCCCCACCGAAATATGCTCCCTTATTGGCAGCTTCCATTATACCGGGGCCTCCACCAGTAATGACACCAAAACCTAGGGAGGTAAGCCTGTAAGCCACCTGTTCTGTAAGTTTGTAATAAGGTGTTCCGGGTTTTATACGTGCCGAACCAAATATAGACACACAAGGCCCTATACGAGCCATCGTTTCAAACCCTTGAACAAACTCGCTCATAATTTTAAATATAGACCACGAGTCATTTGTCTTGATATCGTTCCACGTCTTGGGAACAAAATCGGTACGTTGTACTAGTTCTTCCATAATTATATCTATTTTTTATTTCAACGTAAATACTGCAAACACAGGATAATGGTCTGATGATTTTTCTTTTTTAAGAACATCACACGACTGCACTCCAAAATTATCACCATCTACCATTATATGGTCTATCCTCAACGGATATTTTATATCTCTAAACGTAGCTCCTATACCCGTTCCTGCACTGCGATAAGCGTCTTTCATCCCTCCAGACAATATACTATGATATGAATATGAAAAAGGAGTATTATTAAAATCTCCTGCCACTATCACAGGATATGGTGTGGTGTTTATACTCTCTTGTATTTTTTTCACTTGGCTGCCTTGTGTTATAAATCCGCTATTAAGTCTCCCCCATAGTCCTTTCACATCTCTGGATAGGTCTTGGGAGGAAGAGAGAGCCTCCACCTCTTGGGCTTTTATCTCAAGCGATTCCAGATGCACACAATAAACTCTTATAGTTTTATGGTCTGGGATTTCAATATCGGCATAGACGGCATTATTTAACGTATCATCAAACGAAAGAGTTCCTCTGCCTATGATAGGGTATCGCGAAAACAAAGCCACATTTTTATCCCTATAACTATACTTCCAGTCTGAAAGGTCTATAGATGGTACGCTGCGGTATTCTTGAAAGCATATTACGTCTGGTGCATAGACATCTAGAGTATTATTTACAGATGTAGCAACCTGTGAGGCAGAAATACCGCTTTCGCCATAGAAAGACATCACGTTATATGTCATAAGACGCAACGTAGGCTTATCACTCGTATCCTTATCCTCTCCCAATGCAAATACTCCTGTCCACTGTCCCCAACCTACCAGAATAGCAAATACCGAATACAAAAAATACATATCCTTACATAGTATCCACAACACTATAAAAAACACATTTATTACCAAAAGTACAGGCAACAACAGCCCTATGGCATTTACATATGGAATAAAGGCAGGATATATATACACCGAGACAAAAGCCAAGGCGAGAAGCAATGCACATACGGCATTTATGATTTTAAGAGCCAATCTTATAATTAACATACTCTTATATGTATTTCTAGGAGCAAAATCCCCTTTCTTCTACCAAAGGTGCAATATAGCAAAAAAACTATTTTTACACACATCATTTTACACAAAATTACCTCCCTTCTATAAAAAAATTTGCTATTTTTGTTCCCATACAGACACTTTATTTCATATTTATCAATAACCCATTCTAAAACACATAAATACAATCAATCACCATGTCTGAACTATTGTTTTTTATATCTATAATGCTTGTAAGTGGCATAGTGATAAGCAAAGCGTCTTATCGTTTTGGCATGCCATCTCTGCTGCTGTTCCTGCTCACTGGTATTCTAGCCGGTAGCGACGGTTTTGGGGGGATAGAATTTGACAATTACGACATAGCACAACAACTAGGTAACATAGCCCTTATTTTCATAATGTTCTCGGGTGGTCTGGAAACCAAAATTTCCACCATTCGTCCTATAATTAAAGAAGGTGTCATACTATCTACACTAGGTGTCATTTTAAGTGTGTTTATAGTAGGAGGATTTGTTTACTGGGTAACAGGTTTTTCGTTTTATGAAAGCATGTTACTAGGAGCTATCGTCTCCTCTACCGATGCTGCTGCGGTATTTGGTATCTTCCGTAGCCGCAAGATGGGACTTAAACACAATTTGCGTCCGCTACTTGAGCTGGAGAGTGGAAGTAACGACCCTATGGCTTTCATTATGACCACTACATTTATCTACCTTATCAAGAGTCCAGATGTTTCTATTCTAGACACTATATGGATATTGGTACGTTCTATAACACTAGGAGGACTATGTGGTTGGTTATTTGGAAGGGGAATGCTATGGCTTATAAACCGCATAAAACTAGATACCGATGGTCTATACCCTGTGCTTTCTCTGGCTATGAGTATGCTTACATTTTCGGCTACCGATATAGTAGGCGGCAACGGATTCCTTGCCATTTACATAGCAGCTGTAATACTTGGCAACAATAGTTTTGTACATAAAAAGAGCCTTACACGTTTTCACGATGGTGTTGCTTGGCTTATGCAGGTAGTAATGTTCATCATGCTGGGACTACTAGTTACTCCATCCAATATAGTTCCTGTGATAGGTGTAGGTGTACTTGTTTCCATATTTATGATAGTCATTGCTCGTCCAGCGATGGTGTTTATATTGATGTATTTTTCTCGTTTCACTACCAAAGACAAAATTTTCATATCTTGGGGAGGTCTAAGAGGAGCCGTACCTATCGTTTTTGCATCATACGCACTAGTGGAAGGAGTACCTCATTCAGAGACTATATTTAACATAGTATTCTTTATATCCATAGCATCTGTACTGGTGCAGGGAACACTACTACCCTACATGTCCAAAAAACTAGAACTAGCACTTCCACAGAGTGATGCGGCATCACATCCACTAGATTATGAGATAACAGATAGTTTCAAGAGTGAAATGACCGAAGTGCGTGTAGATGTAGGTTCAACAGCCGATGGAGCCAAGATAGTAGAAATGAACATACCTCACAGCGTGATGGTCATACTAGTATATAGAGATGGAAAATACTTTGCACCCAATGGCTCTACCAAGATTCAAAGTGGAGACGTCCTCACACTGATGTCTGAAAACCGTAAAGATGTAGAATCTATAATGATGATGTGTAGTAATCCTGCCATATAGCAACATCAATGACAAAATAGCCGCCCCTTTCGGGGCGGCTATTTTGTCATTGCCGAGTCAATTATATCCTTATATCTTTTTCTATCATTTCTATTATCTCATCACGACGACGTGATAGTATCTTCATATATTCACGGATAGAGATATTTGATATCTCACATATGAGTGGTCTTGCCAGAAATGGGTAAATACACAACGACTGTATATTTATAAGCAGCGTTATAGGACGCACAGGGCGTATAGTGCCTTTTTCCACTTCTGCATGTACGCTATTTGAGAAATCGCGGTATGCCTCTAGCAGATGTATCTTGGAACGGAAACGCTCCACTAGTTTTTCTGGTGAACGTGTTACTTCGTTAAATATAAAGCTAGGCACATCTGGATTCTCTACCAACTCCTTCATGAGCCCATCTACCAGTGCAGGTATCTTTTCAAATAGCGAAGCATCTCCCAATATAGTATGATACACATTACTATACAGACTATTAAATGCTCGTTCATAGACTATACTGAATATATTTTCCTTACTACGGAAATAGTAGTTAAGTAAAGGCGAAGTAATACCAGCCTCGGCGGCTATATCTCTAGTAGTGGCACCTTTATATCCTTTTTTTATAAATACCGTACGTGCTGCTTTTAATATCTTTTCTTCGGCCTCGTGTGATAATGAATTTTTAGGCATAATTTAACGTTTTCAATCATTCGCTTAAATCGCCTACAAAAATCCGATTATTTAATCACTTTTGCAAACTTTTTATATCACAAAAAAAAGAGAAAAACCTATGGTTTTCCTCTTTTTTATCATTTGTAATGAGCTGTGCTTTATTATTTCGCAGCTTCGATAGACTGTTTGCGGAATTCTTTGAACTTTTTAGTAAGTTCCAAAGAAACCTTACGAGCACGAGTACCAGCGGCTTTGTTGCCTTTTTCTACGTGAGCGTCAGCGTCTTTTACAAATGCTGCGATGTCTGCCTTAATTGAATCAAGTAACTCTTTCATGTCAAATAAGATGAATTTACGGTTAATAATATATTATTTTCTCTTGTTGTTTTCTGTAAATACTTCAGTTGTGTGCATATACTCAAAACGAACACACAAATATATTTATATTTTTTACAAAAGAAAAAAAATACAATGTTTTTTTTCTATTATATGCGATTTTTTTCCAATAAGGTAAAATTTAACACTACTGAAAGTCAAATATTTATATTTTCAGCTGTTTTACATCCATATTTTTAAGGTCTGTAGTACCTATTCCCAATGCTTCGCCTTTTCCTATATGACCTACTTGGTCTATTGTCATGGATTTCACTTGATTAAAGAGGCTTATGGCAGCAGTATCGGCAGCTACTATATCGGGAGAGATGATAAGAGACTTGATAAGAGCTGTATCGCCTGCACTCTTACCACGAGGGCCATTCTGGAACATGATACGATATGCGTCCACTATATTGAGTACAGGACGTTTCTCCCATGTACATACATCGGCTATACATTGCTGGAGGTCATTGGAATGGAAGTACTCACGGTCATAGACTATACCCATATAGTTCTTCATAGAGACAGACATTTTGGCACCTCCGTGATTTTTAAGGATAGGCATATTTATCCATACATCACAGTCTATGAGTTCTTTATGGATTTTGGTCTTTTTGAGTTTTACGGCACGGGGCAGTGTTACTTCTTCATAGTAGGATTCTAGGTCGGCAGCTACGACTTTGGCACCCGCCTTACGAGCAGCCTCTTCTATACCGCTGCGTACATATGTCGCCTTCCAATTATCACATGTATGGTCAAATACCACCACCTGTGCTGCACCAGCAGCTAGACATTTTTTTACCACTTCGGCCACTAGTGAAGGGTTGGTATTGGCGGCTTCTTCTGGCGTCTTATCCCAAGCGATATTTGGTTTTATGACCACCTTCTGACCTTTTTTGATGTATTTTTCTATGCCTCCTAGAGCCTCTAGTGCTTTGTTGAGCATCTCCACTGGTGTACCACCCATAACAGCTACCAGAGGTTTCTTTTGGATGACGCCAGTGATGGTTTCACCCTCTACACTATGTGTAGCAGAACTACCCAGCACTCCCGCCAATGTACCTAAAAGAGTCGTTTTAAGAAAATCTCTTCTTTCCATATATTTATGTTTTAAGTTTATTTTTTAATCACATTAAGTTTCCATGGGAAAGGAAAACATTCGCAATTATAAAGACTGTAGTCTGCCTCTCCATTGACAGCAAATGTCTTGATAAGGGCGGCTTTCTTCTCCTTTAATATATCCACCGCATAACGCACAGTAGCACCAGTTTTAATACGGTCCTCCACCAGCAGTATTCGTTTGCCCTCCACGTCAAAATTTATATCACTCACCAGACGAGGAGCATCATACATAGGGCGATTGGAAGGGTCACGCAATGATATATGCAGTAACTTTACCGGCAATGATAGTTTTTCGCTCAACATTCCCGCTGGGACTATCCCACCACAGGCTATAGCGACTATCATATCAAATTCCTCGTCTATCTCTATCTCTTTAAGACGAGTCTTTACCTCTTCAAACGTATAAGCCATCTTTCTTTACTTACGAGCCACATATCTCAAGAAAGCATAACCTCCTAGCACTTGGAGAGCCATACCTACTACTCCCATACGCAAGTCTTGCAATGCAGCGGCAGATGATGATGTAATAGCCCATTCGGCTAGACTTCCTACCACCTGATAGAAAACAACCACTGCTAGCAGAGCCATAATACTCACCTGTGATGTCTTACGTGCTACATATGATGCTGCCAATGCTGCCAACGCTCCCTTTATCATTATCACATTTAGCATACCTTCTGCTGGCATACCAAAGAGCAAATGATTGACCACAGGAGATAATAATGCCGTAAGAAGCCCTACCGATAGTCCACATTTATATGCAGCTATGATAGTAAAGAAGTATATAGGCAGGAAGATAAAACCTCCATTGGGAATAAGGTGAACTAGTTGTGGGAAAAGGACATTGGATAAAGTAAAGAGTCCCACACACATTGCTGTACGAGTAGAAAGCAATGGTAGATTATATAATTTCACTGTTGATGTACTCATGATATTTATGTTTTATATGTTTATAATAGCCAAAAATATATCTTTTTTATATCTGTTTAAAGTTTTTTTCTCTTTTTTTACATTTGGCACTATCCTTTATATATATAAGGTGCCACTACCCTAGAGATTGTCTTCATCTTATGACAGGTTTCTTCCCATTCATCGCTAGGAGAGCTTTGAGCGGTAATGCCTCCCCCTGCATACATCGTCAAATGATTATCACTCAGCTGCATGCAGCGTATATTCACATAGAGTTCGGCGGTGGCATTTCCAGCCATATTAAGTTCTCCTAGATAACCCCCATAGAACATTCTATCGTGCGATTCGTTTTTCTTTATGAACATCATAGAGAGGTCTTTGGGGTATCCACACAAGGCTGGCGTAGGAGAAAGTTTTTTTATAATATCTCTCATATCCACACCTTCTTTCATAGTTCCAGATATATGACTACATAGATGTACCACTCCTGCTGCACGATGATTATCGGGGCCCTTGATTTTTATATCTTTTACACCACAGCTAGATAGCACATCTCTTATATAACGCGTAACTATATCCTGCTCTTCCACTTCCTTTTCTTTCCAACGATACATTTTCTCCCCCTCATAAGGCTGTGTCCCCGCCAAAGACATAGTATGTATATCTTCTCCACGACGCAATAGTAACAGTTCTGGTGATGCTCCTGCCCATCTTCCTATGCTGGGGTGGGAAAAATAATAAACAAACGCATCGGGATATGTACTACACATAGAGGCATATACAGCAGCCATATCTATACTGTCATAGTCCACACGCATAGTACGCGATGTTACTATTTTCTTTATATCGCTATCCTCTATCTCGCGTATGGCAGCACTCACCAGTGATACATAACTATCCTTTGCTACCAGTTCATCGGTCTTGTGAGATAGAGAAACATTATCTTCATCTGCCAGAGATGTATCTGGGAGTTGTGATACAGGGAATGTAGTATGCACATCGGGGTGAAGGATTACAGCAGGCAGACTACTATCAAATGCTGCAAATACAAAACCGCTTTCAGTTCCATCTCCAGATAACACACGCAACTGTTTGGAACTATCTATTATCACATGTATATGGGATTCGGCAGGATAACGATACAGAACAAATGGGTGTCCACCTCCCTCTAGTGTCGTTACAAGTGATTCAAAATCTATACTCATATTTAGGAATAGGCATTAGGCGTTTTTGGGAGAGATAACTTCTTTGGGCAGTACTATATTGGTAACCTTGCCTTTGGAGATAAGACGACCTTTCTGGTTTACAACCTCAACGTCCCATATCTGTGTGGTACGACCTATGTGTATAGCAGTAGCGGTAGCCGATAGCACATCACCCTTACGACCTGTACTTATGTGATTGGCACTTACGTCTATCCCTAGCACTACTTCGGTTTCTGCATCCATATAAAGGCACGATGCAGACGAACCCACAGTCTCTATAAGAGCCATCGTAGCTCCACCATGCAGGATACCACCGGGACGCATCATCTGGTCACCTACCACCATCTCACAGGTAAGGCTCTTTTCTCCTACCGCTGTATATTTTATATTCAACGTTTCCATAAGTGTGGCAGGACACATATCGTTGAGTGTAGAGAGTATCTCTTCATCTGGTGTAGTTATTCTATCTTTCATATATCTATATATCTATTTCCAATGTATCATAAGCCAAAAATACTCCACTAGGCATACAGGATTGGGCTGTGGCGTGAAAGCCCATCGTTTCGCTTATATGGGTAAAGTATGTACGGCGAGGGTTTATACGCTTTACCACCTCCAGAGCCTCGGGCAGTATCATATGTGTAGGATGTGGGTCTGTAAGCCTTAGACAATTGACGACCAACGTATCTATCCCCTCCAGCAATTTATAGCTATCCTCATAGATAGTTTTGACATCTGTAAGATATGCAGCCTTACCTATCCTGAAACCCAATACATCACTCCATCCGTGAGAGGCTCTTATGGGTATAATCTTTTCCCCCGCAACCGCAAATTCACTATCTCATATCTCATGTGAACGCACGCTAGGAGCACCCGGATACCTGTTCTCCCCCGTTTCAAATATATATGCAAACCTACCCTTCAATGCGTCCAAAACTTCACCACGAGCATATATATCTATGTCCTTGTTTTTAAGGTAGCATATAGGGCGTATATCATCTATACCAGCTGTATGGTCTGCGTGGGCGTGAGTGAACAGTATAGCATCTATATCATCTACACCAGCTCTTAGCATTTGATAACGGAAGTCTGGCCCACAGTCTATCAATATATTTTTACCTTCATCTGTTACAACCATAGCAGATGTACGCAATCTCTTATCTCTCTTATCACTAGAAAAAGAAACAGCTCTAGTGCTACCTATCATTGGCACACCCTGTGATGTACCTGTACCTAGAAATATAAGTTTCATCTGTTATTTATTTATGATTTGAGGCTGTATCTTTATTTATACGACGGCTATCCATAGTTTTCCACACATACAACACGCACCCTAGTACCAATGGCAATAATAGTGATATATAGAACATCACCGTCATACTATATCCTCCAGTAGAACTATTTTCTATCGTCAGTGAATTCTGTATCCACCATCCAGATGCAGGGTAAAAAGAAGTATTATTAAGCCCTACACTGCACATAAGCCCCCATATGGTAGATATACATCCTGCTGCTGCGTAATAAAATCCATTGCAGTCATTTATCCTGCATCCTTTTATCATTCCCCACATCATTAGTATAAATCCCACTATACACATACATCCTACCAGTGGCATTTCATACATATTGAGCAGATATTTGTGTGGGACTAGTGTGATATACCCCTCGGCAGAATACTCATAACCGGGGCGAACCCATATGTTTACTATGAAAAACAGAAAGAAAAGGATAAAAAACGGCATATTGTTACGCACTACCTTGGTAGCACGGCGTTCCACGTCTTCGTTTTCTATACGGTACTTAAAATACAAGGCTCCCATTACCACAGAAAGAAATACAAATGCTAGCCCCAATGAGAAATTGATATAAGATGTATATACACTCATATCTAGAAACAATTCTAGTCCTCCCATGATACCCATCCATTGAGGTTGTACCAGCCCACTTTGAGGGTGTACATCTATGGCATAGGGGTTACCAGTAAAAAAAGTAGAAAGCATTATTCCCAGCAGTAGCGAAGCATTCAATCCACACATAGAAAGGATTTTGGTATAAAGACCTCCTCCAGTCTCCATAAAAGCAGACTTGTTACGGTATTCATAGGCACATATAGTTACAACATATGACATAAGGATAAGTGTCCATACGGCATAAGCACCAGAAAACGTTACCGCATACAGCAAAGGAAAAACAGCCCATACCACTGCCACTCATGTGGCTATGGAAGCTATCGTCAGCCCCCATTTATGTCCCAATACACTTATGGTCATCTCCCTTTCTATCTTACTTTTCCCCACTTGGTGAGAGAGGATTTGCCCACCAAAGATATAGAGCATCTGTACCATTACACCCGTAAGAAGTGATAGCACTACCCACCAGTACTTCTGGAGAAAAAGATTTGAGAATTCGTGTTCCATACCTATTTTCCCTAATTAAATCCTTTTTTTACTATATTGCTTATGACCTTTATCTCTATCACCATCAAAAACACCAAAAACAGACCTATCGCCACAAATTCCAATTGCACAGCCATAACAGGCATAGAGGAGACAGCTGCATGCATAGGCATAAGGTCATTAACCAACCAAGGATGATGACCTACTTCTGAAACTATCCACCCAGCATAGGAAGATAGATATACCACCACTAGAGCTATCATTGAAAGAGTACTGAACCACTTTTTACCCTCATACCTCCTCACAAATGATAGAACCAATGCCAATACTATAATCATAAACAAATATATCCCCGAACATTTCATCACACTGAATGCTCCTCCCACAAGAGTAGAGTCTGGCAACATATATCTAGCATTTTCTTCCATCACACTAGAGTCTGGATTATAGAAATACCCATATCCGAAATATGAGAAGTAATCTTTTATCCATACAGGGTCATAGAATTTGCGGAGAGCTATCTCATGTGCTAGAGTTCCTTTTTCGGTGTCGTTGAGGGTATATAGAGTACGATGTGCCTCCCGACCTCGTTTTATTTTTTCATAGACAGAAAGATTTCCATTTATAGAGTCTCCCTCTACCCAATGCTGGACATCTAGGTTGGCCAGTCTAGTAGTATCGGCATCCAGTCTAGCACGATGTGTGGCAGCCCACTTGACATTTTGGGTAGAGTGAACATATTCTATGTTTTGCACACCGGTAAACACTACTCCTATCATAGCCATAAGAGCTATCACCGCTCCTATCTTTATACTATCTGTGGCTTGTTCACGATAACGCCCATACCAGAAGAAACAACTCCCCACAGCTATAACCAGTATTCCCGCCATCATGAATGACACCGATGCTATATGATGAAAATTATAAAACGTGCCTTCAGAAAAAAGCATTGCAGAAAAATCTGTTATCTCACATCTTGCAGTAGTAGGATTAAAAGTCATCCCAACTGGGTTCTGCATCCACGATATGACAGATGATAGACATAGTAGAGTTATAAGTGCTCCTCCCAATGACAGATATGTAGATAGCAGATGGAATACTTTTCCTCTATTCCACCCCAGATACATCACAGCTATAAAAGCACTCTGGAGGAAGAAAACTACTACCGCACACAGCATTAGCGGGACACTCAACACATCGGCTGTCCACCACGCAAAGTTTGCCCAATACATACCTATGGCAAATAGCAACATAAGACCAGCTCCTACTGTTGCCACCCAATTCACAGCAAATATCCTTCCCCAGAAATGTGTCGTCTTAAGCCATTTTTCTGCTCCTGTACTCACATAAATAGTCTCTGTAACACACAGGACACCAGATAGTCCCAATGTCATAGGAGCAAACAACCAATAAAATCCAGCTAGCAATCCTACTACTGCCTTGGACCATTCTATGAGTGATATATCTATAGTTTCCATATATTTTTCCTATATAGACAGACCTATGTATTTTAAAGCTGAAAGTTAGACATTATCTACCAATTATAAAAATTTATTTTTCATCTTTTATCCATACTAGCCATGTCAGCAAAAACGCCGCCCTGCGGGCGGCGTTTTTGCTGACGAGGAAATTTTCATCAGAACAATTCGTCTATACCTAGATACAGCTGAGCCCCACCATCTAGGCTCACACCTACATCGGCACGGAAGTACATACGGTGTGCCCTAAAGAGTTTAAATCTTATTCCTCCTCCCACAGTTATTTTATTCATTGACAGAGCTTTAAGAAAATCACCTCCTACTCCTGCCGCCGACGCAAATCCCGCAAAACCAAAACGACCTATGTAATACCTGTACTCGGCTTGCAGAGAGGCGAGGTCCTTATCTATAAAACGTTTGGTAGGATAACCCCGCGAATGCACACCGTTTGAGATACCGTCCATTTCTTGGAAAGGAACATCTCCCATTGTTACCTGTGAATACCACGCAAATGCCAGCACTGAACTACCCCCTACAGGCAGATAATAACGTATGTCTATATTGTGTTTGGAGAAATTGGTAGTGCTACCAGTTGCTTGGAAATTGTAGTATCCGTCTGCCTGAACATAGAGTCCACTCATCGGCACAAACTGATAGTCTCTAGTGTCATACATAAAATGTGCCGAAAGTCCAGATACCGTATATCCTTGTGAACCAAGTATCGTTCCGCTATATAAAAGTCCACCTTCCTCTACATCCCCCACAGAATAATCATAAAAATGATAACCTATACCAGCATACATATGATGAAATATGCGTTTATATAATACGGCTCTTATTTTAAGATTGTTTTTATCATACTGTTCTTCATCTTCATCTACAGTATAAGGCCCCACTCCCCAGAACGAACTAGGATAATGTCCATACCCCACATACCCTCTCAAGAGCAATTTGTCCTCTTTCATATAAAATTCTGGAGAGATAGAAAAACTCATATCCCCATTAAACGAAAAGTCCACAGAAGCATCTATATATGAAAGACGCCTACTCTCTCCTGTAGGAAGAGGTTTGAAATTACGTATATACATACGGGCACTACCACCTATACCTATACCACTTCTATCTGAATATGAAAATTCTGGTATTACTAGGTAGGTAATTTTTTTATGGCGGGATGTATCTGGCATAAAGAATCGCGAAGCCCCCTCTATAAAATTCATTAGTCCTGTTTTCTTGGAGCTATCGGCAGGGGAGGTCTGCTCTTGTGGGGCATACTGATACTTTATAGTATCTCCCTGCTCACTCACATAATATCCCAATGTATCCACCACATCATGAGCATATAGAGAACCTACCGCCCACAGCAGCACAATACACGACATATAAAAACATTTCCAGATATTCACAACTTAAAAATCAGGCATACATATAGCCCTATATTTTCTATGATGTGCCAAAGATAGACATTGTATGTGAAATACTATCCTATGGTCTGGTTAAATTTTTGTGAAGAGAGACTTGACTTTTATTTCCTTTTTGACTATATTTGATTATATTATTAACCAAACCTAGTAGAGAAAGATGTCCAAAAACATAGAAATAAAAGAAAAAGAAATAAATGATATCATAAAAAACATAAACCTACTATCACATAGTTTGGCTGGATTGGGTGATAGTTTTTATCAGGTAAGCAACATAATTGGCGAGATAAGCAGCTCTAGCATACACATGATAGAGTCCTTATCACAGATAAGTGAAAGCATAAAAAACATTAAACCTATTGACACCGCACTCAACATAGCAAGCGAAAGCAACAACATAGGCACTAGCGTAGCCAATGCCATTCCTGCTACAGGAGCAGATGCAAGCACTGTAAATGGAAATAACACATCGGGAGGCAAAGGGCTAGGACTATTGGGAGGCATATTGGGAGGAATCGGTGCTGCCAGCGGTGTGGTAGGTGGGATAATAGGTATCTTCCGCCGCCGTCGTGAAGAAGAGAAAAAATACCGCCGAGAAATGGAAAAAGCTCTCTATGCCCAACTGAGTGCTGAAACCGAACTTGCTATGGCAACAGCCACTCGTCTAGCCGATGAAAAGGCTATCACTAGTGAAAAATATAAACAGCTAGAAGCCGCCAAAAACACAGGACTTGCTTCCAAAAAAGAAGTCCTATCAGATATTGAGCGTGCCATAAGAGAAGCTGAAGAAAAGCTAGAAGGCAGATATTCCAGCGGATATAAACGCACCGAAAGAGATTTTCTAGATGCACTGCTTAAACTTAAAAACAATGCTGGGGATTTGGACTGGCTAGAGAGTGTAGGCGACAACCCTCTTATGGCATCCTCCAACGAACATTATGACCAGTACATGAGCTACTATAACAGTCTTCTCTCCATTGCCCGTGCACAAGAGGACTGGAAAAAATCACAAGAAGAACTCATAGAGGAAACGATAGGCTCCACTGCCAACGATTTGGTAGAATCATGGATAGAAGCATTTGAAAAAGGCGAAGAGGCTACTTGGGATTTTGCACAGAACTTCCAAGAAGTGATGCGTAATGCCGTTATCAACGGGTTTGCACAAGATGTCATTCTCTCTCACGTAAAACCCATATTTGATTCCTTTAAGGAAAAAGTAGCCGACTACCTAGCAGGAAAATTGGAACTGGAAGATTTGGTTACACCAGAACTAGAATCACAGATAGACAAGACACGCGACAAGATTAAGGAGATTTCTCCGGAATTGAATAAGATACTTGAAAAACTAGGACTAGAGGTAGGGAATAGTTCATCATCTACTCTATCGGCATCTATAAAAGGTGTAAGCGAAGAAACCGCCAGTGCCGTTGCAGGACAGATGAACGCCATTCGCTCCAACCAAGTCAAGAGTCTGGAATACCTCACAGAAAGCATAGTCGTGATGAATAAAATAGAGAGCAATACACGTTATTGCCGACATCTTCAGAGTATAGACCACAGGATAGAGAGCCTGTGCAGTTCTCTTTCTGTAAACATGAGTAGAATATAGGACAGAACTTTAATCCTATAAATCTTTTCTATATCCACATAAAAAAACGCTCCTCTTTCAGAGGAGCGTTTTTGTAGCCCTAACTGGGTTCGAACCAATACAAGCAGATCCAGAATCTGATGTGCTACCATTACACCATAGGGCTTGAAATCGGTTGCAAATATAGTGTAGATTTATATTTCCTGCAACCTTTTTTTCTTTTTTTTCTCTTTTTATTTTTCTAGAGTCTCTACATCACTTTCTTTGAGAGGGTTGCGATAGTAGATACGGTTTTCCATCCATTCCTGTACTGCTATTGCTGTAGGTTTTGGAAGTTTTTCATAGAAACGAGACACTTCTATCTGTTCCTTGTTTTCAAAAACCTCTTCTAGATTTTCGGCATTGGCTGCAAACTCATCTAATTTCTCCACCAATTCTTTCTTCATATCCACACCTATCTGTGTAGCACGGCGAGCTATTATCATTATAGCTTCATATATATTTTCTGTAGGTGCATCTATCTCGCTTATGTTGCGAGTGATAGTGGTAAGAGGGGCATTTGATTTTTTGTAATCCATCTTTTAAGTGAGATTTTATTTCTGTTTCTTTTCTTTTTTCAATTCTTTTTTAAGTTCCTTCTTGGAAACTTCAGATGCGTCTTTTCCCAGATTGCTCATCGCTTTTTCCACGCTAGCAGTTTCACTTTCTATAAGGGCGGTTACTTTATCTACATCCTCCTTAAACTCGCTATTTGGGAATGTACGAGAGAAAAGACGGGCATATGTCATGGCATCGGTATAACGTTCTAGTTGTTTATCGGCTACACTCTCACGAGCATATATATATGCCGATTTAAGACGATAGTACATTATCTTTTCACGGAAAGAAGTAGAAGGCATATCGTCCAGCACTCCGCTGAAGGCCACTATCGCAGCATGATATTCTTCTAGACGATAGTAGTTATATGCTATCTCGTAAGCCTTACGTTCCAGTTTATAGTTAAGCTCACGCACCATTTTGTCTGCCTGTTCTATAAATCTACCATCTGGGTATGTGTCTATATAACGCTGCAAGACAGTCACTGCCTTTTCTGTATGAGTAGGGTCTAGATAGTATTCTGGAGATATCTTATATGATGATTCGGCGGCAAGGAACACAGCTTCTTCTGCTCTAGGACTAGATGGATACTCACGAGCAAAGTTATTAAGCAAGTAAGACGCCAAATCATAGTTACCCATACGATAAAAAGAATATGAAACCATCCAGTCTGCCATTTCGGCGTTGGTAGTTTGGCGGAAACGCACATAGATAGGTTCCATTATCTTGGCTACCTTAACATATTCTTCTTTTTCAAAAAGAGTCTTGGCGTGTTCAAATTTCTCCTCTGGAGTACCGTCACGCAAGACATTATAAGATTTACACGCCGTGAAAAGTGCTATCACAGCTACTATAGTCAATATTTTATACGCTCTTTCTAACATAGGTGCAAAAATATGAATTTTATCGTTCACTTGGTTCTTTTATTTTCAGATATTTGGCAAAAGTACGCAATAAGTCTTATATCTACACACTAAATTATTCATAAATATACTCTCCAGCATTACAAATTAAATGTTAAACTCTTCCAAAACACCCATCATAGATTTTATTTATAGTGCTAGTGTTTTTTATTATTTTGTTATGATTGATTAGAATTTATTTGCCTTACATTTGTGGTGTAGAAACAAAAACATTTATAAACATATAAAATACGACCAAGATGAAAAAATTTATTTGCTCTGTATGTGGATACGTTCACGAAGGTGATGCAGCTCCAGAAAAATGCCCACAATGTCGCGTTCCTGCCGACAAATTCAACGAACTAGTTGAAAGTGAAAACCTATCATTTGTTACAGAACACGTTATAGGCGTTGCCAAAGACACAGACCCAGAAATGATAAAAGACCTTAACGCTCACTTTATGGGAGAGTGCACAGAAGTAGGTATGTATCTGGCTATGAGCCGTCAGGCAGACCGCGAAGGCTACCCAGAGATAGCAGAAGCATTCAAACGCTATGCTTGGGAAGAAGCAGAACACGCCGCTAAATTTGCAGAACTACTAGGTGATGTGGTATGGGACACCAAAACAAACCTTGAAAAACGCATGAATGCCGAAAGCGGTGCTTGTGCAGACAAGATGCGTATAGCTGCCCGTGCCAAACAAGTAAACTGGGATGCTGTACACGACACAGTACACGAAATGGCCAAAGACGAAGCTCGTCACGGTAAAGGATTTGAAGGTCTATATAAAAGATACTTTAAATAATTATCCCCCACATAACCCTCCTAATGACTGTATAGGTATATGAACTATACCGCCCGCCCTCCACAAAAGAGGGCGGGCTTTTTCTTTTCATAGACAATGCCTGTTATTGCACATTATGGTTTTATTGCGTATATTTGTTGCCCATAGGAACAAACTATTAACCATTATTAAACACACAATATACATTATGGCAAAATTAGGTACTCCGCTCTCTCCAGTAGGTAAAAAAGCTATACTATGTGGTAGCGGCGAGCTAGGAAAAGAAGTAACCATAGAACTACAACGTATGGGTGTAGAAGTAGTAGCACTAGACAAATATCCAAATGCTCCTGCTATGCAGGTAGCACACCGTAGCTATGTACTCTCTATGCTAGATGGAGACCGTCTAGAAGAAATCATACGTGCAGAAAAACCAGACTATATCATTCCAGAAATTGAAGCCATAGCTACCGATAGGCTGGAAAAACTGGAAAAAGACGGTTTTAATGTCATTCCTACAGCTCATGCCACACGTCTTACCATGAACCGCGAAGGAATACGTCGTCTAGCTGCCGAGGAGTTAGGATTACCTACATCACCTTATCGTTTTGCATCTACTCGTGAGGAATTTGATGCAGCGGTAAAAGAGATAGGCATACCATGTGTGGTAAAACCCGTAATGAGTTCTTCGGGGCATGGGCAATCTACCATTAAATGTGAAGCAGATATAGACCACGCTTGGACATATTCACAGGAAGGAGGTCGTGCAGGTGCTGGACGTGTGATAGTAGAAGGATTTGTAGATTTTGATTATGAGATAACACAGCTTACAGTACGTCATATAGGAGGTACTTCATTCCTTAACCCTATAGGGCACTACCAGAAAGACGGAGACTACCGCGAATCTTGGCAGCCACAGCCTATGACACCATCGGCTCTTGCAAAAGCACAGGATATAGCTCGCAAGGTAACCGATGCTCTAGGTGGTCGTGGCATATTTGGCGTAGAGCTATTCATAAAAGGAGACGATGTTATCTTCAGCGAAGTATCTCCTCGTCCACACGACACTGGTATGGTAACTATGATATCACAGGACCTTTCACAGTTTGCTCTTCATGTTCGTGCCGTACTAGGTCTTCCCATACCAAACATAGCATTCCATGGTCCTTCGGCTTCACGTGCTGTGGTTGTTGAGGGAGATAGTGACCAGGTAGAATTTGGAGGTCTAGAAAATGTTTTGGCTTATCCAGACACACAGATGCGTATATTTGGCAAACCAGAGGTAGTAGGACACCGCCGTCTAGCTGTGCTTCTATCACGCAGCGAAAGCATAGAAAAAGCCCGCGAGACAACAGGCAAAATGATGGATGACCTTGAAATAATCGTTCACCCTCGCAGTAAATAACTTTAATTTTTTTCATAATTGTAGTTTTTTTTCAAAACCCCTCGTCGTGCGTATTAATTAAGAGGGGTTTTGTTTTTTTTATGCATATTTTTTATAGAGAAATGTAGTTTTTTTTAGTTTCATGCGTCTAATGTGCAAAAAGATTACTCACACAAAATGAAATATTCAGAAAAAGAATTCACACACTTGGTAAAACAGAACAAGAGCAGCATCTACACCGTATGCTATATGTTTTCCAATGACGCCGACCAGGTTGCAGACATGTTCCAAGAAACACTCATAAATCTATGGCGGGGATTTGAAAAATTCAAAGGCGAAAGTTCCTTAAGTACTTGGGTATATCGTGTTGCACTTAACACTTGCATTTCCAACGAACGCAAAAAGAAAAGAAACTCTTCCACCCTTCCTCTTTCTATGGAAATGAACCTATGGGAGGACAATGACAACAACACCCGCCAGATAAGACAATTGCGTGAACGCATCAAACTATTGGCTCCGTTTGACAGGGCGATAATACTACTTTGGCTGGAAGACATGAGCTATCAAGAGATAGCCAGCATAGTAGGCATAAGTGTCAAAAACGTATCGGTACGACTACTACGCATAAAAGAACAACTCAAAAAAATGTCCCAACAATAAAAATTCTAAAACAATGGAAAGAAAAGAAGAATTGGCAGAACTAGCCGAAATGAAACGCGAACTCAAACTATTACGCGAACGCCTTGACAAGGAAAACATCATCAGTCGCAATCACATAAAGAAAGGCATGCAGAAAAACATATCACACTTGAGTCGTTATGGACGTATGGAGGTCGTACTAGGAGCATTTGCCTTGATAAATTTCCAGTTCATATTCTCTCACTTTGGATTTTCGGCAGCCTTTATGACAGTTACCTCCATAGGACTTTTAGGTGCTGTGATAGCATCTATAATATACCACCGCAATATATTCAAACTGAACACAGGTATGCTAGACCTTCTCTCCATGGCATACGAATTATCACGTCTTAAACAGCGTTATGCCACTTGGAGAAGATACGCTATACCTTGTATGATAGTATGGATAGGTTGGATGTGCTATGAATGTTATATGATGAATAACGAAATAGCTATGAGTCTAGCTACTGGATGTCTGGTGGGTGCCGTGATAGGCGGAGTGATAGGCACTAGATTATACTATCGTCAAGTGAGCAGAATAGACGAAGTACTGCAAAACATAGAAGAATTAAGAAAAACAGAAGAAAAGTAACACAACATCTCACTTTCATTTTATAACCCAAATCTTATCGTCAATAAAAGCCCGCCCCCAAAGGGGCGGGCTTTTATTGACTGTATAGCCTTCTAAAGCATCGATGCCATATAATCAAACGTATTATTGTAATCTCCTATGCGGTCTTCACCTATAAAGACAGCAACTATTCTTTTATTAGGATTAACATACACGACCTGTCCTCTTACTCCCAGTGCATAAAACCTATCGGTATAATATTCTGCTTTATATCCTTTATCATTATGAACTATTTTTACTTGTGATAGAGGGTAGTTCAGTTCTTCACATCGTTTTACGGCAGAAAGAGAGTCTGTGTGATAAGCTCCGCCGTCTTTATTTCCTATCGTGTACACTTGGCATCTCCAGCTATATGAGTAACGGTTGTTCTCCATCGCATCACTTATAGAAAAACTACGCTTCACCCACGCACTGTCAACCACCTGCTGTCCCTGCCATACACCTTTATCCAGATACAACTGACCTATTTTGGCCAAATCTCTCACACATGTAGCAATTCCTGCATATGATTTAGCTCGGCGATGATGTGGGTCATCAAGACACACCACAGCATCTATTTCCATTCCCAGCGGTTTCCACACTTTTTCTGAAAGATATGCAGCATATGATTTACCGGTAGCTCGTTCTATTACCTCTCCCAGTATAGCTGTTGTCATACTATTATAATCAAACGTTTCATCGGGTTTATCACTGAATTTGACATTTGCTATCTGTTTCATAACATTGCGACCATAGTAAAGGCGTGCCATACCTGTAAACGGATTGGCTTTATAATTTTCACTGAATTTAAGCCCCGCACGCATATCCAAAAGATGTTCTATGGTAAGATAACGGAACATAGTGTCTTTCTTTACCAGTTCTGGAATATAGTCTGTAACAGGGTCTTGGACACTTTTTATATAACCTTCGTCTATAGCTATACCACATAGAAGCGAAGTGATGGTCTTACTCACAGAAAAAATTACCGACCTCGTATCTCGCCCCAACCAACCTTGGTAGTTTTCATATATGATACTGTCATTCTGCACTACTACTATGGCTTGTGATACATTTATAGTATCCATACCACTAGTCAAAGACATTTTGCGTCCTTTTCCATATGGGATTTTCATAGTATCAAGTACACGGTCTCCCTGTGGTTTTTCTGGGAATATAAATGGAGTATCACTCCTATGAATGGTATCCACATCAAACACGCCAATTTCGTTATCATCTATATTCTCACTACCGTACTTGATAAAACGATATGGCACACATGAGACCATCATGAAAACACTCACAATGGCACATAAAACAACATATCTATTCATTCTTTATATAACTATTTATACGAGATAGAGTATTTGATTGGAGTTCTTTTATATAGAGGTCATATTCGGCTATGTGAAGATTTCCTCGTGGAATGATAAAACTAGCCGATGGGACATAATAAGCATCTACATCGGCTCCTTTTACTATGAGTGTATGATGTGTAGTATCCAGTTTTACAGTATCATTTATATGTGATATGACAGAAAGAGTATCATAAGACCAAGACACTGGATTTATACATAATTTATTGCCATTAAAGATAGGACTGGCTGCATCCAATGATGCTGTGCTGTTATACGCCACCACTACCCCAATATCATCACTAGAAGTGGCTGGAACTATATACTTACATTCAAGGTCTTGGCTATTTACTGGATAACCTATGACATATGCCGCTATCATCTTTTTATATACCTCATCACTCATATAATTTTTAAGCAGTTCTATGACCATTGCTCCGCCTTGGCTGTGACCTGCTAGGATAAAAGGACGCCCATCGTTCATATGTTTTATGTAGTAATCAAATGCGTTTATTATTTCCTCACGAGCTATCTCATACCTCTGCTCTACCATTGCAGCATCACTCTCCCCCCACGAATCCATAGACACCTGTGCATAATATGGACAGTAGAAATTACTATGCTGTGATAGAGCATGACGAGCCAATTCTGAAGGAGCATGTGTACGAGCTCTCTGTGCAGAATCATTCACATCCATATTATAACGCACTACCCCATTACTATCTTTTTTACTCCATGTGCAGGTAGGAGTGATATAAAACACATCGGTAGGGTTTTCTCCTCCTGCTGCATACCACATGTCTTTATCGCTATAATCTGTATAAGTATGGTTACAGGATAATAAAAGGCAAGAAACTAATACTATAAAATATCTCATTATTTACCACATATATGATTTTCTAAAAATCTTTACATATAGTCAAGGCTTCGTCTATAGCACGTTTGATTTTTTCTTTTATTTCATCATCGGTACTATAATCCAAATTTTGAGCAGAAACACACATCACATCTCCCATTCCCCATAGGCGACTCAAAGCCTTGATATATGGAGTGCCTTGCTCTATATCATCTCCCGTATGTATGTTCATGCCTCGGGTAGTTATATAAAGTACACGTTCGCAAGAGCATAGACCTACACATTTTTCTCCATCATCAGCAAATGTGATATTAAATAGCGACATATTTTCAAAAAACACTTTAAGTGCCGCAGGAAAACTCATATCCCAAAACGGAGCCGCAATGACTATACGATGAGCATTTGCTATGCGGCGAGCCATAGAGACTATCTCCTCTGGCACATAACCCGATGCACGCTCATCCAGCACCACACTATCTACAGCCTTAAGTCCTAGTGATGCCACATCTATATGTTCCACATCATAACGCAATGAAAGAGCCTCTACTACATGGTTTAGTATTTGTTTTGTGCGGGATTCTGCTCTCATACAGCAGTCTATAACCACGAGTTTTTTCATAATTGAATTGGTTTTAAGGATGAAAGGACAAATATAAAAAAATCCCTCAATAAGTAGAGGTATTATCCTTTTATACATTAGACGGGAAAAGACTTAAAAAGGTTACATGAACATAAAGATTTAACATTTAAAATAGTCCCGTTATTTACTTTATGAACAATTCTCCTTCTGCAGGTGCGAGTACTCCTGTCACTGCTTGTTTAACTTCTTTCTTTATAGTTATCTGCTCCTCTAGAGGTAACTCCATTGAATCAAATCCCAATCTCAAACGGTAATCACCCCTCTCCAGCACCCAAGCCGTATCCTTTTCACTATATACCGCAAGAGCAAATGTTGGGATAGTTATCTCCACTTCACACTCTTCGCCACCCTGCAAAGTATGAGTCTTTTTATAGCCTCTCAACTCTACTGCTGGACGGTCTGTCGTAGGATTGAGTTGTGTGGAGTATAACTGAACGACTTGTTTGGCTGGGCGAGAACCAGTATTTTTTACTCGGCAGCTTACGGTGATAGTCTTATCATTCTGCTTTACTTTCATATCACTCATCTGGAAAGTAGAATATGTAAGCCCATAACCAAATGGATATGCCACCTCTACTCCACGAGTAGCATAATGACGATACCCTACATATATGTCTTCGGTATAGTTGGTATAGTCTATATTTGGGATATCATAGTATTTATGTACCGTACTGTAATTCTCAAATGATTGATTAAGTCCATTCTCTGGCACATTGACAGGGAAATTCTGTGAAGGCACATCTTCATAACGTATAGGGAATGTCATAGGCAGATGACCACTAGGGGACACACGTCCTGTAAGCACATCGGCCACAGAATTACCACCCTCCTGTCCCGGCATCCATACTACCAGCACTGCATCTACCTTATCTCTCCATGAGGCTATCTCCACTGGCCCACTCACATTGAGAACTACGACTACTTTTTTCCCTGCCGCACGGAACTCACGACTCACCTCATTAAGCAAGGCAGTCTCGTCTATTCTCAATTTATAATCGCGTTCTACATGGCGTTCAAAACCTTCGGCAGAATGTCTAGAATAGGTAATGATAGCCACATCGGCACGCAAGGCAGCTCCACAGACCAGTGAACGAGGGTCGCGTATCTCGTTGGGACGTAGAGTGTAATGAGTCCAGTCTCTATGTGCATCCATAGGAGCTATACGTTCTTTTTCATTTTTCATATGCTCCACATACTGTTTATCTAGTTTATCGTCTAGTTTTATACCTACACCCTGCAATCCCTCTCTCAAATCCACAACATATGCTTTGTTTACATCTCCAGAACCACGCCCTCCTGCTATGAAATCATAAGACCCCACACCAAAGAGAGCCACAGTGCTAGATTTGTCTATAGGCAGTGTCACGCCATCATTTTTAAGCAGCACAAAACCTTCGCTTGCCACATCGCGTGTAACAGTAGCATGGGCTTTAAGGTCTGGATTATTGCTAGGTTTATAACCTGCATATCTAGGAGTTTTGACTATCAGTTGCAGTATTCGTTTAACGCAAGCATCCAACGATTCCATAGAAAGACGACCTTCCTTGACAGCCCTTACTATATCCTCATACTGACGTTTTTCACCGGGCTGTATCATATCATTTCCTGCTTCCACCTGTGCAGCAGCGTCTAATCCTCCTCCCCAGTCTGTAACTATTGCTCCTTGGAATCCAAATTCTCCACGCAAAACATCTGTAAGCAGACCTTTATCTTCCGATGTATAACGCCCATTGATATAGTTATATGATGTCATTATAGTCCAAGGTTGGGATTCACGCACTGCTATCTCAAAGTTTTTAAGATATATCTCCCTCAATGCTCTCAATGACACGCGTGAGTCGTTACCCAGACGGTTTATCTCTTGGTTATTGGCGGCAAAATGTTTCATAGACGTACCTACACCTTGGCTTTCTATACCGTTTATGATAGCAGCAGCTGTCTTTCCTGCCAGCAGAGGGTCTTCTGAATAGTATTCAAAATTTCGTCCGCATAGAGGATTACGCATAATGTTTACACCGGGAGCCAGTATCACATCTACACCATATTCTCTCACTTCGTTACCCATAGCCTCTCCCACGCGATATATAATACTATCATTCCAAGTAGCTGCCATGTGTGTTCCCACAGGAAATCCCGTGCAGTAATATGTAGCTGTATCTCCCTCACGAGTAGGAAGGATACGCAATCCAGCAGGGCCATCGGCCATAACGATAGAAGGTATTCCTAGACGTTCTATGGGATAAGTTATACCTGCCGCACCGGGGATAATGGATTCTGTATAGCCTACTTCGCCGGCAGCTTTACGGTCAGACATATCGGCACCTACTATCATATGAGCTTTTTCTTCCAGTGTCATAGCCGCAACGACTTTATCTATATTATCTGGAGTAAGACGTAAGGATTTCTGTGCCTGTACTGTAATGGAGAGCAATAATGCCATCCCAAAGATTATTGTTTTTTTCATATCGTGTTATTTTTTAAGTAAACAAATGTAGGGATTATTTTGTGATACACATAAAAAAAGCACCTTAAAAAAGATGCTTTTATGCTTTTTTCATATCTATTTTACACAGAACGAGATGAGAGAATTTTGGTTCCTCCTTCATGTGGGATAATCTCTATCTTATCTATACATGCTGGTACCAATACACAATCCCCTACCACAAAATCACGGCTATATCCATCACAAGAAAGCGTGTATGTCCCCTCTACACATGACAATACCACAAAACTCTCACCACCGTCATTATTTATCATCATTCTAGATGTAGCATATATCATATCGGTAGAAAAAAACGGGCAATGCACCATGGTAGAAATTTCATTTTCTATAGTCTTATATGACATAGTAGCAGGAGTATCATCGTCAAAATTCATAGTCTCCAATGCCTGTTCTACATGCAAGGCACGAGGTTTTCCAGTAGAAGCATCCACACGGTCAAAGTCATAGATACGGTATGTAACGTCTGATGATTGCTGGATTTCTAAAAGGAGAATGCCTCGCCCTATAGAATGTACACGCCCCGGTGGCAAATAAAAACATTGTCCTCTCTCTACATCCACCCTCTGGAGTATATCCAGCAAACGACCGTTTGAAAAGGCTTCAAGGTATTGATTTCTGCTTATCTTCTCACGAAATCCAGATATAAGTTGTGAAGACTCATCGGCATCTATTACATACCACATTTCGGCTTTCCCACGCTCTTTTCCATGAGATGTGGCATAATCATCATCTGGATGAACTTGGATAGATAGGTCATCTGCCGAACTTATAAACTTTATAAGGAGAGGGAAAGACGTCCCATATTTTTCATAAACCTTACTACCTAGTAAAAGGCTACCATACTCTTCTATAATCCCTACCAAATCTCTTCCCGATAGTTCTCCTTTATCCACCACCGAAACATTATCCCTCACGGTAGATATCTCCCACGTCTCCCCACAGGAAGCGGCAGGATAATCCTTACCCAATACTGTACGTATCTTATTTCCTGCCCATATAGGGTATTTGTATATGGGGGTAAAAGTAAGAGGGTATAGATTTGGTTTCATATATGACAGATTTTATTTTGGGCGGTAAAGATACAAAAAATATACCATTCCCACACTATAAGCATAGCCTGTTTTAAGCATCTGCTTACAACAAGAAGAACGAGAAATCCTTTTATGCTTTCTTTTTACGCCCTATACCCATAAATATAGGCAGGAAGAAATATATACCTACTATGGACATTACCAGACCTCCTATGGTTCCCACAGCTAGAGTAAACCATACACGTTCTCTCTCTCCTATGAGAAATGGCACAAATCCCAGTATGGTAGAAAGCACCGTAAGTAAGATAGATGTTATTTTGGCATTGAAGGATTTACGGAAGGTAAGAAGTGGAGAAATGCGTGAGGTCTTGATAATGTTATTGTAGTCATTGAGTATGTATATGGAGGCATTGACCGTTATACCACATAGCAAAAGCATAGAGGCAAATGTCCCGCTATCTACCTTTATATCAAAAATATAATACGTTAAGAAGAGTCCTATGAGAGATATAGGTATTACCATTATCACAGCAAATGGTTGGGACAATGAATTAAATAGTATAGAACACAAGAAGAATATAATCACTATCACTAGTCCCAATACTATGTATTGATTTGAATCACTATCTCCCCACGACCATGAACTTTGTAGATTTTTAATGGTATAACCCACAGGCAGACTCTCGCTATACTCTTCTATAAAATTACGCAGCATTTGACGGTTTGAATCACTGGAACCTATATAGCTGTATTGCAAGACAAGGGTGTACTGCTGGTTAATCTTGCGTATATCTGACGGTGTTTGAGATTTAACTATATGAGCCATACTGCTCAATTTGTATTGGGAGATGGTATCTATGTATTCGGCATTGTGACGCACGTCCCATATATCATAGTCCTCTTTTTCTCTAGGAGACATTACCACATCCTCTCGTGTACCATCAGATTTGCTTATAGTATAGATATTGGAAGTGGACATATAGGTATTTATGTTACTCTTCACCATAGTAGGCGAAATACCTTGACGCACCATTTCTCTGGTATCAAAATCAAACGAATATTCGGTATAGTCGTTTTTGGAATAAGTACGAGTAGAGTTTATAGACACATCACTCACACGTTTGTTCTCTTCCAGTCTATTACGGAAATCATTTGCTATGGCATAGAGCATATCATAGTTATATCCATAGAATGCTACAGCACTAGAGCCAGCACTTTCAGATGTACGGTTTGAAAAGTATTCGCCTTGACAACGAGCTGTCCATTGGGCACCACCTATTTCAGAGGCAACAGTTGTGATATCATTATATAGGGACAATGGAAAAGACGTGCGTTCTGCCTCCCGAGTAAAATACACACTTATACTGGCACTTCCCGTATATACACGAGTCTGGAACTGACGTATCTGTGGGAAAGCGGAGAGAAATGCCTCCATTTTCATAGCTACGTTATTCATATTTTCCAGTGTCGTCCCCGATGGCATACTGCCATTTATAGTTATAACTGTCTCTCCTTCGTCATCTCTAGATGAAGAGAAATTAAATCCTTTGGAAACCTTTTCAGAAAACAAACGCAATGTACCACCCAATGCCTTGTCTAGGACAGGTTTAATCTTTTCACGATATTTGGCCGAACCTATGGTATTGTTATAAGCCTCTGCATACCAAGCATCTGAATCCTTTATCCTTTCGGGGAGTTTGAATACAGGCAGTCCAAATGCCAGAACAGCCAGAATGATAAATATCCATCTCCATCTATACATAAACCGCATCTGCATAGCATAGAAACGGTTAAAATAAACAACCACGCGTTTACCTCTCAACGGATATTTCCTCCAGAAAGACATACAATACTTCCCGTGGTAAAAAGGCGAATGTTTGGATGATTTACCTATATGGAGTTTATCCATAAGTGCGGGGACTAGGAAGAGTGCCGTAAAGAGTGATACCGCTAGATTTATAATTATAACCACAGCAAAATCTTCCAGCAGGATTTTTTCTTCTTCGGGAAGGAAGAGTATCACCACCACCGAACTTATAGTAGTGAGCGTTGCTGCCAATATAGCCAGAAAGGCTTTCATATTACCTCTATTGCGTAAATGGTCTGCCATCACTATGGTGTTATCCATTATAAACCCCCGAGATATAGTAAGCCCTGCCAGAGACATCAAGTGCAGCTCTACTCCCATCATGTAATAAAAAATGACCGCTACAGCTAGATTGGCTATCATGGTAGCGATTATCATAAACGTGTACTTCAACGATGAACTCACTATAAGCACAAAGAGTAACAATATGAGTATCGTAAGACCACTACGGAAATATATCTTGTCTAGTTCTTCCTGTATATAGACGGTAGCATCAGACATTAGACGCATCTGATACCCATATGGGAGATTCTTTATAAAGGTATCCATCTCTCCCCTCACTTTTTCTCCCAGTGCCAACTGATTGGCTGTACTTTCAGAAAGGATGTTTACCGTAAGGGTATTGAGTCCATTGATACGGAAATACGATGTGGGTTCGGCTTGTTGGTATGATACTTTCACTAGTTTATCCAGCGTTATCATCACACCATCCACCATCTTAACTGGTATTTCATCTATCTTATCTATCTCAAAAGTCGAAGACGGAGCTATCCCTACCCTTATATAACTCATACTGCCATCTTCATCTATCTCATATCCCACACCCACCGCTTCTCTAGATATATACAGGCTTATGGCAGACCTTACATCGGCAACGGTTATACACATATCCTTAAGACGGCGTGCATCATACTCCAAATGCCAATACATAGGCGTAGCACCTGTTATATTTACTTCGGCAACACCTTCTATCTGTGCTATACGGGGTTTGATAGTATTTTCTATCAATTGTTGTATCTTGTGTGGTGCTTCGGGAGCATTTACCGTGTATGTGAGGAAACTTTTAGGAGCGTCATCTGCAGCCTGTGTTCCTCTCATGGATATAGAAGGATATGAAGAACCTTCGGGCATAGAAGGCCAGAACTGACGTACGGCCGACGACACCTCAAAACGAGCCATGTCTATGTCTGTACTCTTGTCAAATGTAAGAGTGATACCTGCTCCACCTTTTCTCGATACAGACTCTATCCTAGTTACTCCATCTATACGCGATAACATAGCCTCCATACGGGATGTTATCTCACTCTCCACCACACGCGAAGCAGCGTCTTTCATAGAGAACGAGACATTTATCACTGGCAGATTACGCCCCGGGTTAAGCTTTATAGGCAAACGAGGCAAAAACGCAACCCCCACCAGCACCAGAGCCACCGTGAGAATAATGATAGTAAAAGAGAAATTGCGTTTTTTCATAACCAGATAGGCTTTATTACTTTACAAGACGTGTGCGTGCAGGCACAACACCATACACTCGGTCAAAGCTTTCTGAAAGAGAACGTCCTGCTGCATAGTCATATAGAGTAAGACGTCTTATTTTGGCGTACGATAGCCAATAGTTACGCAATGCGTTTATATATGCCTCCTGTGCAGTATTCTGACGCTGGAGGGATAGACTTATGGCATTCACATCGGCCTGACCTATGATAAAACGCTGCATGGTATTGTTATAAGCGTCCTTTGCCAGTTCCAACGCCTGTTTGGCACTATTTATAAGTCCTTGCTGTATATTGAAATCCTCTACCGTCATTATTACATCCTGTTCTAGAGATATACGGTCCTGTTCTATGGATACTTTGGTCATATCATAGTTACTACGAGCCATATTATATTTTCCTCGTGCTACTCCCCAATCCACCAGAGGTATATTAAGCGATAGATATACCCTATCCTGACGATTAAGATTTTTATATGCACCTGTAAAATCATAAGCCGCCTGATTAAAACCTACGGCAGCAGTAAGATTGGCAGAAAAACGGCTTTCTACCTTGGTACGTTGCATAGATGATTCTGCCTCCAGTTCACGACGTTTCATATCAAGGATTTCGGGGTTATTGCTCATAGCATTACGCAATGCCATCTGTGGGTCTATAACACTCTGTGTAGGGACATCTGGTAGTTCTAGTTCCAGAGCTGTGTCTTCTGGCAGACCTAGGTATGACAATATATCAAATCTCGCTCTAGAGAGGGATATTTTGGCATTTTCCAGTTTATTGCGTGCATTTATCACGTCTAACTCCAGTGTGAGAAGGTCGGCTTTGGAGATAGATGCTATCTGGTATTTCTGACGTCCTATGGCGGTAAGAGAGTCTGCGTTTGAGAGGTCGGTAGTAGCCATATCATAAGCCACACGCGATGACACATAGGAGAAAAAGAGCCTTGTTACATTTTCGGCTATCGTTTCCATGTCATAGAGCAGAGTACGTTTGGCCGCTTCATATTTAAGTGGTTCTATCTTTTTACTCCATTTGAACTCATTAAATCCAAATAGCGGCTGACTATAACCTATGCTTATAGGTGTAGATGAGAACTGCTGTTCGTTTTCCTCTGCCGAGAAGTTTTTATAGAAAGACAGGTCGCTGTTTATAAAAAACGTACCTCCCAGCACCCTTACACGCTGTGTTACTTCCAGTCCTATGGAAGAGTTAAGAGTCTGTTGAGAACGATACTCTTCGCTATTGGTTTCGGCTATGTAACGCTGCACATAGTTCTGATTATAACTCACAGGCGTAGAGGTAAGTGATAGCTGCGGTAGGTCTTGGGCTTTATATGTACGGAACTGCCAGTAAGACACCAGATATGTATGACGTGCACGGAATGCTGCTAGAGAACTATCGGTAGCTAGAGAGATAGCATCTCCTAGTGTCAACTTTAAGACATCTTTTCCTCCACTTTGGGCACTGCACACCACACTTACCATTGCACATATGGCAACTAGCAATGAGGCTATATATCTATTTATATTTTTCATAAACTATGCTTTTATATGAGTAGATGTAACTGTATTCATATTTTTATCCTTACGGTATATAAACCAATAGATAAGCGGTATCACATACAGACTGACGGTAGTTCCCACCACCATACCGCCTATCATAGAGAGAGCCAATGGTGCTTGAAGTTCGCTACCTATATCACTGGTAAACAGCACCGGCACTAGAGCAAATATAGTAGTAAGCGAAGTCATAACTATAGCTCTTAATCGGCGATGTCCTGCCGTATGTATAGCTTCCATGATAGGCATACCCTCTCTTCTTAACGCATTTATCACATCTATCTTGAGAATAGAGTCATTGATTATGATACCACAAGAAACTATGATACCTATGGCCGACATCACATTTATGGTATGCCCACACACCCATAGTACCAACAGTGAAGCCACGATATCAATAGGGAGTTCTATAAGGACTATAAGTGGTTGAGTCAAAGACTCAAACTGTGCTGCCAGTATAAAATATAGCAAAAGCACAGAAATAAGCAGCACTATGATGAGCTCTTCAAATAGCTGACGATTTGAAAATATACTACCCGAATACTTAACGTCATATTCTCCCGATGATTTCACTATGTTATCTATCTCACTGGTTAGTTTTTTCTCATCCTTTACATCATCATAGTATATAGGGATATATTCACCATCTCGCGAAGCATAGATAGTCTTGAAATCTTGACCTTGTCTTACCTTTATAAATGCCGAAAGAGGAACATCTTCACCTTTGGAGGTGTTAATCATAGCTGTGGAAAGAAGTTCTGTTATACCCTTCTCCTCCCAAGCTATAACCATAGGCAGATACTGCATATCTGAACGCAATGTAGTTACATTATTCTGCCCAAAGAGCGAGCGTATAGTATTATTTACCACCGATGGAGCCACTCCATAAATAGCCATAGCCTCGTTATCTACAGTTATCTCTACTTGGCTTACCAGTGAAATATCTGCTCTACCGTCAGTCTTACGTGCCAACTCATAACAATATGACACCACATCTTCCATAGATGATGCTATATCCCCAGCAGGTCTCATGATATGGGCGATGTATTCGGCTTCAGATGTAGTAAATAACTTTTCAAATACAGATTCAACTTTACCCAAAGTAACATTTGCTTTGGGATATTTACTGTTTATGTATTTTTTTATCTCGTCTTCAACATCGTGTATAGACGCTCCATCCAGTGCCTTGACGTACATCTGTGCTTCTGACGAAGTGAACTCCTCTCTACCCGATAGTATAAACTGCTGCTCTCCCGCCAATATAGCGTTCTGGGCATATTTCCCGTCCATATGACGTGCCACGTCTATCATTCTAGAGGCATTCTCCTTGACATGTATATTTTCATTCCACTCTACCGTTACCACACATTCGTTATAGTCTATATACGGCATCTTACTTTTGTCTATCACATCAAAGAGTAAGATTATAGCAGGTATTACCAGCAACATACACACCGCCACCACACGGCGGTGTTTGAAAATATAATCAAATCCTCGGTCATACACTCTCCACGATGACACCTTGCTATCTATCTTTTCCAGCATACGGGAAATAAAGGCAGGGAATTTAATACGGGATATACGGCTAGAAGAATAGAAAATTTTATATGCCACAGGCAGGAATATGATACCCACTACATATGCCACACCCAATCCTATAGTAATGGACATAGCTTGGTCCATAAAGATAGCTCCTGCTATACCGCTTATAAAGACCAGAGGGACAAATACCGCCACAGTGGTAAGCATAGATGAAAGCAGAGGTGTAATTATTTCATTGGTACCTTTTACACAGGACTCGTCTAGCAAGCCGTCTTTTTCGCGGTATTGGGAGATGTTATCTGTAACTATGATAGAGTTGTCTATCATCATACCCATAGCTAGTATAAGTCCCGAAAGTGATATGATATTAAGAGAAAGTCCAAAGAGATAGAAAAACAACATACTCACCACCAGTGATACCACCATACCCATAGATATGATAAGCGGAGTACGCATATCCTTAAAGAAAAGCAATGCTGTAATACATATGAGCAAGAATCCTATCCATAGGTTTTCTTGAAGATTTTGCATAGTAAAGTCTAGGATATCGGTCTGGTTTTGTGATATATCAAAATCCATATCGGCATACTGCTCACGGAAGATAGCCAAAGCCTCATCTACAGATTTTTTGAGGCCTTCCATAGACGCATCGGACTGTTTAATTATAGAAAACACTATGGAACGTTTGCCGTTATAAAAAGAATACCCCGCAGGATTCTGTGCTACTATAGACACACTTGCCATATCACTCAAATGATACAGACGACCTTCCTTCATGAAAGATATATTTTTTATATCTTCCACCGTACGCAATGTAGCTGCTATCTTTACGTTGTATTCATAGTATCCGTCACGAGCGGTGATACTACCTGCCTCCACATTATTATCTACGAGTATTTTTTCCAGTTCAGATATAGAGATACCCGCCTGTGATAGCTTATCGTGATATGGAACTATGGCTACTTCCTGTTTTTCTACACCTGTTACATCTACCATAGCCACTTCTGGAAGTTGTTCCATACGTCTTACTATGACCGTTGTAGCATATTCGGAAAGTTCTAGGAATTTGGTACGTTGTGTTTCCTCATATGGGACATCACTTTTAAGAGTGAGGTTTATGTTAAAGATAGGCAGGTCTGTAGCCGATGCTTTCACCACACGAGGGCGGTCTATATCTCCCAAAGCCCCCATAGCCATATCTATCTTTTCGTTTACGTCTATAAAGGCATAGTCTGTATCTGTACCATAGTCAAACCTTAAATATATGACACCTACTCCATCACGGGTACGACTCTCCATAGAAGAGACGTGTGCCACCTGCATGAGCTGTCCACGCAAATGTCTCACCACAGTATTCTCCAACTGACGTGCAGATGTACCTTCTTTGGATACTTGAACGGTGATTTCTGGGATAGCCACATCGGGCAGTAGAGATACGGGGAGAGTAAAATATGTTATCACTCCCAGTATGATAGCTGCCAGAAATGTCATCATTACAGCTACCGGTTTTTTGACTAGAAACTTTACCACAGGATAGCTTATATGAGTATTATTCTATGATTTTATTTACATTGACACGCACGTCATAGGTAAGATTTGCATTACCCGATACTATGATGGTATCTCCTTCTTTGAGGCCTGTATTGATAATGACATCGGTACTGTTATCATCTCCTTCTGTAACATAGTTCCATACAGCCACGCCTTTTTTGTAAGAGAAGACTACTTTACGTCCACCGCTACGGTTAACCACAGCAGTCTTTGGCACAGCGAGTTGAGAAGGTATAGTGTTACGAATGACTACTCGTACATTCATACCATCATAAAGAGTTTCATCTGCCTTATCTACCACAGCTTTTATACGCACCAGTCCTGTGGCATCTACCACTGGATTTATCTGTGTTACACGTCCTATAATAACTTTATCACTACCCGAAAACGGACGTATCTCCACTTCTCCACCTTTTTTTACAGCAGAAAGTTCGCTTTCCAACACCGCAAAATCAACCATAAGGCTACCCGTACCTATTATGGTACAGAATGGTTTACCAGCAGCTGGGGTATTGTGTTCCAGTGTAAAAAGATTGGCTACTACCCCATCAAACGGAGCATAGAGAGTAGCATTTTCATATTCGTATAGAGCTAGATTATAAGCATTATGACTATCTTCATACCCACTTTTGGTACGTAGGAGTTTCATCTCGCTTTCTGGGACAGATGCTGTATCGTTTATGTTATAACCACGAGATATGAGAGCTTCTTGTAGTGAGAGGTATGCTTTATCCAGCGAAGATTTGGCAGAAAGGAGGCGGTTTTTCAATTTGTAATCATCCACCTGTGCTATCTTCTGTCCTTTTTTCACCTTTTGACCATTGACGGCATAGATTTTGGTAACCACTTCAGATGCAGAAAAACTTAAATCTGCACGGCGAGCAGCCTCTACCTTACCATTGCTTATGGTCTCATACGCAAAATCCCCCTTACGCAATACCTTGACATCTACCACAGGTGTTTCCTGAGCCAATACTTGGGAGACATTTTCTTCTTCTTTCTCTTTGGGAGAGCCACACGCCACAGCACACATAGCTACCAACGTTCCCACCCACAACAAATGTTTATTCATATCCTCTACTATAAATGTTTACGCTTTGTAAAATTAAGCATTAAACAGTATAAAATAACATTATATATATATTTTAACACAAATTTTACGAGCTACATCACTTTTTACTACAAATCATACTTATACCTGAACACCCATTCAAAGTCATATCCCGTATGATGGAAATAGAAATACTTGTTCACTTCATCTACCAACACACGATTGAAATTGCGTCCCATATCATATTTTTTGACTTTATTTCCATCATAGTCCCACACCTCTACATAGGTATTGAGCACTTTACGCCAAGTGCCCATATCCTGATAATCACAGGTCATAACATAGATATACTTATACCTCTTTCCTCCATCCACACTTAATATCTTATATCCTTTTTCTTTCTTGAAATCCATAGCCTGCACATCTTCCCAAGTGTAAGGCTCACCTATCGTTTTTTCAACAGATATTTTACCATCGGGAGAGATATCACATATATCTATACGACGCAACTGGTCATAAAACACATACATCTTTCCGTATTTATACACGATATACGCTCTATTATATGTATCTCCCGATATCGTCGTACCTCTATCATTAGCTTCATAGTCCATCTTTTCGGCCAGCGACAAAGAGTCAATGTGCTCTCCTGTTTCAGTACGATTGGTATATATAAAGCGACGTAAGTTCTCCACATCTACTCCATTCTCATCCCAACCAGTCATATTTATCACTCCATAGACAGAATCATTGACCGTAAACTCACGATACATGTATTCTGTCGTAAGGTTTTTTCCCATTTTCTCTCCTAGCACCTCAATAGATGATTCCCCTACACGCAATGTACGTTCCACAATTCCTCCTGGGGCAAGGCTTGTAACAGGGAACTCATCTTTGTTTACATCACACAGGCTTACATACGACCCACGATAATCATCTGGTCCCTCACCTTTATTGCCATAATTATATAGATATTTCCATTCTGGTAGGCTGTACACATAAAACAATTTTTCACTTCTGGGCGAATGTACCACCGCACGACTGCTCTCCAATGCAAACCAATCACTCGGTTTAAGTATTTCATTTACCGCAATGCTGTCACACGTCAATTTTTCCACACTATCAAATGTCATATCCCCCACTTTCTCACCAGATGAGCAGGCAACCAGCAAAAGAGCTATCACACTCCACAATAAGCCAAATCTTTTCATACCAATACTTTTTTTTTAATGTTTTACTGTACAAATATACGACATTTACATTAACACGTTTTACCCCCCCCCATTTAACATTTCTTTAACAAATGTATTTACTATGAGAATGTCGTTTATACATTAGACAGGAAAAAGTGGCAAAAGGTTTCAAGAAAAACGATATTTAACATCATTTTTTCATCAGCCATAATATAACACAATCGGCACTATCGTGCCGATTGTGTTAGCCGTGATTATCTATTTCATCTTATAGATAAAGACCACAGGGTTGCTATTGGGAGTAATGGAGGAATACACCTCATTTAATTCACGTTCATAGCGAGGATTATCTGGAATAGAAACGTGCCTCATCTTACCATCTTTACCAATCATAGGTACAAAAACAGACACCCAATTTATAAGATATTCTCCGTCTGCATCTCTAGGATAGAATTTTTTATAACCCTCAAATACAGGCAGCATCATATCATTTATCAACACCGTTTTCCCTGTCTCTTTTTCATATACTACCCAGTGAACAAATGACAAAGAGTTTTTTACTTGCTCTTCAAAACTTACATCTGAAACACTTTTACCATCATCTCTTCTTTTTTTCACCTCATCACTTTCATAATGAAATTTCACTATGAGGTATTTATCTGTATCCATGAGGTGAGTTATCTCCCATATGTATTTTCCATAGTCGGGATTTTCTCTTATTTTTCTTATGCTTTCTTCACCTTTCATAGATTCTGGCAGATTATATTTATCAAAATCCAATACGTAAGCTGGACGCACCTCGTCTTTTGTCGCTACATATATTGTATCTGTTCTATCACACATAAAAAGCACCTCACCATCTTTATTTATAGCATATTTCTGGTCTCTGAGATAGAACTGAAATGATGGAGCAGCACTTATATCATACGGCAGATATTTGGTATAGACAGCACTATCTCCCACCATATCTATAGCACACACCTTGTGAGGTGCACCATATTTAGGCTTTGCATCTGTTAATAATTGGTCTGCCACATACATCCTATCCCCTACATAGAACACATAATGAGGAACCAATGCCTTTTTAAGACAATCACGTAAAGAGTATCTATCTACATAGTTACCGCCCAAATCAAAATGCAACACTTTGAGTCCCATATCATCATAAATGTATATGCCTTTATCATTTATTCTCACAGAAGATATACGCAAGTATTCACCTGGCCCCTCTCCTCTGGCTTGGATTTTGGATATGAATTTTCCACTATCGTCAAATATAAGCACACTCTCTGTCTGCATTTCACATATATATAGACGATTGTTTCTGTAATATATATTTTTTATCTTCCCGCCTACCAGGGAATGTTCTGTCGTCTCCAGTGGCACTATCTTATACCACGATGTATCTATCATAGATATAACATCTGCATTATACTGCACAGACGACATATCTACCACTATGGATTTGACGTCTTTGGGAGTATTAGTAGCTTCTTTTTCAGCACACCCATACAGCAGTATAGATATGCACAACATCAATGATAAATACTTTTTCATATGCCTAAAATTTATGTTATACTATTTTCATCGGGATAAAGTTAACACAAAAACATCACTTTACAAAAAAAACTCACATTTTTTATATACATATTTTCTTCCCACAGCGGCATAAAAAACGCCCCGCACTCACGTGCGGGGCGTCCCATTTATAAAGAGTCTTTTTTTACTCTATGATTCAGGAACAAAGCTTGCTGCCAGATACTCACGGTTCATACGAGCGATGTTCTCAAGAGATACACCCTTAGGACATTCTACCTCACACGCACCAGTATTTGAGCAGTTACCAAATCCTTCGTGGTCCATCTGCGCTACCATGTTTTTAACACGACGAGTAGCCTCTACACGACCCTGTGGAAGAAGTGCAAACTGTGATACTTTGGCACTTACAAACAGCATAGCACTTGCATTAGGACAAGCAGCTGCACAAGCACCACAACCTATACAAGAAGCCGCTGCAAACGCACGGTCTGCATTTTCTTTCTTGATAAGGATAGAGTTGGCATCAGTAGGGTTACCGCTAGTGTTCACAGAAATGAAACCACCGGCAGCCTGTATGCGGTCATAAGCCTTACGGTCCACCATCAAGTCTTTGATGACAGGGAAAGCTTTGGCACGATATGGTTCGATGTAGATAGTATCACCGTCCTTGAATTTACGCATGTGCAACTGACATGTAGTTACACGGCGTACAGGGCCATGAGGACGACCGTTGATAACCAACGAACACGCACCACATATACCTTCGCGGCAGTCGTGGTCAAATACCACTGGTTCTTCTTTTTTCTCTACGAGCTGTTCGTTAAGAACGTCCAACATTTCCAAGAATGACATATCTGGTGATACACCAGTCATCTTGTACTCTTTAAGCTCGCCTTTGGCTTGGGCATTGGCCTGACGCCAGATTTTAAGTGTCAGATTCATATTTCCAGACATAACTTTTTCTTTTTTACTTTAAACAAAATTCTTAAAAACAGGGCAAACTATTATTTATATGAACGTTGCTGAACTTTGGTTTCTTCATATACTAGAGGCTCTTTGTGTAGAACAGCATTATCTATGCTGTCGCCCACCCACTGCCATGCAGATACATAAGAGAAGTTCTCGTCATCACGTTTTGCTTCACCGTCTTCTGTCTGGTGTTCTTCGCGGAAGTGTCCACCACAAGAGTCCTCACGTGAAAGAGCGTCCATAGCCATAAGCTGACCTAATTCCATAAAGTCGGCAACACGACCTGCTTTTTCTAGTTCAGGGTTAAGAGCGTGGGCTTCTCCTGGTACAAATAGATCTTTCCAGAATTCAGCTCTCAATGCACGTATTTCTTCTATGGCTTCGGTAAGGCTCTGTTTTGTACGACCCATACCTACTTTGTTCCACATGATGTTACCTAGACGTTTTGAGAATGAATCCACAGATTTGGTACCTTTTATAGACATAAGTTTTTCTATACGAGCCTTAACGTCTTTTTCTACTGCATCAAACTCTGGAAGAGTAGTAGGTATAGGACCTGTGTGGATTTCGTCTGCTAGGTAGTTAGAGATAGTGTTTGGAAGCACATAGTAACCATCGGCTAGACCCTGCATAAGAGCAGATGCACCTAGACGGTTGGCTCCGTGGTCAGAGAAGTTACACTCACCTAGTGCATAGCAACCCTTGATAGTGGTCATAAGCTCATAGTCAACCCAGATACCACCCATTGTATAGTGAACAGCTGGGTAAATCATCATAGGAGTTACATATGGGTCATCATCTGTAATCATTTCATACATCTGGAAGAGGTTACCATATTTCTCTTCTACCACTTTCTTACCTAGGTCATATATCTGCTGTTCTGTAGGATTTTCCAGACCTTTCTGGTGAGCTTCTATACCACCATAACGCTGGATAGCATATTTGAAGTCTAGGTAAACGGCCTTACCAGTAGAGTTAACACCATAACCAGCATCACAACGTTCTTTGGCTGCACGAGAAGCCACATCACGAGGAACCAAGTTACCAAATGCTGGATAACGACGTTCTAGGTAGAAGTCGCGGTCTTCGTCTGGGATTTCGGTAGGTTTCTTTTTACCTTGCTGTATAGCTTCGGCGTCTTCTTTTTTCTTTGGGACCCATATACGTCCGTCATTACGCAATGATTCAGACATAAGGGTAAGTTTTGACTGGTGGTCACCTGTTACAGGGATACATGTAGGGTGTATCTGTGTGAAGCAAGGGTTTGCAAAATATGCACCACGTTTGAATGTAGCCCAAGCAGCAGAACCGTTTGAACCCATGGCGTTGGTAGAAAGGAAGAATACGTTACCATAACCACCAGTAGCTAGAACTACAGCATGTCCAGAATAACGTTCTATCTCACCTGTTACCATGTTACGAACGATGATACCACGAGCTTTTCCATCTACTACTACTAGGTCTAGCATTTCGTGACGGTCATAAGGAGTGATTTTACCCTTACCTACCTGACGTTGGAATGCAGAATAACAACCTAGCAACAACTGCTGACCTGTCTGACCAGCTGCATAGAATGTACGAGATACCTGTGCACCACCAAATGAACGGTTATCTAGCTGTCCACCGTAATCACGTGCAAATGGAACACCCTGAGCCACACACTGGTCTATGATATGACCAGATACCTGTGCTAGACGATAAACGTTGGCTTCACGAGAACGGTAGTCACCACCTTTGATAGTATCATAGAATAGACGGTATGTAGAGTCGCCGTCATTGGTATAGTTTTTATTGGCGTTGATACCACCCTGTGCAGCGATAGAGTGTGCACGACGAGCAGAATCCTGATAGAAGAAAGCTTTTACGTTGTAACCCAATTCTGCTAGTGACGCAGCAGCAGAACCACCTGCTAGACCTGTACCTACTACCAGAATATCTATTTTACGTTTATTGGCAGGGTTTACCAGACGTACGTGTTCTTTATAGTTATCCCATTTTTTGGACAGTGGACCAGCTGGGATTTTAGCATCTAATATATTGCTCATTTCTTTTTCTTTTTAAAGGAGTTATTAAGCTATGAAACGGCACCACAGTGCTACAAATGTGAAACCTAGTGTGATAACTGCACAATAAAGCAGAGCTAGTTTCTGCAAGCATGGCAACCATTTAACGTAAGCCTGACCAGAAGACTGGAACATTGACCAGAAACCGTGTGCCAAGTGTACGCCTAGTATCACAAACCATACTATGTATAGTATTGTGTAAAGGTCATTCTTAAATAGGTTTACAACCAATGTATAATCATCGGCAACACCTTCTGGAAGACCAGTTATCTGGATTTTTACCCAAAAGTTAACCATGTGAAGAGCGATACCGCCCAGCACTACTAGACCTGTGAGCCACATATAACGTGAAGCCCATGATGAAGCAGCACCATAGTTAGCATTTTTGTAGTTTACTGGACGTGCAGCTGAATTTTTCACAGCCAAATACAGTCCATAGATGATGTGGACGATAAATCCAAGTGCCAAAACAGGCTGAAGTCCATATTTAATGAACGGAAGACCCATAAAATGACACATAGCGTTGTAGCTTTCCGCACCGCCTATAACAAATAGGTTAAGCGACATGTGCAACAACATAAAGATGACAAGAAATGCTCCTGTGATAGCCATAAACACTTTACGGCCTACCGAAGAAGAGCAAAAGCATGCTTTACTCATGATGTAATTGTGTTGTTTTTATTAGTTAATTTTAAATCTGATTTTTCACACTGCGAAGGTAATCAAAATAGTGTATATACCGCCATATTTTTTTTAATACATTTTTTGTTTTTGATGTAATTTTTTTTGAAAATTTATTTGGTAGTATAAAAAACATTCGTATCTTTGCATCGCTGAAATGAAAGGGAGGGAGGCAACGACCGACCTTGACAAGCGACTGCCTCAGTAGCTCAGTTGGTTAGAGCACATGACTGTTAATCATGGGGTCACTGGTTCAAGCCCAGTCTGAGGCGCAAGAAAAAAAAGCGAGTCAAAACGACTCGCTTTTTTTATACCTATTTTTAAGTACAGGACATATTCACATTACTTAATTTTAGGTATTTGTAGCTTAATCTACACGTCATACATTTGCAATGTGGTAAACGATTAAACAGTGTGTTTTTTCAGCTTTACAGTTTTGAATGTTTTTGTTTGTTTCTATTAAATGCCTATAAACACTTTTATAGCATGATAAAATCCCACACGCGTGGGATTTTTTATTTTCCTCCCCCCCCCTGACGGGAAAACCACGCCGGCAGGCAGCACATACCTTTGAAGCAACAAAGAAAAGATGAATAAAAAAAGCAGCCCGCAGGGCTGCATCATAAAAAACGCCTCCCATCGGGAGGCGTTTTTATAGTCAGAATTACCTTCGTTCTTATTTTGTGGTAACAATACGCTCTTTGATACGAGCTTTTTTACCTGTAAGTGCACGCAAGTAGAATATACGAGCACGACGTACTTTACCGCTCTTGTTAAGCTCTATCTTCTGGATAGCAGGCATGTTAAATGGGAAGATACGTTCTACACCTACTGTTCCAGACATCTTGCGGATAGTAAATGTTTTGGTAGCTCCCTGACCGCGTAGCTGTATAACTACTCCGCGGAAGAACTGAGTACGAGTCTTGTTACCCTCACGTATTTCGTAGTAAACCGTGATAGTATCACCAGCACGGAATTTAGGGTATTCTTTTTTCTCTACGAATGAATCCTGTACGTATTTAACTAAATCCATTTTTATGTAAATGATTAAAATGTTATACTCGAAACCTACATACACGGCCCTCGTCAGAGGTAGGCACGAGGAGATATGAGCTTTCCCCATATCAGGTTGCAAATGTACTACCATTTTTTTAATTTACCAAATACATAAAAAAATATCTCACATCATTTTTTCATTATTTTTTAAGACACTATATTTGCCCCTACATATGCCCACAAGACACATTATACACATAAAATGAAGCTATCCAAATACATATACCATCTCCTCGCCATCGCTGTTATAGTCGTGTGGGGCTCTACTTTTGTCTCCACCAAAGTGCTTATAAACCAAGGCATGCACCCCGATGAGATATTTTTTTATCGTTTTCTTATAGCATACATAGGCATTTGGTTTTGTGGGAAACAAAGACTATGGGCAGAAAACATAAAAGATGAAATACTGCTGGCTCTGGCGGGCATTATGGGAGGTTCGTTGTATTTTGTGGGAGAGAACCGAGCATTAGAGTTGGCACAAGCATCAGACGTTTCATTTATAGTATCCACCACACCGCTACTTACCACATGGGGAGCATTTATATTTTTCCGCAAAAGCCAAAATGTTCTTTTCTATATTTCATCTCTGCTAGCTCTAGCAGGAGTAGCGATGATAGTATATAACGGAAGTTATTCGCTGGAGATAAATCCCGTAGGATATGCATTGGCTCTTATAGCAGCAGTAGGTTGGGCGGTATATAGCATAGCTGTAAAAAAAGTAGAGAGCCGCTACTCAAACATATTTATAACCCGCAAGATATTCTTCTATGGGGTGATAACCATAATACCTCTGCTATGGATAAACAGCGAGCAAATGTCCTCTCCTATATCTCTTATAGAAAACCAAGTAATAGTAGGCAATATATTGTTTCTGGGCGTTCTAGCTTCGCTGGTGTGTTTTATACTATGGAACATAGTATTGCGTCATCTGGGATTAGTCGCCTCCACCAACTATCTATTTGTAAACCCAGTAATCACACTCATAGCATCGGCTATATTCCTAGATGAAAGCATAACTTTTCTAGGAATAGCAGGTTCGGCAGCGGTTCTTCTAGGCGTAGTCATCGCCTCAAAAAACACTTCCGACTAATCTCCTATATAACGAGCCGTATAAGACTCTTTGCAGTCTTTAAGGTCTTTTACTCTCCCCGCAAAAACAACAGTTCCTCCCTTATTACCTCCTTCGGGACCTAGGTCTATCACATAGTCGGCACAACGCACTACATCGGCATTGTGTTCTATCACTATGATGCTATGCCCCATACTTATAAGCGTATCAAATGCCGCAAGCAGTTTTTTAACATCGTGAAAATGGAGTCCCGTAGTCGGTTCGTCAAATATAAACAGTGTACGCGTAGTAAGACGTCCTTTACCTAGATATGATGCGAGTTTGACACGCTGTGCTTCACCTCCCGAAAGCGTAGATGATGGTTGTCCTAGGTGTATGTATCCCAATCCCACATCCTGCAAAGGGCGTAGTTTTTCGGCTATTTTTTCCTGTCCATTGGCAGAGAAGAATTCTACAGCCTCATCAACGGTCATATCCAGCACGTCTGATATGCTCTTCCCAGCAAACGTTACTTCCAGCACTTCGCGTTTGAAGCGTTTACCTCCACATGCCTCACATGTGAGATGAACATCGGCCATAAACTGCATCTGTACAACTACCTCGCCATCTCCCTTACATACAGGACAACGTCCCTTATCTGCATTAAAACTGAAGTGTTGGGCGGTAAATCCTCTTACTTTGGATAGTTTTTGAGAGCCATAGAGAGCTCTTATATCATCATAAGCCTTGACATATGTAACGGGATTGGAACGGGAGGACTTACCTATAGGATTCTGGTCAACCATCTCCACTGCACCTATAGAATCTATATCCCCACACACCTCACTACATTCGCCTACTTTATCGGCGGTATCATTACATATACGCGAGAGTGCTGGATATAGTATATCCCTCACCAGAGTACTCTACCACTACCCGATACTCCCGTTACCACAGTGAGCATATCCAACGGAAAACGAACGTCTATATTTTTAAGATTGTGTTCGCGGGCTCCTTTCACTTCTATATATTTTCTTATGGGACGAGGTGTTTGCGGAGCCTCTATCTTGAGAGTCCCATTGAGGTATTTGGCTGTGAGGGTATCGGCATTGACTATGTCTTTACCTTCTCCACAATACACTACCTCTCCTCCAGCATTCCCTGCCAATGGACCTATATCCACCAGCACATCTGCTGCACGTATAACATCGGCATCGTGTTCTACCACCACCACAGTATTTCCTGCATCTCGCAACGCCCGTAATACATCTATCAGTTTTTCTGTATCACGAGGGTGAAGACCTATAGAGGGTTCGTCTAGAACATACAATGAACCCACAAGAGAACTACCCAACGAAGTAGCTATGTTTATCCTCTGACTCTCCCCTCCAGAAAGAGTAGATGACGCACGATTAAGTGTGAGATAATCCAGTCCTATCCTACACATAAAGTCCAGACGAGTACGTATCTCCACCATAAGACGTTCGGCTACTTTCTCCTGATAGCTATCCAATTCTATATTATCAAAAAACTCTTTGAGTTCTCCCAGCGGCATCTCTACCAGTTCTGTAATGGAGCGACCTGCCACTTTTACATAGGACGCCTCTTTTCTTAATCTCAATCCTTCACATTCTGGGCATACTGTTTTACCTCTATATTTGGCATACATGATACGGTAGTGCATCTTGTATGACTCTTTCTCAAGCATAGAGAAAAAATCATCTATACCGCCAAAGTATTTACAACCTTTCCATAGCAGTTCTTTCTCCCTGTCTTTAAGTTTGTAATAGGGAGTATGGATAGGAAAGAGCGATGCTTCGGCAGTATTTATCACCATATCTCTCCATCGTCCCATTTTTTCTCCTCTCCATGGAGCCACAGCATTCTGATACACCGAAAGCGAAGTATTGGGAATAACCAATGTTTCATCTATACCCAGTATCTTACCATATCCCTCACAACAAGGGCAAGCCCCTAGCGGTGAATTAAATGAAAACAGATGTATTGATGGTTCTATAAATGTTATACCATCGGCTTCATATTTATCTGAAAACTCACGATATATTTCCTTTTCATCACTTACTATATCCACCCTCATACTGCCTTTGCCTTCATAGAAAGCAGCATTCACACTATCTGAAAGTCGCGAACGTGTGCCTTCGTCATCATGGACTACTGCTCTATCTACCAGCAAGTCAAACTCCCTCATATCATAATCCACACCAAAACTCAACAGGTCTTTGATTTTGACACTCTGTCCTCCTATACGTACTCGCGAATAACCTTGCAGGGATAGATTACTTATAGCATCTATAAAAGTGCGACCTTCGGGGACGACATAACGTGCAGTTATCTCTATCTGTGTACCATCTGGAAACGAAGTGATATAGTCTATAACATCTGTAGTAGTTTCTTTTTTTACCTCTCTTCCTGTAATAGGAGAATATGTACGTCCCACACGGGCATAAAGCAGGCGTATGTAGTCATACACCTCACTAGATGTACCCACAGTAGAACGAGGGTTGGAAGTATTTACTTTCTGTTGTATGGCTATGGCTGGAGATATACCCTTGATATACTCCACACGCGGTTTATCTATACGCCCTAAAAACTGACGAGCATATGAAGACAGACTCTCTACATATCGACGCTGCCCTTCCCCATATAAAGTATCAAATGCCAATGTGCTCTTACCACTACCCGATAGCCCTGTCATAACTATAAGACGACCATGAGGTAATGCCACATCTATGTTTTTAAGATTGTGCATAGACGCACCCTTGACTATGATGTACTCCCTAGGGTCTAGACTTTCTATATCCTTTGTCATATCTTTTACGTTTGCCATAGCACAAATATAAGCACTATTTCCTTTTTACATTCTCATAGGTATCGTGATGGTGAAAAACGCACGCCCTTGGGGGCGTGCGTTTTTCACCGTCATATCTATATTATTCCTCCATTCTTATCGTTATAGGCCCCGTAGTGATAAAACCTTCGCGGTCTAGGCAAGCTGCTGGCAACAGGGTAAGTCCTTCTTCTGGGACATGGTAGAACATATCCTTCCTTACCTCTATACCCAACATATATGCTTGCTGTGTATTTATCATCACCAGCGGTTCATCTACCACTAGCAGAGTATCTAGGTCTTCGCCTTCATCTTCTCCAGCATAATCTTCGTCAGATAGGTCATCATCGTCTATGTATGACTCGCCTTCGTGGTGATGTCCGCCACAACAGTGGTGTTCGCCTTCCTCGCCTTCGTGGTGATGGCCGCCACAGCAGTGGTGCTCGCCTTCCTCGCCTTCGTGGTGATGTCCGCCACAGCAATGGTGCTCGCCTTCCTCGCCTTCGTGGTGATGTCCGCCACAGCAGTGATGTTCGCCTTCCTCGCTTTCGTGATGATGACCTTTTCCGCCACAGCAGTGGTGTTCGCCTTCCTCGCCTTCGTGATGATGACCGCCACAGCAGTGGTGTTCGCCTTCCTCGCCTTCGTGGTGATGGCCTTTCCCCCCACAGCAACAATGACGCTCTGGCATATTACCCGTAGCATATACAAATATATCTGCACCTAGCACGTTCTGCATTCCATCCACTTGCTCTATGAGAGTTGTAAACTCCTCGCCTATCTTACTCATAGGCACTAGGAGCATTTTTCCATTTAGATTTATCGTTTTCATATTTCTTTACTATTTATCTATTGGGCAAAGTTACACATAATATCTCGATAAAAAAGCAGAGGAAGTGTTATAAATATTTGACAAGAGAGTATTTTTAGAGAGATAAAAAGTCTAGGTTTTGGTATAAATGTGTACATTTGCAGTTTGTAACACTTGTTAAATAGTAATCACTCAAGTAAGATGGAATACAATCATAGTGAGATAGAGAAAAAATGGCAGAAGTATTGGGCAGAAAACCAGACATATGCCGCATCAAATGATTCATCACTCCCCAAATACTATGTACTGGATATGTTTCCATATCCTTCGGGGGCAGGACTACACGTAGGACACCCACTGGGTTATATAGCATCAGATATCTATGCCCGTTATCGTCGCCATACTGGCTATAACGTACTACACCCTATGGGATATGACGCATTTGGTCTTCCTGCCGAACAGTATGCCATACAGACAGGTCAACACCCTGCCATCACCACCGAAGAAAACATAGCCCGTTATCGCAGCCAGCTAGACAAGATAGGTCTATCATTTGACTGGACTCGCGAAGTGCGTACTTGCTCTCCAGACTATTACAAATGGACTCAATGGATTTTTATACAGCTATATAACAGCTACTATGACTGTGATGAAAATCGTGCCATGAAAATAGAAAATCTAGTGTCAAAACTAGAAAAAGGAGGCAGCGATGCAGCTCACGCAGCTTGTGATGATGACACTCCATATTTCACAGCCGAAGATTGGGCAGCATATGACGAGAAAAAACGCAATGAAATACTAGCCAAATATCGCCTTACATATCTATCTGAAACCGAAGTAAACTGGTGCCCAGGCTTGGGAACAGTACTGGCAAATGACGAAGTAAAAGATGGTCTTTCTGAACGTGGAGGATTCCCTGTAGTGCGTAAAAAAATGCTCCAATGGAGTATGCGTATAACCGCTTATGCTCAACGTCTGCTAGATGGTCTGGATATGATAGACTGGTCTGAAAGCATAAAAGAATCTCAACGCTACTGGATAGGTCGCAGCGAAGGTGCATCGGTATGGTTTGATGTAGATGGCAGTGATAAAAAATTTGAGATATTCACCACCCGTCCCGATACTATATTTGGTATCACATTTATGACCTTAGCTCCAGAACACCCATTGGTAAGAGAGATAACTACTCCTGCTCAAAAAGAAGAAGTAGAGGCATATATTACTGCTACATCTATGCGTAGTGAAAGAGAACGTATGGCAGACGTAGCCCGCATAAGCGGAGCATTTACAGGTGCGTACGCCTTGCACCCATTTACTGGCGAACGCATACCTATCTACATAGGCGACTATGTACTAGCTGGTTATGGCACAGGTGCAGTGATGGCTGTCCCTGCAGGTGATACACGCGACTATGCATTTGCTCGTCATTTCGGCATAGAAATTAAACCAATACTTAAAGATAAAGATATCTCCACCGAGGCCTACACAGCCAAAGACGGATGCTATATTCACGATTTCATAGCTGGAGATGACTATGCTACAGCTACTCGCAAGGTTATAGACCGTCTAGAGAGCATGCACCGCGGTCGTGGCAAGATACAGTATCGTTTACGAGATGCGGTATTCTCACGTCAGCGTTACTGGGGTGAGCCTTTCCCTGTGTACTACAAGGACGGTGTTCCATATATGCTAAACGAAGACAAACTCCCTATCCTACTTCCCGAAGTAGATAAATATCTCCCTACCGAAACTGGCGAACCACCACTAGGTCACGCCAAAGACTGGCATACAGAAGAAGGTTATCCTATGGAACTTAATACTATGCCCGGTTGGGCGGGGTCATCGTGGTATTTCTTGCGTTATATGGACCCACATAACGAGAGAGAATTTGCGTCTAGTGATGCACTTAACTATTGGCAGGATGTGGACCTATACATAGGAGGTTCAGAACACGCCACAGGGCACTTGCTATACGCTCGTTTTTGGCACAAATTCCTTCACGATATGGGTTACGCCCCTACCGAGGAGCCATTTAAGAAGCTCATCAACCAAGGCATGATATTGGGTACTTCGGCATTTGTATATCGTATCAACGGTACCAACACATTTGTATCGCTTAACAAAAAAGACGAGTACCAGACCACTGCTCTACACGTTGATGTTTCGCTCGTTCAGAACCACTTGCTGGATATGGAAGGCTTTAAGGCTTGGCGTCCAGAATATGCCACTGCCACCTTTATAACCGAAGATGACGGACGTTATATATGTGGTGAGGAAGTGGAAAAAATGTCCAAATCCAAATACAACGTCGTTAATCCTGACTACATAGTAGAGAACTACGGAGCCGATACCTTGCGTCTTTATGAGATGTTCCTAGGCCCACTAGAACTATCCAAACCATGGAAGACAGAGGGTATAAATGGTGTTTCTGGATTCCTTAAGAAGATGTGGAAACTCTACTATGACCGCGAAGGTCTATGTGTTACAGACGAAGCTCCTACACGTGAGGAACTCAAGTCTCTACATCGTCTTATCAAGAAAGTACGCGAAGACATAGAATCATTCTCTTATAACACATCGGTAAGTGCGTTTATGATAGCGGTCAACGACCTCAAAGGTTGCCACAAACGTGCTATACTAGAGCCTCTTGCCATTCTTATCTCTCCATTTGCTCCACACATAGCCGAAGAGCTATGGAATGCTATGGGACATAGTGAGAGCATCGCTAGAGTAGAATATCCTACTCATGAGGACAAATACTTGGTAGAGACATCGTTTGAATATCCAGTGATGGTACGAGGCAAATTGCGTTTCAAAGCCGAATATGACTTATCTATGAGCATAGAAGAAGTAGAAAAGGCCATACGTGCCGACGAACGCACAGAAAAAGCTACCCAAGGTGCAGAAATCAAACGCGTGGTAGTTGTTCACGGCAAAATCATCAACCTAGTAATATAATTAGCAGGGCTTACCTGCAAAAAGAAAGGCAGCCCTAGGGCTGCCTTTTTGTGATGCTTTTAAGTAATCTCCATGAAAAAAAGTGTCTTTTTGTTTTTTTTTGCACAAAATTCGTACATTTACATCGTAGATAAACGCATACATATAATCAAAATTACGCACGACAATGAAATCCCTTAAATTATTTTTCCTACTGGCGATAGGCAGCCTATCTCTGGGAGTAGCAGCACAGAACTATGAGGTAAAAGGAGTGGTCATAGATGCTAAAGGTAACCCTGTGGTAGGTGCTACCGTACGCACCAATAAAAGTAAAGCTGTAACTATCACAAAAGAGGGCGGAGTATATACCCTCACCGCTACCCCCAAGGACACAGAGATACGCCTTATAATGAATAAGTACACCGTGATGGAAAAAGATTTAAGTGCTTCTATCGCAACCAATCCCATAGCGTTTGAACTAGACGAGCAGACAGACCCAGCCATTACAGGTTATATGGTGGGAGACACATATTATCCGGGGGAAAAAGATGTAGATATACTCACTATAATCTCATCTGTTTTTGGAATCAGAGATAGTAAAGTGTGGAGGTTGTATTTTATTAAAGATGAACAGGAGGCAAACGTGCAGCTGTTAACAGAACTACCTACACACATTTATAGTATGAGATATTTAAGAGATGGGACATCTTATGGGGCTAAAGCCAAAGACGGAGTTGTTATCATCACAACCAAAGCATATCATAATGAAATATCTTCCCGTCAGAAGGCTGTCATATCATCAGGACGCGACACCATACGCGGTCGAGTTACCGATGGCTGGGGACGTCCAGCACCCGACCTTAAAATCACCACACCATCGGGCGAGACTACAGTTACCAATGATTCTGGCTACTATGCCATACGTGTAACAAGTAAAGATAAGTTCCTACGCTGTATAATGCCCTATACCGAGGGTACTACCGTCCGCATAGCCAAAGAGAACTGGAAACAACCTATCAACCTTACCGTTATGCTACGTCAGAATGATTTGAGAGGTTGGTTAAGTGAAGATATGAAAACGTACTATCTAGGAGCCGAAGATGTAGAATGGGAGAGCGTGTTTCAACATTTCCCTACAGCTATGTATAATGATGGTACTGTAAAATTCAGAAGACATCTTAATACATCTATGAATATAGAAGGATTTCGTAATGCTATCATAGTATTAAATGGTGTTCCATTGGATTATTTATCTTTTTCAGAAATACTACCTACCACTGTACATAGTGTAAGGATAGTAGAGGAAAACGCAGTCCCTCTATATGGTCCTGCCGCACAATTCGGTGCAGTAGAAATTGTCACAAAAGGCATGAATAATATCGCTCCAGTAGCACTTGCAGACTTTGATGGAGAGAAAGCCAAACGCAAAGGCGGTGTAGAAGGCATGAAGGAATACATCGCAATGCAGGGTAAAAATATTGAGTATCATGAGGATGGTTACATAATGATTGACGGTAAACGATGTGGACTCTATATCATTAACGACAGCGAATTTACCCACATGAGAGGTGTAGAGGTAGATATGATAGACGAGATAATGATAGTCCGCAGTGGAGTGGAGGGTTCGTATGGCCCACGAGCCAAAAACGGTGTTGTTCTTATTTCTGCCTCACAGAAAGAAAAGAAAGTGGTGGATGAAGAGGGTAACACTGTGAGTAAGAAAGAATAC
>JAGAUI010000034.1 GCA_017620815.1 Flavobacteriales bacterium
ATGCTAGACCTATCTCTAAGTCCAGCTCGGTTTTTGGCTTATTTTTTCTTTCAATGAACTCTTCGCTTTTGCGGGGGCAAAATTATATATTATTTTGCATTCCGCCAAATTTAATTGTGTTAATTTTTCTTCACAACCACCGCACCCCTTCTCTCAAGCGCGGACTGCAAAGATACGGTAAAAAATATCCTCCAGCCAAACTTTTGGCTTAAAAAATTTGAAAAAATTTATTGACCCTGTGTTTCAGTAAGTTGCAAAATAAAAACACATAGTACGGCTTTTGATTTGGCATATAAGTTTTGTTTACGTACATTTGTTACTCCTTAATATAATATAAGAGCCAATGAAAAATTACATAGAAACAGAAAAAGAACGTATCCTAGCCGAGCTTTTTGACCTACTACGCATACCATCTATTTCGGCCGTAAGTGCACACAAAGAAGATATGTATCGCACAGCCGAATTCCTTAAAAATAAGCTCCTAGCCATAGGAATGGATACTGCACAGGTGATGGAGACAGGTGGACACCCTGCTGTTTTTGCCAGCAAAACCATTGACAGTAAACTACCTACGGTACTAGTATATGGACATTATGACGTGCAACCTGTGGACCCGCTAGAGTTGTGGGAGAGCGAGCCTTTTGAACCATTTATAAAACCAACACCCCATCACCCAGAAGGAGCAATCATATGCCGAGGTGCAAATGATGACAAAGGTCAGCTCTTTATGCACGTGGTAGCTATGGAGTATATGATTAAAAACGGCAAACTCCCTTGCAACGTAAAATTCATACTAGAAGGAGAAGAAGAAATAGGTTCTTCACATCTAGAAGCATTCATGGAAGAGAACAAAGAGTTACTAGCATGTGATGTCGTTCTGGTTTCAGATACTACGATGGCAGGCAAAGAGATGCCTAGCGTGATGACAGGGCTACGCGGATTGGCATATTTTGAAATAGACCTCTATGGCCCATCCAGAGACCTACATTCGGGACATTTCGGCGGAGCTGTGGTAAATCCCTGCACCGCACTATGTGAGATGATTGCCAGTCTTCACGATGAAAACGGACGAATAAACATACCTCATTTCTATGATGATGTAGAAGAAGTAAGCGAAAGCGAACGTGCCGAAATGGCAAAAGTACCATTTGACCCAGAGCGTTACAACCAAAACGTAGGCGTGGATTATGTCACTGGAGAGAAAGGATACTCTACTCGCGAACGTGCGACTATACGTCCCGCACTAGATGTGAATGGAATATGGGGCGGATACATAGGCGAGGGTGCCAAAACCATCCTGCCCGCATGTGCTCACGCCAAAGTATCTATACGTCTGGTACCGGGTCAGAATCCACATCGCGTCAATGAAATGTTTATAGAACACATACGCAAGATAGCTCCTCGTGGCACACGCGTAGAGATAAAACCAAATCACGGAGCATTCCCATATGTTACGCCTATCACAGGTCGTGCATATAAAGCAGCAGCACGAGCATTAAGCGATGTATATGGTCGCGAAGCCGTTCCCGTACGCGGAGGCGGCAGCATAGGCGTAGTGCCAATGTTTGAAAAGATACTGGGACAGAAGACTATTCTACTAGGATTTGGGCTGGATACAGACGCCATCCACTCTCCTAACGAAAACTACTCTCTCGCCCAGTTCTTCCGCGGGATAGAGACTATACCTCTATTCTACCACTATTATATGGAAGAATAATTCTCACATAAGAATCTTTTTTCAACAAGAGTTAGCTTTTTTACCCCCGCCACTGCGTGGCGGGGGTTTTAGTTTTATTAAATGTATTTTAGTTATCGTTTTTCTATCTCCTCTATAACCTTTTCTATGTCCAGTACCGTCTCCTTACTCAAGTCAAGCCAATGATAGTGCATACCCACTCTCCCAGCTCCTTCGGCGTTTTCCTTTACATCATCCACAAAAAGCGTCTTGGAAGCATCCAGGTTATTTTCATCTAACACCAATTGGAATATCTCTGCTTCGGGTTTGCGATAGCCAGTATTCTGACTGTAATACACCTTTTCAAATTGTGCCAAAAATTCAACCGTGCTGGGTATGGTACGCGTTACTCGGTCTATATGTATATCATCGGTATTGCTCAAGAGGAATATACGGTACTTCTTTTTAAGACGTTTGAGCAGGTCTATGCGTTCCTGTGGTAATCCTCCAAGCATAGCACACCATGCGTCTATTATCTGCTGCTCACTAGCAGGACGAGGCAGTTCTTTCTGGATGTTTTTTATAAACGTAGGTATAGAGATACGCCCACGTTGGAAGTCATTATTGGAAGCAGAAAGTTCATCAGATATGAAAAGTAAGCCCAAATCCTTGAAGGCTTGATATGTTTTTTCCTCGTCCAGAAGGAGAAAAACACCCCCATAATCAAATATAATATTTTCTATATGAGCCATATAAGCGTTGTATTTTATTTTTTTGTTTTAATGTTTGCAATTTACAAAATTTTGTTTGTATATTTGCACCGTTCCAATGAGGAATGTAGGTCCCATAGCTCAGTTGGTTAGAGCACCTGACTCATAATCAGGGAGTCCTTGGTTCAAGCCCAAGTGGGACCACTTTAAAAATCAAGCAGTTACGAAAATTTGTAACTGCTTTTTTCTTTATCTGCGTAAACAATGCGTAAACAAACTGTTTGAGTTTTGACATGAAAGGATATAATCTCGTTAGAATCTTAATGAGACTCATATCCTTTCATTATAGGCTTCTATAACTGTACAACAAACGATTTCTTGTAAACTACGCACTCTGCAACTCGCTTGTAATCAAACGTATATTTGTTGTTTTCTTGTAAAGCTATCGGTTCTTCTTGTAAACTTTAGGTGTATTCCTTTTAATAATACTCCCGAATATACATATAAGCCTTATTGAACAACACTTCCTCCTTATGAAGTTTATATTTTAACAATGTTTTTCGCAAGACTTTCTGCACTTCGCGTTCTCCTGCATTGGTGGTTTGCCAACCAGGGAAGCGTACTATCTTGACAATGCTGTCAATGTCTGCCACGATTCTGCCCACTACAGCAGGCGTATCATCTGTACGCAATTCCAAGAATAACTCAGTCAACGCCTCCTTACCCGTCTTACGAACCTCGATGTGTTCTTCCTGTTTCTCGGCTTGGATGGTTTCACGGGCTATCTGACACAATTCTTTGATGAATTCAATACTCGAAATCAATCCTTGCTCAGCCTTGTCACGAAGTGCTTCCAGGCGTTTGCTCAGTTCCACGAACTTAGGTTGATTAGTATATTTCTTGAAACGCTTGATCAGTTCCTTTTCTATCTTCTTGGCTGCTTTGGGGTCTTTCGATGCCATGAGCGAAGCCACCATTGTTTCATCCAATACTACTTCTTCCATATCGGTATGTATGCCGCCTACATGGATATTGTCGTACATGATTTTC
>JAGAUI010000035.1 GCA_017620815.1 Flavobacteriales bacterium
AGCGGTGACCTATTTACTACTATCGCTGATGGTACAATCAATGCTCCACAGAAATTCTATCCAAACACCAAAGAAGGTAACTTGCTACAGACAGGAGCATACTTTGACCTACCAGAGCTATATGCTGCCAAAGTTGCTGCCGACAAGGCTGTAACAGATGCACAGGCTGCTGGAGCAGACAATGCTACTATCAACCTGCTTAAAGCTCAGGCTACCGAGGCCAACACAGCTCTTACTGCCTTCACAGGTCAGGGAACAGGTCGTGGTCTATGGTGTGTTGACCAGAATGGTGTTCAGCATCAATGGATGCAGGCAGATGGATATACAGGTCCTAAATTTGAAGCGATGAAAGGATGGTACATAGTAGGTAAAAACAGCCTTCTATTGGTAACACGTTCAGAGATGCCACGTAACTATCTAGCACCTGTACCATTGAGTCAGTTCACATTCTATACAAACAATGGTTACGATGGTAACCTAGTACAGAACGAAGGTTGGATAGACCACCAGTAATAGATTAGAAACAGTTCTTCTAAAGTACTTAGCATATCCCCTCTCCTTTTTTTTAGGGAGGAGGGAAAATTTCCTGTGGCGGGCTTACCTTTTGCTAAATAGTCCTTTGGATTTGGCAAGCGGGGATGAATTTTTGCCTTTTTTGGGATAACTGTCTCCCACATAGTCCATTGCACAACGAAATCCTATGAAGTCTGTAGCAAAATCCTCTTGAAGATAACGCCTTTCAGATGGTGATAGCCAGTAAAGTCTATCCCTCCACGAACCTCCTTTGTAAACCCTCACGCGGTCATTTATAAGAGATGTGCGGCGAGAGTCATCATAGATACTGCTCACACGCCCACTGCTGTCCACCACGATAGGATTTTGCGGAGCGTTATACATAAGAGAGCTGCCCGTAAGAGATGCACTAGAAGCATCGGCAAAATGACGAGAGGAAGCATGGTCCCCATCTCCTATGTTGCGATTATCTGATGTGGAATAATTAAACCGCATGTATGTGTCTTGGGCGGTGATGGGAGTGGAAAGAATCTCTCCGGGGATTTGGCGGGGGACTATGCGTCCGTTGGATAGAGTGTCATAGGGGATTTCCTGTGAGGAGATTTTGATGATTTTGCCATCACTATCCACCATGTTTTTCATATAGATGTTGCCGCGGTAGTAGTTGAAGTCATTGCCCTTTTCATCTACCCGAGGACGATAAACATCGGCAACCCATTCGGCTACGTTGCCTGCCATATCATATAGTCCATATTCGTTGGCGGGATAGGAACGTACAGCTGTGGTGATGTCGCCGCTATCGGTAGGGGCATGGGCTATACCAGCATAGTTTCCAGTGGAGCCTTTGTAGTTGGCTAGGTATTTGACATTGGCGTTTTTCTTCTGTTTTATAGGTGTTACCCCCTGCCAAGGATATACCCTGCGACCCTTTATCATGTTTTTTTCCATAGTGCCAATGCTGGCTGTAGCTGCATATTCCCATTCGGCCTCGGTAGGAAGACGATAACGAGGGAAGAGAATACCGTCCTCCATACGAGCATGGCGACCTTTGAAACCGCCTTTGACCTTCTGTCCCGGAGAATTGTCTGGGAGCCCTTTTCTATAAACGTCATTGTCCTTATCCTTAAATACAAGCGAAGGGTCTGTGAGATATACACGGGTGTTAAAGTGATTTTCTCCTTCTACTATACGGTCATCGCTGCCGTTTACTTGGTTAAGGATACCACGTTCTATGAGTATCTGTTCATTGACACGGTCTGTACGCCAATCACAATAGCGTTGGGCTTGTATCCAACTTACGCCCACTACTGGATAATCACGGAATGCAGGGTGTCGTAAATAGGTCTCTACCAGTGCATCTAGGGCTCCTAGAGTGTTCCTCCACACTAGAGTATCGGGTAAGGCACTTTCATAGATGATACGGTATTCTTCTTTTTCATGAGGAGGGAAGACGCGTTTGAGCCAATAGAGATATTCTAGGTACATGGCATTGGTTACTTCTGTCTGGTCCATATAAAACGAACGTACATGAAGGGTAGTGGGGGTAGCATTCCAGTCATACATTATATCGTCCTGAACACCTCCCATAGTAAAGGAACCACCCTCTATAAATATCATACCGGGGGGTGTCTGTGCTGCACCATAAGATGTCGCTAGACTAAAACCTCCGTTGGACGGGTCGTTTATCTTCCAACCTGTGGCTTGGGATTTTTCACCACGAGAGGTAAAAAGGTTGGTGATAGAACGACAAGAAGAAAATAGTATCACTAGTACTAAAAGTAGAACGTAGTTTTTCATAGCTGGAACATTTACTCTATGTAAGGTATGAAAAAAGTGTTTTTCTATCTTGTTTTTTAAGTGAGGAGGAACGCTAAATCTTTTTTGCATAAAAAATCCCCCTTGGGAAAATGCCAAGGGGGAGAAAATGTTATAGAGATATTATACTATCCCAGTTCGGCAAAAAAGTCATTACCCTTGTCATCACAGATGATAAAGGCAGGGAAGTTTTCTATACGTATCTTACGTACAGCTTCCATTCCTAGTTCTTCAAAATCTACAAGTTCTACACTCTTGATATTGTCATGGGCTAGGATAGCGGCAGGACCGCCTATAGAGCCTAGATAGAAACCACCGTTGGCTTTACAAGCCTCGCGTACCTGTGGAGAGCGGTTACCTTTGGCTACCATAATCATGCTGCCACCTAGTTTCTGGAAGCAGTCCACATATGGGTCCATACGTCCAGCCGTAGTAGGACCAAAGCTACCAGATGGCATACCTGCTGGTGTTTTGGCTGGGCCAGCATAGTAGATAGGGTGGTTTTTGAAGTATTCTGGCATAGGTTTGCCTTCGTCTATCATGGCTTTGATACGGGCGTGAGCTATGTCACGAGCTACTATAAGAGTACCACTCAAGTTAAGACGGGTCTTGATAGGGTATTTGGTAAGTTCTGCCAATACCTCCTTCATAGGACGGTCTAGGTCTATGTTTACAGCTGGAGCTAGATTTGGTTCAGATTTAGGAAGGTACTTTTCTGGATTTTTCTCTAGTTTTTCTAGGAATATACCATCGGCAGTGATTTTACCCTTGATGTTACGGTCTGCCGAACAGCTTACGCCTATACCTACTGGGCATGAAGCGGCGTGGCGAGGCATACGTATCACACGTACATCGTGAGCAAAGTATTTACCTCCAAACTGAGCTCCTATGCCACTCTCCTGACACATTTTAAGGACTTTTGCCTCCCATTCTAGGTCGCGGAAGGCTTGACCGCCTTCGTTGCCATGTGTAGGAAGAGCGTCTAGATATCCAGCCGAAGCCTCTTTTACGGTTTTAAGGTTGGTTTCTGCCGATGTACCACCTATAACGATAGCCAAGTGGTATGGAGGACAAGCAGCTGTACCTAGTGTGCGGATTTTGGCAGCGAGGAATTTCTCTAGATTTTCTTCTGTAAGCAGGGCTTTGGTTTCCTGGAAAAGGTAAGTTTTGTTGGCACTACCACCACCTTTGGTAAGGAAAAGGAAATCATAGTGGTCACCACCTTTGGCATAGATGTCTATCTGTGCAGGTAGGTTGGTGCCTGTGTTTTTTTCCTCGGTCATGGTGAAAGGAACTACTTGAGAGTAACGTAGGTTCTTTTCGGCGTATGTTTCAAATATACCTTTGGATAGGTATTCTTCATCACATACACCAGTGTAAACGTCTTCACCTTTTTTTGCCATAACGATAGCTGTACCTGTGTCTTGGCATGTAGGTAGTTCGCCGCTGGCGGCGGTGCAAGAGTTTTGTAGCAGTGTGTATGCCACAAATTTGTCATTATCTGAAGCTTCTGGGTCGTCTAGTATAGAAGCTACTTTTTTAAGGTGAGAAGGACGCAAATAGAACGAAACATCTGCCATAGCTTCACGAGCCAGTAGTGTAAGTCCCTCTGGGGCTACTTTAAGGATTTTACGTCCATCACATTCCACGGTGCTTACATAGTCTTTGGTAAGCAGGCGGTATTCTGTAGTGTCTTCCCCTAGTGGTTTGGGGTTTTGGTACTTAAATTCAGCCATTTTGTTTTTGAAATTTCTGTTTGTGTATAAGTGTTATGTAAAATCAATTTAGTCTAGATATTCTACTTTTGCACTCCAAGACCAGTCGCGGTAGCATAGTAGGTTGCGAGTAGAAGACTCTACTTCACCAGCTTGGAAGTCAACGGTCTCGCTACGAGGGTATTTCTTTTCTGGGAAGAAAGTACGACCATAGTCGCTATTGGCTACCATACGGTAGGAGTCCATACCTCCCATAAAGAAACGTCCGCCCATAGGCACTTCTGTAAGGGCTTGGTTGCGGCCAAATGATACGTCAACAGGTACCCAACCTATACCTTCAAAATAAGCCTCACTCCAGTCGTGCATATTGACAGACTGTGGGTGATACATAAGACCACTCTGCCAACGTGCTGGAATGCCTGCACAACGTGCCAAATTTATAAATAGAAGACCTACCTGTCCACAGTCGCCTTTGTTATTTTTTATAACGTATGCAGGTATGTCATCTATAAGCGAATAGTTGATAGCAGATGCCCATGGGAACTGACCTTTGGTTACAAAATCAAATATCTTCTGGGCTTTCTTTACAGGGCAAGTCTCATCACCTACTATCTCGGCTGCTAGTTTCTGCATTTCGGCACTCTTGATAAGGTGAGGAGTGCGTACAGCAGTGTATTCTTTATATACCGCCGATGTAGTGTCATAAGGCTCTACTTTCATATTATCTAGGTCAAAATACTGTCCCCAAGCAGTGTATTCATACTCTACCCAGAATGTAGTAGTCTCTCCTGCTACGGCAGGTTTTGCCATGTAGGCACTCTTGTGTGCATAGCTTTCTTCTGGAGCGATGATGCAAGAGTCTGATGTGGCTAGAAGTTTAAAATCTGTCTGACGAGGGAAATCTGTACGTGGTAGAGGTATCCATGCTCGTAGAGTATCTCCAGCTTCTGTCATATCTGGTTTAACACGTATGGTAAAGCGTGCACGCATACGTTTGGGAACGGTAGGCTCTCCAGTAGGTGTTTTAAGGATTTCTGGTAGGTTAATGTTAAGCACAGAATCTAGTGGACGGTCTCCGTCATCACCTGCATCATAGAGAGTCATAGCTGTAGGGTCCACACGGAATACGTTTGGAGCACAGTTACGGAAGTATAGTGTATCCCCGTCTATAACGCGATATTCCATCACACCGTTGAGATGCCAAGCAGCTATAGTGCTATCGGTAACATCTGGATAGCGTTTTTTTACATATTCCAAAACTTCGTCTTTGGTCTTGCGGAAGTCGTAACGTATCTTGGCCAAAGAGTCTTTGATGAAGATATATCGGTAGTTTTTATCTATATCATCTCCATTGATAGCTATGATGCTGTCTATCATAGCGGTAGCTTTGGTGTATTCTCCAGATGTGTGGAGTTCTTTTATGATTTGGTCTGTGGTTTTTACTTGAGAGCAAGCTACTATAAGTAGTGCTAGTGCAAAAAGAGAAAGGATAGATTTTTTCATATAGTATGATGTATTTTGGTTATTGGCATTTAAGATAAAAAGGCGTATGAAACCTGTATATGTAACACACGCCTTTTTTCATTATGAAAACAAATTTTATTTGCGTTTAACAGCTCCTACACCCGGAAGGTCTGCAAGAGTGATTTTACCATCTACTATCTTCATGCCTTCAAATGGGTCGTTGTTGATAAGCAGGTTACCGTCCAAGTCTGCCCAGTCAACAGCAGGAGAAAGCTGTGCAGCAGCACTTATAGCTACCGATGTCTCTCCACTCATACAACCCAACATCACTTTCATTCCCAATGCACGTGCCAATTCTAGCATCTTGTGTCCTTCGCGAAGACCAGTACATTTCATCAGTTTGATGTTGATACCAGTGAACACGCCTTGCATCTTTTTAACGTCAGACAGACGCTGTATAGATTCGTCGGCAACGGTAGGTAGTGGGCTGCGTTCTGTAATCCAAGCCATATCATCTAGGTTATATTTACCTATAGGCTGCTCTACAAATATGAATCCGTTTTCTTTACACCAGTGAATCATATCTAGAGCATAGCTTTTATCTTTCCAACCTTGGTTGGCATCTACACATAGAGGTTTGGTAGGTTCTACAGAACGTATAGCTTCTACTAGTTTCTTGTCATCTTCACTGCCCAATTTTACTTTGATGATGCTGTATGGAGCAGCTTCGATGGTTTTCTGGCGTACAACTTCGGGAGTGTCTATACCTATGGTGTATGAAGTAGTAGGTGCTTTGGAAGCAGTGTATCCCCATATATCACACCAACGAGCCCCTAGCAGTTTACCTACTAGGTCGTGCAGTGCGATGTCTATAGAAGCTTTGGCAGCAAAGTTATATGCTGTGATACTATCTACATATGTAAGAATATCATCTAGTTCAAATGGAGATGAGAACTGGTCTAGATTTACCTTTTTAAGGAATTCTATAACAGAAGCCTGTGTCTCTCCTAGGTATGGAGGCATAGCAGCTTCACCATAACCTATCACACCGTCATATTCTATTTCTACTAGGATAAGAGGGGTGCCAGTACGCATGTTGCCAGACACACCAAATGGGTGGATAAATTTAGCGTCAAAAGGTTTATAACGCAGAGTCATTTTTTTATTTACTCCGCCGCGAGATATAGAAACAGATTTTTTATCGTTTGAGGCAAAAGCATCTGATGCTCCTCCTGCCAATATTCCTGCCGATGTCATAATAACTGCTTTTTTAAGGAAATCACGTCTATTTTGGTCCATTGTTTTATAGTTTTAATGTTTATTATTTCTGTATGTTGTAAAGTGGATTTTTTTCTACCGAAGTAACACCCTTGTTTTGGTCTTCTGTGCCAATGATGCGTGTAGCACGTACAAATATGTTTACATAGTACTGTGAGTAACGAGGGTGATTTTTGTTAAATGAATCAAATTTCACACGTCCAGACTCATGAATGAATAAACCATCGCCCACATAGATGCCTACGTGAGTGACGCGTTCGCGTGATGTAGGAGTGGCTTTGCGTCCCCAGAAGATAAGGTCGCCGGGTTGTAGGCGGTCATATTGTGTAGCGATATCGGTTATTTCTATGTTCTGTCCTGTGTGGCACTGTTGTGAAGCGTCACGAGCTAGTACTAGACCGTTAAGCAAGTATGTAGTTTTGGCAAAACCGCTGCAGTCTAGCATCTTGGCAGAAGTGCCAGCCCACTGGTAAGGGACACCTATGAAACGGTATGCGGTTTTAAGAACAGACTCCTGTGTAGGACGTGTGTTTTTGGCCCATGAGGCAAAATCGGTTACTTTTTCTTTTTCTATATAACCTTCACGACCATCGGCTAGGGCTACTTTTATCCATTTGCCTTTGGCAGAGATGTATTTCATCACGTTGCCAGCTACTACATCACATACTCTCTGTGATGTGGATTTGGCTTCGCTGTAAATCCAACCATAGTCTGGTGTGAACATTACTTTTTTGGAAGATATGTAGGCGTTAAATTCTTCTTTTGTCATAGGAGTGAAACTGCTAGCAGGTATCCAAGCTATATAGCCTTCGGGGGTGCGTACCTGTGACCAACCGTCTTTTTTAAGGACTTGAAGAGGCATACCCATAAGGAGTTGGGTAGCTTGTTCGGCAGAATATGAACCGCTATAACGAAGGTCTGCTACCGAAACATGTACCACACCATAGATTTTACCTTCCAATTTTTTCTCATCTGGAAGAAGAGTTATATAGTCTTGTACTTCTTTCCCAGACGCTTTTACAGATGCTACTAGAGCTTCTTTGGCTGCTTGTTCTGTCGTCTCTCCATATAGAACCACAGGACCAGATGTCTCGGCGGCTTTTATGTTGTAGATAGTGGTACGGCTATCTGGAGCATATTTTGACTTGATAGTAGATATGTTTTCAGACACATCTTGGGCTGCAAGAGAAAATGTAGCAGCAAGAAAAGAGGTAATGAGAAGGATATGTTTTTTCATCTATAAATGTGTTTACATTAGTGTTTTAGTAAGGTCTGCTCAAACTAGACAGATATTTAGCAAATATAAGGACTCATTTTAAACTTTCCAACACAAATTTAATCACTATCTTTGTTTTTTATCAAAAATAACACATCATATTTTGCATTGGTATGAAAAACAGATATATATACATATTGACCGTTATTTTTATGGGCGTGGTAAGGCTTTGGGCAGGAGAAAAAGATACCCTTAAAGGACTGTTTTCTGCACCTATGTCCCATCAGCAGATACTATCGGGTACATTTGCAGAATTGCGTCCTGCACACTTTCACGGAGGTATAGATTTTAAGACACAGGGTGTGATAGGTAAACAGATACATGCTCCTGCATCTGGGTATATTTCTCGTATATCGGTAGCTCATGGTGGTTATGGTAAGGCAGTATATATCACTCATGACAACGGTTATACTACGGTGTATGGACATATAGACCAGTTTGCTCCTCGCGTGGATAGTCTTATACGTACCATCCAGTATAAAAACCAAGATTATCGTGCTACGCTGGATTTGCCTGCCGATAGCGTACGTGTAGAGCGTGGCGAACTGATAGCATATAGTGGTAATACGGGAGGCTCTGGCGGCCCCCACCTGCATTATGAGATACGCCGAAGCAAAGACAATGTGCCTCTTAACCCATTGCTCTTTGGCAGTGAAGTGAAGGATAACCAATCTCCATACATAGGAGGTGTTTACTATATAAATCTTGATGGTCAGGATACTATAAACCGTATCAATTCACCACGAGCCATACATTTCGGTACAGCAAATTATCACCCTACGGTAAAGGTAAATGGCAGGGTGGGCATATTGGTAAGGGCTCACGATACAGCCGATGGTGCATATAATCACAATGGATATTACACATTGCGTATGTATGTAGATGGTAAAAAGGTATATGGGGCAACTATGGACCATTTTCCTATGGATAAAACACGACAGATAGAACTGCATACGCTGTATGATTACTACGCCACACGCCGCACCCATCTAGCCAAATGCTATGTAGAACCATATAATGAACTTACGTTTTATGATGATGATGTGGAAGGAACAGCAGTCCTAGATATGAAAGATGGTGTAAAACACGATATACGCATAGAAGTAGGAGATGTCCACGGCAATGTATCGGCAAGGGAGTTCACACTCATGGGAGATAAAACGGTAGCATACACATCTACTCGTCCTACTGCTACTATTGACAATGGTGATGCTGTTCTTTTATTCCGCTCGGGAAAAGAAAACAAGATAATATACCGCACCTTCCAAGCCGATTTCCCTCGTGGTATTTTCTATAAAGATACCCAAGTGGGATTTTGTGCTATAGATAGTATGACGTATCGTATATCTTGCACGGGAGTGCCACTCACACGTTCGTTTACGGTGAGTTTTGATGTGAGTGATATAGATAGCATGATGAGAAAAAAGACCTTTGTCGCTCGTCCATGGAAAGATAAAAAAGGACAGACTCACTATAGTATGATGGGCGGATATGTAAAGGGTGACAGACTGTATCTTTCTACTACATCATTTGGAGAGTTTACGGTGGCCTGTGATACTGTTCCTCCTGTTATCACGCGAGGAAATTGGCGAGAGGGGGAACGTCTTAAATCATCTAGAATGACTATGTACATACGGGATGCGGGGATAGGCATAGATACATACAAGGCTTATGTAGATGGACGATGGGTGCTTATGGATTACGAATACAAACAACGTCGTCTTACCCTCTATACAGACCGCGAAGGTATCACGCGTGGTCGTCATACTTTCCGTCTAGTGGTGTGTGATGCGGCAGGTAATGAGAGTGTATATGAAGGCGAATTTGTGAAGTAGATATATGTAAAAATGTGTATTTTTGCTTTTCTGAAAATAAATAAGATATGTCCAAAATATTTCTAACTATCATCTTTCTAGTCATATCCAATACTTTTATGACATTTGCTTGGTATGGACACCTCAAACTAGAAGAATACTCTTGGTTTTCAAAACTGGGTCTGTGGGCTGTGATACTTATAAGTTGGGGGATAGCTCTATTTGAGTATTGTTTTCAAGTCCCTGCCAATCGTATAGGCTCTTCTATAAACGGAGGTCCATTCTCTCTAGTAGAACTCAAAGTCCTGCAAGAAGTAATAACACTGGTGGTGTTTATGATTTTTACGCTTGTTTTCTTTAAGAACGAGACATTCCGTATGAATCACCTCATAGGATTTCTATTGCTAGTGGCGGCAGTGTATTTTATTTTTAAAAAATAAAACATTATATTTGTCCATACAACCAAAACACATAATTCTATGAACAAGAAACATTCGCTGCTCTTTGGGGAGATAAAGGCTGTCGTAGATTCAGATATGGATAGCGATGATGTATTGCGTTTTGTGTGTCAAATGCTGCACGATGGCGTAGCAGGATTTGATTGGGTGGGGATATACCGCTATGATGAAAAAGAAAAAATGCTGCATCTAGGTCCCTATTGTGGAGAAGAAACTATACATACCGAAATAGAATATGGGCATGGAGTGTGTGGTCGTGTGGCAGAAAGCGGTGAACGTCTAGTGATAGATGATGTATCGCAAGAGGAAAACTACATAGCGTGTTCGCTGGAGGTGAAAAGCGAGATAGTCGTTCCTATCATACGTGCAGGAAGGGCTATAGCACAGATAGATATAGATTCTCACAGCCGTGGAATCTTCGGTGCAGAAGAGATAGAACTCATAGAGGGTGTTTCTCGTGAGATAAAGGATTTTGTGTAGAGTCTTTTATTAAACTTTAGCATAAAACATTTGCTGTAAGAAAAATAAGGGGCTATCTTTTAATAAAAAAGATGGCTAGGTTATTATTTATGCTATGTGGTGTAATGTGCTGGGGTAGCACTTACTGCCAAGAAAAATTCCTTTCGGTTAGAGATGTGATGATAGACAGCCTGCGTCTATGTAATGCCGATGAGAGAACAGTAGCTTCGCTGTGGGGAGTGCCTTATAAAGTGAGTTATGGGCAGTCCCCAGTATCTACTATAGGTGGAGGGATAGATGATACTATGCTCACCAGTACAGTGTTTTACTATTCTGGATGTCTGTTGTACTTTTATACCTATGAGGTCTCCCAATGGATTTATATGGCGAGTCTTACAGGTAAAGAAAGAACACTGTATGTAAAAAATGGAAAGGGATTTAATGTTGGGGATAGTCTATCGGCTGTGTTAATGGGTATGAAGGACTATATAACCCCTTCTATAAGCAGACGTCTGCAACGAGATAAGAGTAGTGTTACGTTTCATACCGTCATTGATGAAGATGTAGAAGACTGCCCTATGACGGGAGAGATAACATTTATAGCAAATGATGAAGGTATTGTTACCGAAATAAAAATAGGTATGGTAAAAAACAGATAATTTTTATAAATTTGCTCCTCGTATGTAAAGCATATAAAAAGATTACAATATAAGACCATGATAGCAAAGATAAATGAATATATAGCCGAAGTAGAAGCATTTGAAGCTACAAGTGCAGCTTCACTAGAAGAGTTCCGCATACGCTTTCTAGGTAAAAAAGGTGTGCTTACAGAACTCTTTGATGAGTTTAAGAAAGCTCCTGTGGAGCAGAAAAAAGAGATAGGGCAGGCTCTTAATCGCCTTAAAACTGCTGCTACAGAACGTGTTTCTACTGCACGTGAACAGATGGAAGCAGCTGCCGATGCCAATGCCGAAAAGAGCGACCTTTCACGTCCTTCGCTCACTCTACCCATAGGCTCTCGTCACCCAATATCACAGGTACGCCGCCAAGTGGTGGATATATTTTCTCGTATAGGTTTTACACTTTCAGACGGCCCCGAAATAGAGGACGATTGGCATAATTTCACTGCTCTTAACCTGCCAGAATATCACCCTGCTCGTGATATGCAGGATACGTTCTTTATCCAGACATGCCCAGATATCTTATTGCGTACACAGACCAGTTCTGTGCAGGCACGTCATATGGAGAAAAACCAACCTCCTATCCGTATCATATCTCCGGGACGTGTCTTCCGTAACGAAGCCATAAGCTATCGTGCCCACTGTATGTTCCACCAGATAGAGGGACTGTACATAGACAAAAACGTGTCATTTGCCGACCTTAAACAGACACTTCAGTATTTTACACAGGAAATGTTTGGTAAGTCCAAGATACGTTTGCGTCCTTCATATTTCCCATTTACAGAACCATCGGCCGAGGTTGACGTATATTGGGGACTGGAAACAGAAGCCGATTATCGTATTACCAAAGGTACTGGTTGGCTGGAGATAATGGGTTGTGGTATGGTTGACCCAAATGTGTTGCGTAATGTAGGCATAGACCCAGACGTATATACAGGATATGCGTTTGGTATGGGTATAGAACGTATGGCGATGCTCTTATACCAAATCAAGGACTTGCGTCTGTACTTTGAAAATGACGTGCGTTTCTTGCGTCAGTTCAGCGAAGTGCTTTAGTTATAGAAAGCCATATTCTTGATATACATCATAGATAATCCCCGCCTTTGGCGGGGATTTTTTATAGGATTTGTTTTGTCTATTAAAACATCTGAAATTTTTATGTGTTGATGTTGTTTTCAGCGACTATAAATGTTACTTTTGAAAAAAATAATAAAGATTATGTATCAGAGTATAATAGACGCATTATCAAGTATGCCGGTATATCTATCGGCTCTTTTGGCTGCCACTTTTACTTGGCTGATGACGACACTGGGTGCAGCGGTGGTGTTCATGTTTAAAAAGATTCATCGCCGTACGATGGATATAACACTGGGTGTGGCTGGTGGAGTGATGTTGGCAGCGGGATTTTTCTCTCTCTTAAATCCTGCGTTTGAGATGGCAGAAACGCTTCCATATCCTGCGTGGGTGGCTCCGTCGGTAGGGTTTGTACTGGGAGCATTGTTTTTATATGTGCTTGACAGGGCTATTCCTCACCTGCATCCCAATATGACAGACGGCACACCAGATGGTAAGCCTTCTTCTCTTCATCGTTCGACTCTACTTATACTAGCTATCACCCTTCACAATATCCCCGAAGGTCTGGCAGTAGGTGTGGCATTTGGTGCGGTGGCTACGGGCATGGAAGGTGCTACTATAGGGGCTGCTGTCTCGTTGGCTATAGGTATGGGATTGCAGAACGTGCCAGAGGGTATGGCGGTATCCACTCCACTACGTGCATTGGGTTGGGGACGTACCAAAAGTTTCCTATATGGACAGGCAACGGCTATAGTAGAGCCTATATCGGCTGTGGTGGGTGCGGTGGCCGTGGTTGTTTTCTCTCCGCTACTACCTTACATACTTTCATTTGCTGCCGGTGCTATGATATATGTCGTGGTAGAGGAAGTTATCCCAGAGACACAACGTGATAAATATGCCGATAGTGCAGTGTTGGGACTTATAGCAGGATTTGTACTGATGATGATACTGGATACTTCATTGTAATCTATATAACACTACCCCCAAAAACGCGGGTCGGTTTTATCTCTCGATAAAACCGACCCGCTCGCTGTATAGCGACAATTATTGGTGTTTTTTATTTCTTTTCTTCAAAGAAATCCATTACCTTGCCTAGTAGTTCTGTGCGAGCTTTTTCACCGCATACTACTTCTATGGGGAAACCGATGATAACAGTCTTGTAGTTTTCTCCATTGTATGCCGATGCAGCACCTATGTTGTTTTCCTTATAACGCATGATGCAGTAGGCGTCTTTTCCGTATGGTTCTACGCCATCGGGAGATTCCACGCAATATATCTCATCATTTGGTTCGGTAACAAATGTATATGAACCTCCTACATATCCTAGCGGAGTGGTAGTCGCTCCTACACGACCTGTGCGGGCAGCACCGTCTGTCATCCATCGGAATTTCAAGACCTCTTTTGCAAAATCCATAGCTTCTTTGTCTTTATTAAGGCCTTTTTCACTGTCCCATATGTCTGTTCCTACATAAGCTCCACTTACCACTATATTACCACCTGCGGCAGTAAGCTCTGTGATAGCTTGGCGGAGTTCTGGAGTGAATGCTTCGTAATCTATGCGGTTGCGGTTATGACCTAGAACACTCTGGCGTTGTTTTCCTAGTATAAGGTCCACGTTTTTATATTCTGCTAGTTTTACATCTCCTTTTTCTACCGCTGCTCTAGAAGACGATACAAACGAATAACCTAGAGCTGCAAAACTACGTCCGTGAGTATATGGATAATTAAATGTGTTACCAGCTATAACCATAGTTTCATAGTCTGCATCGGATGCACCAAAACCAGCAGAATCGTCATCCATCCAAGGTATAGAACGGCGGAATTCGTGTTGAGAGCCTATGTAGCATATATCGTTGATATAAGGTACACCGCGGTCTTTGTTATCTTGGAATCCTGCAAATGTGCTATCTGGAGATGCAAAGCTGGCAGGAGCACCTACTCTATCAAATCCGTTTACTATCATCACTACTCCTTTTTCATTAACGGCACGGTATGCAGAAAGTGTTTCTGAATCCATACTTTCTCCACCCTTGTTTACAGCAGTCACTTTCCATGAATATATCTGTCCGGGTGTTATCTGTGCGGTGAATTCTGGGCTATCTACTTTTACTCCCCCATCAAATGCTCCATCACCTATACGAGTATATACTATGTATGAGTCTGGTGTGGCTGTAGCCTCTAGAGAATCTATAACTGGTCTCCATGATAGTTTAACCATGTCATTGGCTGTAAATTCTGTTTTAAGCCCTTCTACAGGTAGAGGTTGGATGGTGTAAGGAACGTTGTTACGAGCGGCTATGAATTTGACCATCCCTTTATATATAGCACGAGAGACTATAAAACGGAAACGAGGGTCTAGTCCTAGACGCATGTCTGAAAAGTTCTGGTGAGAGAGTAGTTCTAGTAGGGTAGATGGTACCTGTGGAGTACGAGATTCGGAATAGTTGCCGTTCATTAGCTGACGACGAGTCCATTCTGGGCATGCAGAAGAACGTATGTCATCGGCTATCTGTGTCTGGATAATATCGGCTATGTCGCGGTTGTCATAACGTGAAGTTCCATTTGCAAACGTAGTAGAGCCTTCGTTTTTGAGGGTGTAAATCATGAGTGTTCCTACTATCTGGTCACCATAGCGAGTGCCAGCATCTGAATGGAATGCAAATGAAAGGTCCACTGGTATGCCTAGACCTTCTCTATCGGGAAGGACAGAACTACCACCAGCTATGTAATTCACCCAAGGGCCACGACCACCATAGTCATCGGTATAGTCTTGACCATCATAACGTGAATATATGCTGTCTGGAATACCAGCCCACTGCATATAGTAACGTGCTGCCTCTGTAAAACGAGGGTATCCGCTTATGATAGGTTCTGGTTTATATCCATCTGCCATAGCACGACGGGCATCACCAGACACTTTGGAAGAGTCGTTGGCGGGGGTGCGAGCTATGTTACCCATACCTCCACCTATTTTAAGAGCGTCTGCAGTAACTATACGGCCGTCTTTGGCACTCTTATTGGATAGTTCTATACGGGCGGCATTTCCCTTATCAAAATCAAATGTGCCTATGTACACCCATGTGCCACCGCCCATAGTCTGGTTCACACGGAAAGAGCTTTTACCTCCCTTGTGATATACGGTGTAAGTAGCATCGGGAGCACTGTTTGGCAATGTCTTATATGATACATATACGGCATAGCTGCCTCCTTTTTCAAATGTAGGTTGCCATGTAGCGACACTTTCTTTGCCCTTGCTTACTGTGGAGGCTTGACGGTATGTACCCATAGTGAATGGGTTTTCGCCTTCGGTATAGAAAGCTTTTGTGTGAGCAAATCCAGTGCCTTCGCCCTTACTCCAAGGGTTAAGACCGTTCTTTTCATAGTATCCGCTACGGGCGTCGTTGTCTGCTATGACTTCCTGTGTCTGTATGTCGCGTTCGCGGGGTAGGATTACCACTGCTCCTGCACGTTCTAGCATAGGAACTATGTATGGCAGTACAAAACTCTGTGTGTATAGGTCTTCCACTGTCTGGAAGATACGGGCACGCTGCCACTCCCAACGCAATAGTTTCTGCTCATAATAGTAACCATGGCTCTGCCACATAGCTATATGACGACCTACAAGACCTTCGGTGGGGGTGTAAGGTCTGTCTAGCGGAGTTACCAGTGATGTAGGATTTTTGGGTGATTTTTTCTTTTTGGAGGTCTGTGTGTAGAATTTAGGAACCAAATCGTGTATTTCACGACCTTCGCTCATGGCTTTGATTTCGGTTCCGGGTACAGCGGCACGCAATATGTCATAAATGTGGTCGCATGATTCTTTTCGTAAGGCGTATTGTGCCATAGTAGGAGCGTAATAGATAGTGGCACCAGATGCCGATGTGCGTATGGAGTCCACTCTTACGCGGGCTATATAACCCAGTGAAGGCCCATTTTTCTCTCGCAAGTATGCGGTGATGGAGTCTGTCTGGGCTCTTAGGATGGTGGTGTCTATCTGTGCTGTGGCTAGAGATGATACACCTATCACTAGAGAGAGTAAAGAGAAGATTTTTTTAAGCATGATTCTATAATTGTTATAATGATTTTATCTGTAAAAAGAGGTTTATATATGAGTACAAATATACTTAACTTTTCTCTAGGGGCGGATATTTTTTTTGTGTTAATAAATGATGTAGGTGTATAAAAAATATGAGTAAAGATGAGAAAATAATGCTGTCTAAATACTATCTTTGCAGATTATGTCAATGGTGGAAGTAATAGGAAACGGCAATATAAGAGAGGCTCTGCATCATAGTATGATGCAAGGCAGGGTAAGTCACGCACAGATGTTTGTAGCTCCAGAGGGAGCTGGGGCATTGGCTGTGGCGATAGAGTATGCCTCTAGTGTGCTGGGGATAGATAGAGAACATATATTCTCATGTCCCGACCTTCATTTTGCATATCCTGTAAATACCACCAAAGACGTAAAAAAAGACCCTGTGAGTGATGATTTTGCACCACAATGGAGACGATTTGTGGCAGAAAACGTGTATGGTAGTCTTCAGGATTGGTATGAGATGATAGACATTGAAAACAAGCAAGGTAATATCTCTATCCACGAAGCCGAAAAAATAGCCTCAAAATTATCCCTCAAATCATACAGCGGAGGTTACCGTGTGATGATAATATGGCACGGTGAAAAAATGAATAACGAAGCAGCCAATAAACTGCTTAAACTCATAGAAGAACCCGAAGAAAAGACTCTTATCATACTAGTAACAGATGATGCGGGTTCTATCCTTCCTACCATAGCCTCGCGTATGCAGAAGGTAGATATGCGTCGTCCATCACAGGAGGAGATTGCTGTGATGCTTCAGGGTAGGGGAGTAGAAAGACAGCTAGCCTATGATATAGCAGGAAACTGTGATGGAAATGTAAGAGAGGCATTATCTATGCTAAAAGGAGAGGAGGATACCTCTCCCTATGGAGAGCTGTTTGTGAGGTTTGTACGCAGTGCTTTTATGGCAAAAAAGAATGCCGGAGAACTCAATAACCTCATGCTGTGGGCAGATGATGTAAGCAAACTCTCCCGTGAAAACCAAAAACAGTTCATACAGTATGCATATGGAGTCTTCCGTGCGGCTCTTATGTGTGGTTATGGTCTAGAGACGATAGCAAGAATGAGAAAACTGCCAGAAGGATTTAATTTTGCATCGTTCTGTAATTATGTGCATTCTCGTAATATACAGGAGATATATGATTTGCTATCGGAAGCGGCATTCCATATAGAACGCAATGCTTCGGCTCGTCTTACATTTCTAGATATGGCGATAAAGATAACACGACACCTTCATGTGAAGGCTGTGTAAAATGATATAGAGATAAAATGGAAAAGATATTAGTTAAAAATGCAACCATCATAGATAGCGGCACTAGACGAGAAGCCGATATCCTTATCAATGATGGTGTGATAGAAAAGATAGATTCTAGTATAGGGCTTTCTCCATCTACACGACTAGTGCAGGCAGATGGTATGTATGTGCTACCGGGAGTGATAGACACTCATGTTCACTTCCGCGAACCGGGGCTTACACATAAGGCTACTTTTGCCAGTGAGTCGTTGGCGGCGGTAGCTGGTGGTGTGACCACAGTGGTAGATATGCCAAACAATATCCCTGCTACTACTACCATAGAAGCATTTGAGGATAAGTGTGCTACTGCACGTGAGACATCGGCGGTGAATTATTCGTTTATGGTGGGGGCTACAGCACAGAATATAGACGAGATAAAAAAGATAGATGTAAAAAGAGTGGCGGCTGTAAAACTCTTTATGGGTTCATCTACTGGAAACATGGCTCTTAAAGAAGATGATAGACTGGAAGAACTCTTTAAGGAAAGTCCTGTGATGATAGCCACTCACTGTGAAGATGACGCCATCATCACAGCCAATATGGAAAAAGCTCGTGAAAAATACGGCGAAGACATACCAGCCTTTATGCACGAGATAATAAGAGATGAAGAGGCGTGTTTTAATAGCTCTAGAGAAGCGGTAGAGATGGCTCGTAAGACTGGTGCCAGACTGCATTTGCTGCATATAAGTACAGAAAGGGAACTGGAGCTTATCCAGAATACTGAATTTGACTCTCATAAAATGATTACTGGCGAGGCATGTTCCCATCATCTTTTCTTCTGTGATGAGGACTATAAACGTCTAGGAAATGTGATAAAAGTAAATCCTTCGGTAAAAAAGGCGAGCGATAGAGATGCTATATGGGAGGCTGTGATATCTGGCCGTATAGACACAATAGCTACCGACCATGCTCCACATACGTGGGAAGAGAAAAGCCGTTCTTATCTCTCATGTCCATCGGGAGGGCCTATGATACAGCATTCTCTACTTGCTGTGCTGGATGAGGTGGCTCACGGACGTCTAACTATGGAGACTGCCGTAGAGCGTATGTGTCATACTCCTGCACGACTATTCCAGATGAAAAACCGAGGATACATAAAAGAGGGCTACTATGCCGACATGACTATGGTAGAGCTTAATTCGCCATGGAGGGTACATAAAGAAAATTTGCTCTACAAGTGTGGATGGAGTGCATTTGAAGATAGAATGTTTTCTTCGCGTGTGAGAATGACTATGGTAGGAGGAAAGTTGGCTTATTCCAATGGTAAAGCTATGCGTTCGGGAGGAGCTAGGGAGATAGAATTTGATAGATAAAATAAAGGCTATGCGTAATACAAAACTGTGGGCTGTATGTGTAGTGGTGTTTATGTGTGCCACTATGGCTACTTCGTGCAAATATCGTTATATAGATAAACCAGAACAACTGCTCACTCATGAACAGATGGTGGATATAATATGTGAAGTAGCATATATAGAGGCTCTGGAAGCACGAGGAGCATTTATACATGACAGTACGCTATCACGCATAGGGAAAAAGGCTTTTTTGCGTCGTATATATCAGAAACATGGTATAAATGGTGAGGTTTTGCGTCAGAATAACGACTATTACAGTGAACACAGCAAGGAATATCTAGCTATCTACCGCGAAGCGATGAACCGTATATTGGTAGATGAAAACGAATATGTAGAAAGTGTAAAACGAGCCGAACGTGAAGCCGCCGAAGCCGCTGAGGCAGCTGTAAGAGCATTTAATGATTCTATCACAGACGCCCGCATAAGAGATAGCATCATTCTGGCTCGTGAAGATAGTATTATGAGCCTACACCGTGTGAAAGATAAAGACGAAGAAACCACAGAAGTAGAAGATGAATTTGGTACAGGAGGAGGTTGGGTGTTCCCAAAAAGAAATGAAAAGTAAACCTTATACAGCTAAAATACTGCTCTTTGGAGAGTATGGCATCATAAAAGATGCTATGGGACTCTCTATACCCTATGATTTTTATCGTGGGGCATTGGTCTATAAGGATGACAAGATGAGTGAAGAGAAATCCCGTGAAGCCGATGTGTCAAATGCTGCTCTAGGTGAGTATTGTAGATGGATAGAGGAAAATAAAGATTCCCTTACTGCCAGAATAGACACTAGCTCTATGATGGAGGACATAGAAAAAGGTCTTTATTTTGATTCTAGTATTCCGCTAGGGTATGGAGTAGGTAGTTCGGGGGCAGTAGTGGCTGCCATCTATGACCGTTATGCTATAAATCCTATATCTTCTAGTGATATATCTTCACAGGATATCATATGTCTTAAAGGTATATTGGGAGAGATGGAAGGGTATTTTCATGGTAAGAGTTCGGGGCTAGACCCTCTTATATGCTACCTTAACCTGCCTATCCTCATCCGTTCATCTAGCGAGATAGATACGGTGGGTATTCCTTCTTCCTCTGATGATGGACGTGGGGCTATATTTCTGCTAGATACAGGGATAAAACATTCTACTGGGGCTCTTATAGATGTTTTTTTTGAAAAGATGAAAAACGAGGGTTTCCGCCGAATGATACGCGAAGAATTTACCGCTCTAAGCGATGCGTGTATAGATGCCTTCCTTTCTTCTCGCAACGCCTCGCTTATGGAAAATGTGAGAAAATTATCCCGCGTGGTGTATGAACATTTCTCTCCTATGATACCTTCTACTATGAAAAAACTATGGAAGAAAGGTCTGGAGACAGATGCTTATTACCTCAAACTATGTGGTGCAGGAGGCGGAGGTTTTATGCTAGGCTTTACAGAGGATTTTGGTAAGACTTCACAGATGTTGGAGGGTTATAATATTCAGCCTATATATAGATTTTAGAGATGATACCTTTTGTGAGAAATAGGCTCATAACTCTACCCAAAAGATGGTTGCAGATTATGGGTTTGCTCTCGCTTACACGTGTGTATAACATAGCTCTTATAGCGGCAGTGCAGTGTGTGAGTGTGGTGTTTTTCTTTGGGGATAGGATAGGGGATTATGATAATCTGACTGATATTAAATTCTGGGTATTGGTTCTATGTACATGGATATGTGTGGGTGCAGGTTACATAATCAATTATTTCTATGACAAGGAAAAAGACTGTTTTAATTCCCCCTTTAAGAGCCTGCTTAATGAGTCTATCCCGCAAGCGTTTACATTGCGTATGTACATAGTGATGAATATTGTGGCTGTGATAGTGAGTGTGTATGTTTCTCCGCGTAGTGCATTGTTTTTTTCGGGATATATATTTATGATATGGCTCTATTGTCATAAGATTAAGAAATACCCTTTGTTATCCAATTTTTTCATAGCTGCACTTGGGATTATACCTCTTTTTGCGGTGATGATATACAAAAGATGTCTTGACGCATATGAGATGCTCCCTCATGGAATGTTTATCTATATGATATTGCTGCTACTTTCATTGCTGGGAGATATGAAAAATGTCAAGGGCGATGCGGCAGTGGGGGGAAGAACAGTTCCTACATCATGGGGAGAAAGCCGTGCAAGGATAGTTCTTGTGTGGGGATTTCTGGCCTCGTCTCTAGTGAGTGGGGGAGTGTATATGTGTGAAAGGGGAAGTTTTTTTGCTTTTTATTATGTGGTGATGTGTGTGTTTTTCATAACGTCTTGTGTGATGGTGTGGCGTAATTGCTCTGCTGAAACATGCCAGATGTTGCATCGTGTTCTCAAAGTATTGGTACTTGTAGGGCTGTGTTGTGTGCCTATGAGGAATGTATTTTTTTAATTTTTTGAAGAAAAGTGTAACCTTTGCCTGTGTTTTTGCGTATATTATGTAGTATGGGAGAACCATAGGGTAAAAAGTCCCATATTTACTATATAATGAGACAACTTAAAATAACCAAACAGGTTACCAACCGTGAGACAGCATCGCTGGATAAGTATCTGCAAGAGATAGGTAAAGTAGGCCTTATAAGTGCAGACGAAGAAGTAGAATTGGCACAACGTATCAAGGCAGGAGACCAGAGAGCTCTGGATAAACTTACCAAAGCCAATTTGCGTTTTGTAGTATCGGTAGCCAAACAGTATCAGAACCAAGGACTCACACTCCCAGACCTTATCAACGAAGGAAATCTAGGTCTTATCAAGGCTGCACAGCGTTTTGACGAGACACGTGGTTTCAAGTTTATATCCTATGCCGTATGGTGGATACGCCAGTCTATACTCCAAGCATTGGCAGAACAGTCGCGTATCGTTCGTCTTCCTCTTAACAAGATAGGCTCTATAAATAAAATCAATAAAAAATATGCCGAACTAGAGCAAGAACATGAACGTACTCCATCGGCCGAGGAGATAGCTCAGGAACTGGAAATGACCGAAGAGGATGTGAAGGAATCACTTAAAAATGCTGGCCGTCATATATCTATGGACGCTCCGCTAGTGGAAGGAGAGGATTCAAACCTTTATGACGTGCTTAAAAGTGGTGAAAGTCCAAACCCAGACCGCGAACTGATGAACGAATCGTTGCGTATAGAAATAGAACGTGCACTTCAGACTCTTACACCTCGTGAGGCCGATGTGATACGTCTTTATTTCGGGCTTGGGGGGCAGCATGCTATGACTCTAGAGGAGATAGGTGAGACATTTGACCTTACTCGTGAGCGTGTACGTCAGATAAAGGAAAAAGCTATACGCCGTCTTAAACATACATCGCGTAGTAAAATACTTAAAACATATCTAGGGTAAAACATTTTACACTATAATACTAAGGCAGATGCTTAACATTTGCCTTTTTTTATGAAATCTAAAAACAGTTGATAAGATGAAAGATTACATAATACGCCCATCTATTTCTTCTGATGCTGAAGAGATACTGGAAATGGTAAAATATTTGGCTGTACAACACAATGCTTTGTCTATGATAGTCTATACAGCCGATGATTTGAGAAATGTAGGTATAGGAAAAGATGGTGGAGCGGTGGGAGCAATAGTCGCCGAAAAAGAAGGTAAGGTGATAGGAATAGCACTTTATTTTTATCGTTTCTCTACATGGAAAGGGCCTACAGTTCATATAGAAGACCTTATAGTGTGCCCAGAAGAGAGAGGATGTGGTATAGGTGATGCTCTTATGATGGCTGTGGTGGAAATGGCTCGTAGCAAGGGCTGTGATAGAGTGGAGCTAGATGTGGAGGCCGATAATAAACGAGCAATGGAGTTTTATAAAAAGAAAGGTTTTGAGGTGGAAGAGTGGTATGCCGCCAAACTATACCTCAATGGTAAAGAGTAGAACTTGTGAATGTCCAGCACAAAAACGCCGCCCGAAGGGCGGCGTTTTTGTGCGTTGACAAGTTCCTTATTTAAGAACATATGTATTGGTACGACCTTCTAGAGGAGGATTGATGGTTATGCTAAGTCCCATGCGGACGTATGCAGCCTCACTCATACGACTAGATGATAGTAATTCGTTTTTCTTTTGTGTGATATTCATCTGTGTTATGGGACGACTGAATACTTCTTTTATGGTTGCCCCTAGAGGAGAGAGAGTTTTCTGTTCTGTATATGCCTTGAGAGAACTCTGTCCTTGTGGGGTTATATATCCCGATGTATATGTACTGCCAGTATCACAAGATAGAGAGTATATGGTGTATTCTATGTCGTTTCTCCTCTCGCGGCGGAATGGACGTCCAGTGATAGGTTCTGGTGTGAGACCATTTATAGGTAGGTCTATTGGTAGGATTTTTGACTGGGAGAAAGGGCTGGTGTTATCGTTTTTCTTCTCTATTTTGCCTTCGGGGAAGCCTGCAGCTATAAAGACAACTTCTATCTGGTCATCTTCCAGTTCTGGGTCATAGCCATAACCCCATTTTATACATTGGGGTTTTGGCCCTACTTTTTCTCGCATTCCCGTTGTGAGCTCTTTTATCACTTTGCTAGGGAAACCGTTACGACCATATTTAACTACAAATATGAAGCCTGAGGAATCATATACGTTGATGTCTGATATAAATGGAGAAGAAAATACCTCCTGTATAGCTTCTTTGGCTTTATCCTCTCCGCTGCCTCGACCTTTGCCAAGCATAGCGGTACGGCTACCTTTGAGTAGGGTCTCCATATCGTTCATATCGACATTTACGGTAAGAGCGCGTGTTACTATGTCTGCCACAGAACTAGCTACATCGTTAAGGACTTGGTTTACCATAGCAAAACATTTGTCAAAATTCACGTTTTCGTATGCGTCAAAAATCTTGTCGTTGTCTATCACTATGAGAGAATCCACAGATTCTTTCATTTCGGCAAGACCTTTTGCAGCTACTTCATCACGCCCCTCAAATGAAAACGGTGTGGTAACTATACCTAGTGTGAGTTTGCCAGCCTCCATAGCTGTTCTAGCTACGACAGGGGCAGCACCAGTACCAGTACCACCACCCATACCAGCGGTAACAAATACCATTTCGGTGCGGTCGGGGAAAAGAGCGCGTATATCTTCTATACTCTCATTGGCAGCATCTAGACCTATCTGTGGTTTTGAACCAGCTCCCTTACCGCGGGTAGTCATAGGTCCTAGTTGCAATTTCTGTAATATAGGCGAATTGCCTAGTGCTTGGCTATCGGTGTTGCATATTGCAAAATCAACACATTTGACCTCCATGGTGTGCATGTGGTTTACAGTGTTGCCACCACCACCTCCTACTCCTACTACTTTGATTTGGTTGAGAGTAGAAGGGTCGCTCTGGGCAAATTTAATCTTGTTTTTGTTTCCAAATATAGCCATATCTACCTCCTTTTAATCTCCCAATTTCTGTAAAAAGTCAAGTATAGCCTTGTTGGTACGAGTGGTAACGTCTTCTATCTTACGACCAGTCTTTTCCTTTAATGTCTTTATAAATGAAGGACGAGTAGAGGCGGGTTTTGTAGTCTCTTTAATGATGGACGAAGACTCTGTGGCAGAAGGCGATGATGGTGTGTCATTTTCTTCCTCTTCTGGCTCTATGTATTGGTCTTCATCTTCATCTATAGTGTTATCTTCTTCTTCTTCGTAATATGGTATGTTTATAGAAGTGGCGGGAGAGGTTTTTTCTTCCTCTTCTTCCGCGTGTGGGACTTCTACATATTTCCCAGCAGGAGATGAAAGGAGTAGTCCTATACATGTGGAATATGTAGGAGAGTCTATATCAAATCCTTCGTGGCCATCTACATAGACGTTTGGTAGTCCTATACGACAGTTCATGCCAGTCTTGTAGTGGGTGAATGGTTGCAGGTGTTTAAGTAATGCTCCACCACCTGTGAGGACTATCCCTCCTATGAGTTGACGTCCCGGTTCTATCTGACGATAAGTGGCAATTTCTGCATTTATGCTATCCAGTATCTCGTCCATGCGGGCATATATTACTTTGGAGAGGTCTTTAAGAGATATTTCTTGTGAAGGATAGCCTTGTATAACGGGGATAGATACTACGTCTGTATCGCTGTTCTCTCCCGGCCAAGTAGAACCGTATTCTTTTTTAAGGAGTTCGGCGTTGCGTTTAAGGATAGAACAAGCGGCGATAATGTCTTCGGTGATGATATTGCCACCCATAGGAAGTACAGACGAATGTCGTACCAGAAAATCTCTCATTATCACAAGGTCGGTAGTGCCACCACCTATGTCCACCATTACTACTCCAGCTTCTTTTTCGTCGGCACTGAGTACTGCATCGGCCGAAGCCATAGGTTGAAGGCATACACCAGCTAGTTTAAGTCCTGCTCCCTCTACACAGCGTTTGATGTTCTGTAGTGGGGCTATCTGCCCTATGACGATGTGAAATGTAGCTTCCAGACGGCGACCAGCCATGCCTATTGGTTCAAGGATGCCACCTTGAGAGTCTATGCGGTATTCTTGAGGGAGAATGTGCAGTATGGTTTCGTTTTCAGATATAGGAAGTGAAGCGGCTTTGGCAGAAAGAGCATCCAAGTCTTCCTGACTTATAACATCATTTACATCTGAACGAGTGATATATTCTGTCTGGCGTGTAGAGCGTATGTATTGACCAGCTATGCCTACGGTTACTTGGTTGATTTTATAACCAGAGCTTTGTTCGGCCATGGTAACGGCGGCACGTATGGCATCGGTGGTTTTGGTAATGTTCTGTATGGCTCCTTTATCTACACCAGTAGATGGGCTCTGTCCCAGTCCTATTATGTGAACTGTACCATCGCTGTGTTTTTCGCCTACTATCACGACTACTTTGGTCGTGCCAATGTCTAGTCCTACGGTTATCATATTGTTTTTCATCGTGTATGCTATTTTTTTCTCTGAAGTACTAGGTAATCTACAAACTCCAAATTTACAATTTTATATTCTTTTAATCTGTCTTCTTTTATCAAATATGTGTATAGAGCCTTGAAATTCTCTATTTTTTCATCTATGTATGAACCATCACCCAGTATGACCTTAATGTCTTGTAAGCGTGTAGATGCTGTAAGGGTGTATCCATGGCCATTACCTTTGTTATATCTGGATATGTCTATGCCCATAAATATGTCTTGGAAGAATGGGTCTTTTGTAATAGCATCTATCACACTTACCACGTCTATGTGTGAAAGAGAGTCTATCTCTCCGCTTACCAGTGGTATGTCTATTCCTTGTCCATAGAGGAGTGGCATATGGCTGCCATCACGACTTACATAATAGTCTGTATTTTTCCCTATCACGCGGTATAGAGGAGTGTGTTCTTTTATCTTTACCAGTATCTCTCCCGAAGGTTCTGCATAGACCAATGCTTGCTCTATGTAAGGGTTATGAGCTATGTCTTTTTCTATTTCTAGTAGTCTGTGTGATAGAGAATCGTTGTGGGTGGAGTCGGTAGATTTTTCTACCATCTTCTTGATACTATCTCCATCTACCAGATTATATGGACTATGAGAGATAAATTCCACTCTCACCTGATGTTTTGGAGAGGGGTTCACCTCCAAAAACACACATAACGCTATAAAGGCTATGAGTGTAATGGTAAAGATGAGGTATTTTATCTTGGTGTTCATGGTTTCTCGTTATTATCTATTGAGTATGAGTTCTATTTGGTCGGCGATATGGCTTGTCGCTTCTCTGCGTGCCATGCGGTGTAGTGCAAGAGACATCTGTTGAGCAGTGGAAGGCGAAGAAAGGATATCGTTTATGTCTTTCATTATACGGCTGCCCAGATTCTCCCCTTCTTCTTCTATATAGGCTGCTCCTCTTTTAACTAGAGCCATAGCGTTGTGCCACTGATGGTTTTCGGCTACATTGGGAGAAGGTATGAGTATGCAAGGCTTACCTATGACGCATAGTTCTGAAACAGTACTGGCACCAGAGCGTGATATTATGACGTTGGCAGAACTATAAAGGTCGTTCATGTTTTCTACAAAAGCACATAGATGTATGTACTGTCTATATTCTGAATGTGAGGCATATAGTTCTTCCAGAGAGTCTTTATACTGCTGGAAGTATAGTTTGCCACATTGCCATATCACTTGATATCCAGAATCTACTATTTCTCTTATGATAGAGAATACTGCTTTGTTCACTTCGCGAGCACCTAGTGAACCTCCCAATACCGCTATAGTTTTTCTTTCTGCTCCCAAATCAAATGTCTTAAGAGCTGTGGCTCTTTCTGGTAGAGGGGAAAGAATAGAAGCTCGTATGGGGTTGCCTGTGAAGACTATTCGCGAGGCGGGGAATACTTTTTCCAGACCTTCGTATGCGACACATATTTTGGCAGCACGGCGGGATAGGATTTTATTGGTAAGTCCTGCAAAACCGTTCTGTTCCTGTATAAGAGTAGGGATACCCATCATAGAGGCTGCAAAAAGTACAGGTGCACTGGCATATCCACCTGTGCCTACCACTATGTGTGGACGTACTCTGCGAATGATTTTATATGCCTTGTAAAGCGAACGTATCACCTTGAAAGGAAGGAGCAGATTGGATAGAGAGAGTGAACGTTGCATACCAGCTATGGGAAGACCTTCTATCTGGTATCCACACTGTGGTACACGAGTCATCTCCATACGTCCTTCTGCTCCCACAAATAGTATCTGACTATCGGGATAACGACGACGCATCTCGTCTGCTATGGATATGGCTGGAAAGATATGTCCTCCTGTGCCACCTCCGCTCATGATGATACGATATGCTTCTTTTTGCATGGTGTAGTGTTATTTCTGGTTCTGTATCTCTTTAAGTGTGTCTATGGCATATTCTTCATCATTTGTAAAATCGTCATCTTCTTCTGCATATGGGTGTGTAGAATCGTCATAGTCTTCATCTATGGTGTTATCACTATCATTAAGGCGGGCTTGCTCTTCTTTCTCTCGTGCTGTTATATCCATGCGATGGGCTATAATCTTCTGCATGATTGCTATACTGAAGCAAGACATCATCACCGATGTTCCTCCCGAACTTATAAATGGTAGATTCTGCCCTGTAACAGGTATGATTCCTATCACGACACTCATGTGTATAATGGCTTGGAGCATCATGATACATAGAAGTCCACTTAATGCTAGCATAGAGAACATGTCTTTGCTACGGGTTATCTGCAATACCATTCTTATAAGGATGAGTATGAACATAGCTATGATGGTAAGTCCTCCTGCTATACCATATTCTTCTACCAGTATGGCATATATAAAGTCGCTATCGGCTTGGGAGAGGAAGTATTTTTGAGTGCTTTTACCTGGGCCAGCAGGGGATAACACTCCCAATGCAACAGCCTTTTTTGAAGCCTCTCCTTGTATTTTCTTGTCTTCTTCTTCTTTCCATTTGCGTTTCTGCTCTTCGCTCATGGAGCTATACGGTATTTTGTTCAGGGTGTCTTTATCATCATCTTCTAGGAAGGTGTCTATACGCGACACCCAAGTGGTGACACGTGTCCCTTCAAACGTAGATGGAGATACCTTATATGCTCCCCATATACTCATCACAAATGCTGCTAGTATAAGGATAGATATACAGGTCTGTCGCCAGTTAAACCCTCCCAAAAATAGCAGTACGTAATACGTAGCTATAAATATGATACCTGTGGAAAGGTTGTGAACTACTATAAGGAAAAACATACTACCCATAGGGAGCCATAGTCTTATAAGCCATTTTTCCCATTGAGTGCGGGATAGTTTGTCCATGTAGTATTTTTCTAGGTATACGGCAGTGTACATAACCATGGATATGAGAGCCAATCCCGAAGGTTGGAAACTGAAGCCTAAAATCTTTACCCATCTACCAGCATCCTGACCACTTATCTTGGTACCAGATGTAAATGCCCATATGAGTAGAGGTATGGCTATCGCTATTGACCAACGTGCAGCCGAACGATAATAATCATAAGGTATGAGAAATGCTATGTACATCACAGCTACTGTTATGAGTATATCTCTCATATAACTCATAATTACGCTCATTACATTTACTTCCTTTATAGTGCCAGTGCTTATAACCCCTAGCAGAGAAAATATAAGCAGTATGACCATGGCAGCCCATATCACTTTATCTCCGCGTGATAATATATTCCAGTTTATGTTCTTAAATGTGTTTTTCATCTCTCTTATAGTTTTTAGCGTATCTTAAGTGTGATGATGCTTAGTATAGCCAGTATAATGGCCACTATCCAGAAACGTGCTACTATCTTACTCTCGTGTATTCCTTTTTTCTGGTAGTGATGATGCAGAGGAGACATGAGGAATATGCGGCGACCTTCGCCATATTTCTTTTTGGTGTATTTGAAATAGGATACCTGAATCATAACACTCAGTGTCTCTATAAAGAATATACCCGAAAGCAGAGGAAGTAGGAATTCTTTGCGTATGCATATAGCCGTTACCGCTATCACTCCTCCTAGCATAAGACTTCCTGTATCTCCCATAAATACCTGTGCGGGATATGTGTTATACCATAGGAAACCTACAAGTCCACCTATAAATGCAGCTATAAATATCATTACTTCGCCCACATGGGGTATGTACATTATGTCTAGATAGTCTGAAAATATAATGTTACCCGATACCCAAGCAAATATACCTAGTGCAAATGCCTGTATAGCTCCCGTTCCTGCTGCAAGGCCATCTATGCCGTCTGTGAGATTGGCTCCGTTTGAAACGGCGGTGATGATGAAAATGACTATTGGAATGAATATAATCCACGCCCAATGATGGTAATTACCTCCCATCCACGATAGTAACCATGAGTAATCAAATGTGTTGTCCTTTACAAATGGAATGGTCGTTTTAAGCGAATGTGTTTCGGCCTCTAGAAATTTGCTGGCAGCCATATCCAGTGCTTGACTGGTGGAGATGGTGTCTCCTTGGACAGATATCATGTTTATACTTGCGGTAGATGGTGATGCTTTTTCACGAATGGTAACATCTGGGTTGAAAAATAATACAGCTCCCACTAGAAGACCTATACCCACTTGTCCTACTATCTTGAAGCGAGGTTTTAGACCGTCTTTGTTCTTGCGGAATACCTTGATGTAGTCATCTAGAAAACCTATCGCACCTAGCCATATCATAGTAACCGTAAGCAAGATGACATATATATTGTCCAGTCTGGCAAATAGTAACACAGGAATAAACGTGGATACTATAATGATTATACCTCCCATAGTAGGTGTGCCAGCCTTTTCATTCTGCCCTTCTAGTCCCAAATCGCGTATGGTCTCTCCTATCTGTGCACGGCGTAGATAGTTTATGATACGCTTACCAAATATCATTCCTATGAGCAGTGAAACTATAAATGCTGCTCCTGCACGAAATGATATATATTGGAACATTCCAGCTCCAGGAAAATCGTATGCTTGTTCTAGATATGAAAACAGGTGGTATAACATAATGCTATGGGTAATTATTCTGTGATGGTTTTATAGTAATTCTTTAATTCTTCTAGGTCGTCAAAATGTGTACGTATGCCTTTTACTTCTTGGTAGGTTTCATGCCCCTTTCCTGCTACGAGTATAATGTCTCCTGCTCGTGAAGTCATACAGGCTGTGCGTATGGCTTGGGCTCTGTCTGGTATGGTAACAACGCGAGAATAGTGAGAGGGTGGTACGCCATCGTTCATCTGCTGGAGAATGTCCATAGGCTCTTCGCTGCGGGGATTATCGGTGGTGAGGATAGTCTGGGAGGCTCCCTGTGAGGCAATGGATGCCATGATGGGTCTTTTTTCCTTGTCCCTATCTCCTCCACAACCCACCACGATGGTGAATGTCTCGTTCTGTGTACGCATCTGATTTATAGTCTTGATGACGTTCTCCAGAGCATCTGGTGTGTGTGCATAGTCCACTATACATATCACTCCCGATGGCGATATCCAAGTCTCAAAACGCCCACGCACGCCCTTCTGCATAGAAAGAGCTTCGAGAACTTTTACAGGTTCTTCGCCAAGCATTATAGCCGTCGCATATACTGCTAGAGAGTTGTAAGCATTGAAACGTCCTGTGAGTGGAAGGTGAGTCTCTCTGCCATCTATCGTTAGCCACATACCACTGAAACTTTCTTCTAGTATCTTGCACTTGAAATCTGCTAGGCGAGTGAGCGAATATGTCCTCTTGTGGGCACGGGTGTTCTGGAGCATAAATGAACCGTTGCGGTCATCTGCATTGACCAGAGCAAAAGCGTCTTTATGCAAGCCATCAAAGAGTAGTTTTTTGGCGTCTCGATATGCAGCAAATGTATGGTGATAGTCTAGATGGTCGTGTGTAAGGTTTGAAAATATAGCCCCAGCAAATGTTACTCCTGCTACCCTCTTCTGGTCTAGTGCGTGGGAAGATACTTCCATAAAGCAATATGTACAACCTTCCTTTACCATTTGACTCATGAGAGAGTTAAGGGTGATGATATCGGGAGTGGTCTGTCGTGCGGGGATTTCCTCTCCTGCCACTATATTCTTAACCGTAGAAAAAAGACCGCACTTGTATCCCATTGTGGTAAATACTTCGTAGAGAAGAGTAGCGGTAGTAGTCTTGCCGTTGGTGCCTGTAACACCTACCAGTTTCAGTTTTTCTGATGGGTGGTCATAGTATTCGGCAGCTATAAGACCTAGTGCTAGTGCAGAGTCTGGTACCTTGATATATGTAACATTTTCACGTAGTAGTGAGGGCGTCTTCTCCATAACTATCATATCACAACCAGCATCTATGGCACGGTCTATGTAGTTGTGTCCATCTACCTGTGTCCCACATAGTGCTACAAATATGCTACCACGTCTAGCCTTGCGGCTATCGGCAGTGATGGAAAGCACTTCTTTTTCATAGCCCCCAGCAATGCACTTGTGGGCGACATTACGCAATATGTGTGATAGTGATTTCATCTTTATCTGGTAGTAAGTGTTATGGTTTGTCCTTTTTTAAGTTTTGTTCCTTTGACGGGAGATTGAGAGGAGATGATACCTGTGCCTCCGTTTACTTTTACTATGTAGCCGTTTTTCTCAAGGGCTTTTACGGCATCTGATACATATGCTCCACGAGTATCTGGCATGGTTTTTATTGAGGCGGAGAACTCTCGTTTTTCTGTCATTTGTGAGGAAGGTATCTCTATGGAGTTTACCTCTGTGGTAGTGGTGGAATGTATCTCACGTGGTGTAGCACTATAAATGCCGCGGGCTATCGTTTTGGCTACGGGAGCAGCTATATATCCTCCCGATATAGGCCAACCCTGTGGTTTATATATACATATCACCACCGAATAACGAGGCTCATCATAAGGGAAATATCCAGCAAATGATACCATGTATTCCATCTTGGCTCCACGACCATAGTTGTACTGTGCTGTACCTGTTTTACCTGCTATGCGTAGTTCTGGGTCGTAACAAGCACTATGTGCGGTGCCTCCGCGTTCATCTACCACGCTGCGTAATAAATCCTGAGCGATGTTTATAGTGTTTTGCGAAGCCACCTTGCCTTTAAGGGTAGGAGTTACGGTTTCTAGAACTTCGCCGTTGCGGCGTACTTCTTGTAGTAGATGAGGTTCTACATATATGCCGTCATTGGCTACAGCGTTGTAGAATGATACTGTCTGTAGTGGAGTAAGGCGTACCTCATACCCGTATGATGTCCATGGCATAGAAAGTGCACTCCAACTCTGTGTGCCTGGTGTAGGTATGTGTGGAGTAGGTTCTCCAGCTATATCTATGCCAGATTTTTTATCTAGATACATACGACGCAAGCGGTTCATAAAGTCTTCTGGACGGTCTTTGAATGCTTCGTATGCTAGTTTTACAGTGGCAGTATTGGATGATTTAACAAATGCTTTGTGGGCAGAGACTACTCCATAGCCTCCTGCTTTATAATCGCGTATCTTGTTCCCGTGAATGGTTATAACTCCACCTTCGGTGCTTACCTTTTGTGCGGTGTCCATCACGCCTTCCTCTACCATAGCCATAAACGACATGAGCTTAAACGTAGAACCGGGGTCTGATAGTTCTCCTACTGCGTAGTTCTGTAATTCATAATAATGGCTGGTGTCGCTCTCTAGTCTGGCTAGGTTTACCATAGCACGGATGCCTCCTGTCTTGACGTCCATAACTATGGCACAACCGCGTTCTGCTTTCCATTCTTTCATTTTTTCTTCCAGTGCAGCGTGAACCATGTTCTGTGTACGAGCCTCTAGTGTAAGTACTACGTCTTTGCCATCTACGGGGTCTTTTTTGTTGCCGTCTGCCAGAGGTTTCCATTCGCCTTTTATCTGTTGCATAAGACGTGAGCCTTCTTCGCCTTTGAGGTATGTGGCATAATATCCTTCTAGACCTACATAAGCATTGGATTCAGATTTTCCTAATACTCTATCGGCCATACCACGCAATGGTGTGATACGTTTTGAATAGCTCTCTATCTTTACACCGCTGCGTATGGGTGAACGTTTCTGGGTGTAGTGAAAAAATATGGGGAATGTAAGTAGTAGGTCTTTTTCTGTCTGTGTGATATTGGTAGCGATGGATAGGTGATGGTTGTGATGTGAACGAGCACGGTCAAAATATGACCTCCAACCCTCGGCTGTACGGCGTGGGAAGTATTTGCCTAGAGAATCACATAGTGCCGATATTTTTTTAACCTCCTTGCCGTCTATAATAGTATCGTTATATACACTGTTTTTTACAAGTGCTATATCCCAATGAAAATTATAACGCAATACGGTAGAAGCCATAAGATAACCATCGGCAGAATAGATATTCCCCCATCGTGCAGGAACGGGACGCTCCTGTATGACATCTTCTCTTGCAGCACGCCGCAAATCCTCTCCAGTAAAGACAAAAGATACCATATTCACAGCTATCACTATGAGTATTACAAGTGTAAAAAATGCACATATGAGGAACTTAAACAAAGAGAATTTGTTTATGTTTTTATTCTGTACGGTATCTTGCTCTATGTGAGGTGTGGTATCCATAGACGATGTTATTGTTTTTTTATGGTTATCTTGTAGGCGGCGTCTTGTGATATCTCAAAACCCTGACTCTGGAAATACTCTAGGTCTCCGCTTTTCATTCTCACTTGTGAGATTTCAGACTGGAGTTCTACATAGTGAGTGGATAGAGCGTCTTTCTGTGATTTAAGGGAGCGTATCTTGTAAACCTTCTGGTCCATAGAGGCCGACATATATACCATTATGAAAAACGAAACACCTACTACGGCTATGGCTTTCCATACGGCTTTGGAAAAATATTCTCCTCTTAGAAATTTGGCTAGACTATTCATGTGTACTATGTATTTATTTCTTTTCTCCTATGCGTAGTTTGGCACTACGGGCACGGGAGTTGATATTTATCTCTTCATCGCTAGGGGTGATGACGTGGCGGTTTACAGCTTTCATAGGGCAAATGATATTCCCATAGAAGTCTTTTTCGGCCTCGCCAGAAAAATTCCCACAACGTATGTAATTTTTAACTAGACGGTCTTCCAGTGAATGATATGATATGACAGAAAGACGACCACCGGGGCGTAGAATCTCTCCACTCTGTGATAGGAGCTCTTCTAGAGCGCGCATCTCGTCATTTACCTCTATGCGTAACGCTTGAAAGACCTGTGATAGTAGGCGGTTTTCTTTTCCGCGAGGAGCAAAGTTTTTAACTAGAGATACCAGCTCCATGGTGCTTTCTAGTGGACGGTTGCGTACTATGCGTGATGCTATTTGGCGACTTTCACGCAATTCGCCGTATTTGTATAGAATATCTGCTATCTGGGATTCGTCATAGGTGTTGATGATATCCCCTGCGGTAATTCCTCCATGAGCATTCATACGCATGTCTAGAGGCCCGTCTTCGCGTATAGAAAATCCGCGGCTAGCAGTATCAAACTGATGTGATGATACTCCCAAATCGGCCAATATGCCATCTACTTGAGTGACGCGATGCATACGTAGATAGTTCTTGATGTAGCGGAAATTCTGTGGTATAAGGCAGAAACGAGGGTCGTCTATGGCACCTGCTGCGGCGTCGGCGTCTTGGTCAAAGGCAAAAAGGCGACCGTTCTCTCCCAAAAGGGATAGAATATGGCGTGAATGACCTCCTCCGCCGAATGTTACATCGACATAAGTGCCATCTGGTATTATGTTAAGTCCCGCTACGGATTCGTGTAGCAGGACAGGTAGGTGATAGCTGTTTTCTGCCATGATTATAGGGTGTGTGATGGGTTGTCGCCCATTATGCGTTCTGCCATAGCGGCGTATTGCTCTTCGTCTCTTAATAGTACCTCTTCATAGGATTTCTTATCCCACATCTCAAACATTCCATCTCCCACAGGTGAGAGTACTACCTCCTTTTCAATACCAGCCCACTGTGAAAGTTCATATGGGATATTGATGCGGGTAGCGGCATCTGGGGTGAGGTATTTTACTCCTGCCATAAAACGACGTATGAAGCTGCGGTTTTCTCTCATATATGGATTCAGAGACTGTACACGACTTAGTGCTGCCTCCCATTGAGGGGCAGTGTACATCTCTAGGCATCTTTCACTCATGCTCCGGCGTATGTAAAAACCAGAATCAAGAATGGTACCTAGTACCCTCTTAAGCCCGCTAGGAAGTGCCATACGGCCTTTTGCGTCTATTTTTACTATGTATGTTTCTAGTATTTGCACGATACGACATTTTACCCTCCAAAGTTACTTATTTTTCCCATTTCTTCCCACTTTTTCCCACTTATTATTGTATTAACATAGTTATATTTTTTTAACTATACTGAATGTCTATAACTACCGTTATAAAGTCGTAATTTAGCAGTCGATACAAGAAGATTAACTAACTATAAAAATTAAGGTCTTATGAAAAGTAAGTTGTTGAAAATAAGTGCGGCAGTGGTGGGGGGAATAGTGCTAGTAGTGCTAGGTGCGATGATAATAATACCATCTGTATATAAAGACGAGATAATAGATGCAGCACTTAAAGTGGCAGGAGAGAATCTAGATGCACACATAGAGGTTGAGCCAGAGAATATAGACTTTTCGTTATTTTCATCATTTCCTCATTTTACACTATCGGCTAGTGATATAGCGATAGATGGTGTGGGAGATTTTGAGGGTGTGCGTCTGGTAGAGGCACGAGAGATATATGCGGTGGTAGATGTGATGAGTGTGTTTTCTGGAACTCCACGCATAGTGAGTGTGGGACTGGATACTCCCAAGATTAACGTCATAGTGAATAAAAAGGGAAAAGCCAATTATGATATAGCCAAAACTCCATCTGTTGAGGCTCCAGTGGAAGAAGATGATAGTACTGCAACATCGGGAGAATTAAATATAGACCTTTCAAAATACGCTATAAGTGATGGTTATGTAAGTTATGTGGACTCTACATCCATGATGGCACTTAAAGTGGCAGGACTTAATCACAGCGGAAGCGGTGCTATGCGTAGTGAACGTTTTATGCTTGCCACACGTACGTCTATAGATACTCTTTCATTTGAGATGGAAGGAACCAGATATGTCAAGGATGCACATATAAAAGGTTCTATCACTCTGGATATGGATATGGGGGCAATGGTCTTTACCATAGATACAGGTGGCGAAGACTATAATCTGCATGTAAACGACATCCCTCTACTATGTGAAGGTAGTATAGCTATGAAGGATAACGGAATGATGGATGTGGATGTACACATAGGTAGTGGAAAGACTTCGTTTGCATCGCTTTTGGCGATGGTTCCTCCTACATATGCTTCTTATCTGGACGGGGTTAAGACTTCGGGAACATTTGAAATGGATGGTACTATCAAAGGACTTTACAATTCAAATTCTTTCCCTGCTATAGACATACGTCTTTCTGCTAACGAAGGAGAAATAAAATATCCTTCACTTCCCAAATCTATAAGCGATATATTTATAGATATAGCAGTTAAATCTCCACAAAGCTCTTCTCTGGATGCTATGGTGGTGGATATGTCGCGTTGTGATATGAGTGTGGCTGGAGCACCTATCAAGGCTTCGGCATATCTTGCTACACTTATGAGTGACCCTTATGTGAAAGCTTCGTTGGATGCGGCACTGGATATAGCTACGCTTAAAGATGTGTTGCCTATGGAGAAAGAAGACAAACTATCTGGTAGAATAGATGCCGATGTGAAGATAGATGGTAATCTTTCAAGTCTAGATAAAGGACTTTATGAAAAATTTGCGGCAAAAGGTAGTGTGGTACTAGATAAATTTATGTTTGCAGTAGATGATGTTCCTGCTGTTGAAATCCCCCGTGGAGAACTAATACTCACTCCTGCAGCTCTTAAACTATCACAACTAGACGTCAAGATGGGAAGTAGCGATTTGTCATTGGCAGGGGATTTGAAGAATTATTTGGGATACTTGCTCAAAGACCAGACTATAAAAGGAAACCTCAAAATATCTTCTAGTAACATTGATTTGGTAGAATTGATGCCAGAAGAGGAAGAAACGTTAGATGCAGCCGATATAGATAACACAGGAAAAGAAGCTCCTGCCGAAGGTTCTATGGCGGCTATAAAAATACCATCGCGTATAGATTTTGATACTCGTGTAGATATAAAAGAAGTAGTATATGATGATATAAAGCTGAATAATATATCTGGAAATCTGGGTATAAAAGATGAGAGAGCATATCTTAAAGGCATACGTACAGATGTAGCCAAGGGTAGTGCTTCGCTGCAAGGAACATATGATACATCGGGAGATGGTGATGCACAGATAGATATGGTGTTTGATATAAAAAATGTAGATATACCATCTATGGTGGCGATGTTTGAGAGTGTTAAAACATTGGCTCCTATTGCCGAGGATTTGACAGGTAGTGTGAGCGGTCATATAGAACTGGAGACTCCTATAAATGGAAATATGGAACCTGTCTATACGGCTATGAATAGTAGAGGAACTCTTTCTACATCGGAACTAAGACTGATGGAAAATAAGATGCTCAAATTTGTAGGTAAAGCATTGGGTGTAAAGGCACTGGAAAAAGATTCCAAAATAAAAGACCTCAATATGAGTTACACTATTACAGATGGTCGATTGACGATAGCTCCTACTACGTTTGACGTAGCAGGCATAAAAGCTATACTGTCTGGTGATATGACTATGGGTGATTTCCAGATGAATATGGTTACAGATATGGTTATACCACGCGATATGCTTTCTGATGAGGTCAATAAGACGATAGACAATGCGGTAAATGCGCTTTCATCTGTGGGAGTGAAGACATCTATGGAGGAAAATATAAAGATAGCAGGTGTGGTTACGGGGCCTGCTACGTCGCCAAAATATTCGGTGGCATATGGAGAGGAGCATCATACCTCTATCGCAGATTACGTGGCTGGCGAAGTGAAAAAAGCTACTAGTAAGGCAGTAGAAAAAACCAAAGAGAGTGTCAAGGAAAAGGCTGGAGGGCTATTGAAGGGTTTGTTTGGTAAAAAGGATAAAAATCAGTAGTGCTACTCACGCCTTTTTTCACTAATTTAGCACCGTCTTAAAAACAGATATATATAAATTTATATGAGTAAAAACAAAAGAGAGAAATATGAACGTCGCCGTGTGCGTAGCTCATACATATCGGTTACGGCTAGCACTACGCTCGTACTATTTATACTATCACTCATAGGATTGCTGGTGCTGTCATCAGATAGGCTTTCTCGTCATATAAAAGAGAATTTTGCTGTAGGACTTACCATAGAGCCTGGTATCAAGGATACAGACCGCGACCAACTCATAGAGTCATTGCGTATGGCAGACTATGTAAAGGACGTGCGTTATGTGTCCAAAGAAGACGCTTTGCAAACACTTAAAGATGATTTGGGAGAGGATTTTGTGGAGTTTGTAGGTGAAAATCCATTGAGTGATAAGATAGAGATTTTTATGAAATCCCAGTATGCCAATAGTGCATATATAGATTCGGTAGGGGTTGCACTTCAGGAAAATCCTATGATACGTTCTATAGAGTACCACCGTTTAATGCTGGATGAGATAAATGCCAATATCCGCACCATAGGACTGTGGTTGGTAGCATTTGCAGGACTGTTTCTAGTGGTGTCTATCGTACTTATAAACAACGCTGTAAGACTGGCTATCTATGCCAAACGTTTTACTATCAAGACTATGCAACTAGTGGGAGCTACGCGTAGCTTTATAAGTGGGCCATTTGTACGTAGAATGATGTGGAATGGTCTGCTAAGTGCTGTGATAGCATTGGCTTTTATGTCTGGGCTTATATGTTACTTGTATGAGTACCTACCCGAATACCGAGTGGTGATGGATTTCAGTGTGATAGGTATCCTGTATGCAGCGGTGGTGATAGTGGCGATACTACTCACTAGCATGTCGGCACATATAGCTGTACGCAAGTTCTTGCGTATGAAAGCCGAAGACCTTTATTATTAATCTAGAAACAAGCATTTTTAAAATACATGAAAAAATCACAGAAAAAAGTTCTTTTCACTAGAGAGAATTATATATTGGTAGCAGTGGGACTAGCGGTTATAATGCTAGGTTTCTTCCTTATGAGTGGAGGTAATAACGATGATGTAACCATCTTTAATCCAGATGTGTTCTCCTCTCGCCGTATATTTTGGGCACCTCTTATCGTGATTTTGGGATTTGTGATAGAGATAGTGGCTATATTTTATAGCAAAAAAGAAAATAAAGAATAATACACTCCCCTGTAAATACTTATAAAAAGAATGGATATACTTGATACCATAATTATAGCCATAGTAGAAGGTCTTACTGAGTTTTTACCTGTATCATCTACTGGGCATATGATTATAGCACAGAATGTGCTAGGTGTGGAAAGCACAGAATTTGTCAAGGCGTTTACTTTTATCATTCAGTTTGGTGCTATACTTTCTGTGCTGGTGCTTTACTGGAAGAGATTTTTCCGTCTGAACCATAACCCCGCTCCCGAAGGTGCAGGTGCGGTGAAACGTTTTCTACATCGTTTTGATTTTTACTGGAAGCTATTGGTGGCATTTGTGCCAGCGGCAGTGCTGGGGCTTCTTTTCAGTGATGCGATAGATGCCATGCTGGAAAGAGTGGAGGTAGTGGCTGTGATGCTTATCATAGGAGGTGTGTTTATGCTCTTCTGTGATAAAATCTTTAACAAAGGCAGCAGTGATACTCCTCTTACAGAACGACGTGCGTTTATGGTGGGTCTATTCCAATGTATATCTATGATACCCGGAGTGTCGCGTTCTATGGCGACGATAGTGGGTGGTATGTCCCAGGGAATGACACGCAAGGACGCAGCCGAATTTTCGTTCTTTCTGGCAGTGCCTACTATGGCAGGTGCGACACTTTACAAGGTGTACAAACTCTTTAGGGAGGGAGGAATGGAACTTATAGAGGGTAATATGATGACGCTTATAGTAGGCAACGTGGTAGCGTTCATCGTAGCACTATTGGCCATCAAATTCTTTATAAGTTTTGTAACCAAGTATGGATTTAAGGCCTTTGGTTGGTATAGGATAGTGGTAGGCGGAATAATAATCGCTATGCTGATGGCGGGTCTTGACTTACAGATAGGATAAGGATTTTAATAACGATAAAAAAACACCCCATCACGATGGGGTGTTTTTTATGGTTTTTTTTGGGGAAAGATGGTAAGATGAAACCCACTTCCCGCCCTTCAAACCCTCGTTATGAACGGGCTATAAATGAGGTTTATTCTACACTTACTCTTAACTCCAACCCTATAATCACTATACTTAAATTTAAGGAATAGTATCATTTATTATAAAAACCGCCCCGTCCATAGGACGGGGCGGTTTTTTATGGGTGCCTCAGACCGGACTCGAACCAGCACACCCTGAAGGCACATGCACCTGAAGCATGCGTGTCTACCATTTCACCACTGAGGCTCTTTATGATGGGCAAATATAAAACGATTTTCCATAAAAATATCCTATGTGGATTTAATTTTTTTAAAAACTTGCACCGTCTTGATGATTTTTTATAAAATGTGTAAAAAACGTGAAAAGTATGTGGTGTTATTTGGAAAATAAAATTTAATCCTTACATTTGTGGCGTAAAAAGATAGAAAAATGAAAAACATACTCCTGCATCATACACATCATATATATATAATTGCCACCACGGCAAAATGATGTCTTATGTAGTAGAGTAAAATATAAGAATCGGCTGTGGTGATACCGCAGCTTATTTTTTTATAAAAAACATTAAAAGATGAAAAAACTTAAAATAGCTATCCAGAAATCTGGTCGCCTCAACGAAGACTCATTACGCCTGCTCAAAGACTGTGGAATATCTATCTCCAACGGAGCCGATAGCCTTATGGCTTACTCCCCCGATTTTCCCATAGAAATACTCTATTTGCGGAATTCAGATATCCCTCAATATGTACGTGATGGCGTAGCCGATGTGGCTATCATTGGCTCCAATACCGAATATGAAAAAAATACCGGCAATCGTATAGTGATGTCATTGGGTTTTTCACGTTGCCGAGTGTCATTGGCAGTGCCTCGTGATGTGCAGTATAATGGGCCAGAGTATTTCAATGGGAAGAAAATAGCTACCTCTTATCCTCGTACATTGCAGGTTTTCCTAGATGAAAAAGGCATAGACGCACAGATACACTGTATATCGGGTTCGGTGGAGATAGCTCCTAGCATAGGACTGGCCGATGGTATATGTGATATAGTGAGTTCGGGAAGTACGCTCCTTAAAAATGGCCTAAAAGAAACAGACCGTGTACTAGAGTCCGAGGCTGTGCTGGTGGCTTCGCCTATATTGGAAGATGAAAAACAGTGCCTGCTGGATAATTTGGTCTTCCGTATAAAATCTGTGCTTTCTGCCCGCAATAACAAATACATAATGCTCAATGCCCCTGCTAGCTCACTAGAGGAGATATGTGGTATTTTGCCCGGGAAAAAGAGCCCAACTATTATGCCTTTGCAGAAGGAAGGGTGGGTGTCTATACATTCGGTGGTGAGTGAAAGTAAGTTCTGGGAGGTTATAGGTCGCCTTAAAGAGGCAGGTGCCGAAGATATACTCGTATTGCCAATAGAAAAAATGATATTCTGATATGGAAACTGTATTGTATCCGCCACTAGAGGATTGGGATAAACTATGCAAACGAACATCTATAAATCTTGAAAAGATAGAGATGGTATGTCGTGAGGTTTTTGATGAGGTGAGTCGTGATGGTGATAAGGCACTATCCCGTTATACCGAACTATATGACAGGGTAAAAATAGATGATTTTGCAGTGAGTGATGAGGAAAAGGCAGCCTGTGGAGATAAAGTGCCAGAAGAGCTTAAACGTGCTATCCTCACTGCCAAAGCCAATATAGAAAAATTCCATCGTTCACAGCTCTATACCCCTACACCCATAGAAACATCACAGGGAGTATGTTGCCGTCAAGAAATACGTCCTATAAGTCGTGTGGGACTTTATATCCCTGGAGGTCAAGCTCCGCTTTTCTCTACTGTTCTTATGCTGGCAGTGCCAGCTAGCGTTGCAGGTTGTAGTGAGGTGGTGTTATGTTCTCCCCCCAATGCTAGTGGAGAGATAAATCCTATCGTTCTATGGACGGCAATAGAATGTGGGGTGAAAAAGATATACAAGGTAGGCGGCACACAAGCCATAGCTGCTATGACATTGGGAACAGAGACTATTCCTAGTGTTTATAAGATATTTGGCCCGGGAAACCAATATGTAATGGCTGCCAAACAACTGGCACAACGTTATGGAGTGGCAATAGATATGCCAGCAGGCCCATCGGAAGTGATGGTAGTGGCAGACGATACAGCACGAGCCAAATATGTAGCTGCCGATATGCTATCACAGGCAGAACACGGCCCCGATAGCCAGTCTATACTCGCTACGTCTAGTAAAAGACTAGCAAGTGAAGTGGAAAAAGAGGTAGAACGTCAGTTGGCGTTGCTCCCACGCCGAGAAGTGGCGATAAAATCATTGTTGCATTCCAGAATAGTTGTACTTGAAGATGTGTCACAGTGCATAGCCTTCTCCAATGCTTATGCTCCAGAACACCTCATATTGAGTGTGGAGAGTCCCGAAGAGTGGGTAGAGAAGATAAGCGATGCAGGGTCGGTATTTATGGGACATTATACACCAGAGAGTGCGGGTGACTATGCCTCAGGGACCAATCATACTTTGCCTACAAGCTCCTATGCTAGAACTTACAGCGGGGTAAACATGGACGCATTTGTAAAAAAGATAACATTTCAATCCATCTCTCGTGAAGGCTTAAAAAACCTTTCTTCTACCATAATGACCATGGCACAGAACGAATGTCTAGATGCTCACAGCCGTGCGGTGTCTATAAGACTGGAAGATGATAATTAAAAACGTATGACGATGAAATTTTCTATAAAAGATATCCTAAGACCAAATATAGCATCTCTTGCTCCTTATTCCTGTGCTAGAGATGAGTATGATGGAGATGATGCTACTTTTCTGGATGCCAATGAAAATCCCTATGATACGGGTTATAACCGCTATCCCGACCCTATGCAGCGAGAACTTAAAAAACGTATATCGGCTATCAAGGCTGTGGGGGAGGACATGATACTGCTAGGCAATGGCTCTGATGAGATAATAGATATACTCATACGCAGTGTATGTCGTCCATCGGGAGTGGATAATGTAGTTACATTTATTCCGGGGTATTCTATGTATGATGTAAGTGCTCATATAAACGATGTAGAGGTGCGTTCTATATCTCTTACACCTTCTTTTATGCCAGATATAGAGAGATATTGGCAGGTGGCAGATGGCAATACCCGCCTCACGTTTATATGCACTCCTCACAACCCGATAGGAACGGCTGTGCCTCTGGAAGATATAGAACTACTATGTAGCAAATCAAAAGGACTGATAGTCGTGGACGAGGCATATATAGATTTTTCTTCTATACCTTCGGCGGTTACACTTCTGGATAAATATCCCAATCTGGTAATTCTTCAGACTCTTTCCAAATCTTGGGGTATGGCTGGATTGCGTCTAGGTATGTGTTTTGCTTCGAGAGAGATAATAGCCGTGCTCAATAAGGTCAAAGCTCCATATAATATATCTAGTGAAACACAGAAAATAGCACTCTCTCTGCTTAATGATGTGAAGGCGTATGAGGAGCGTAAAAATGAAATTTTAAGAGAGCGAGAAAGACTTTTGGCAGAACTTGAAAAGATGAGTATCTTTACACACGTCTATGCTTCGCAGGGTAATTTCATACTTGTGAGAAGTAATCATTGTGATGAAATTTATAAATATCTGGTAGATAATAAAGTGGTAGTCCGCAAACGAGATATACCTCCTCTTATAGGTGGCGGCATACGTATAACGGTGGGAACGCCACAGGAAAATGACCTGCTTATAGACCTACTCATAAAATATAATACAAGCGTAGAATAATGAAGAAAAAGATACTATTCATAGACCGTGATGGTACCATTATAAAAGAACCTCCAGTGGACTACCAAGTAGATAGTCTGGAGAAGTTGGAGTTTGTACCGGGTGTCATTACAGCCCTTTCGTCTGTCCTTAAGGCGACAGATTATCGTCTGGTTATGGTCTCCAACCAAGACGGACTGGGTACAGAATCTTTTCCTATGGAGGATTTTATACCTCCTCATAGCCGTATGATATCTACACTGGAAGGCGAAGGTATTACGTTTGATGAAGAGCTTATAGACCCATCGTTCCCACATGAGAATAGTCCTCGCCGTAAACCTAGAACAGGTATGGTAGAAAAGTATCTTAATGATACTCTGGATTATGCGGCATCTTATGTCATAGGAGACCGAGCTACCGATATGGCTCTTGCTGCCAATATGGGTATAAAGGGAATACGTTTATGTGATAAAGGGGGTGATGAGCAGAATGGTTTTTATGCGTTTGATAATTGGGGGGATATAGCAAAATTCCTCATAAGGGGCTCTCGTACAGCTTATCATAGTAGAACCACATCTGAAACAGATATTTATGTAGCTGTAGATTTAAATGGTAGTGGGAAAGGCGATATACATACAGGGTTGGGATTTTTTGACCATATGCTATCACAGATTCCTCATCATGCAGGTATAGACCTTACGGTGCGAGTCAAGGGGGATTTACATGTGGATGAACACCATACGATAGAAGATACCGCATTGGCATTGGGAGAGTGCATATCTAGTGCATTGGGTAGTAAGAAGGGCATAGAACGCTATGGTTTTTCGTTGCCAATGGATGAGGCTAGCTCTACCGTATTGCTGGATTTTTCGGGACGTGTACATTTGGAGTGGGACGCCACATTCTCCCGCGAATATGTGGGTGATTTCCCTACCGAGATGACTCGCCATTTCTTTGAATCTTTCTGTAACTCTTCGGGAGCCAATATGCATGTGATGGCACGGGGAGAAAACACCCATCATGTGATAGAAGCCATATTCAAGGCGTTTGCTAGAGCTATAAAAATGGCTGTGCGTGTAACAGGAGGAGGAATCCCATCATCAAAAGGAATACTATAATGAAGATAGTTATCATAGATTACGGAGCAGGTAATGTTTTTTCTGTCTCTACAGCCATAGAACGTTTGGGTTATAAGGCTGTACTGTCTAGCGATATAAATGAAATCCTCACTGCCGACCGAGTCATCTTCCCTGGGGTGGGACAGGCATCATCGGCACTTGAAGAACTTAAGAAAAGAGGATTGGATAAAATACTTCCTACCCTTAAAGTACCTGTGTTGGGTATATGTCTAGGTATGCAGATGATGTGTGCCCATAGCCAAGAAGGTGGAGGAGCAGAAGGTCTAGGTATATTTCCTATGGCGGTACGGCGTTTTGAAGGAGAGGAAAAGATTCCGCATATGGGTTGGAATGATATATATGGATTGGACTCGCCTATAATGGAAGGAGTAGATGAAAGCAAGGTATATTTTGTACATTCCTACTATGTAGATGTGGACGAAAGATATACTATAGCACGTTGTGATTATATGGGAGAGTTTTCGGCAGCTATAAAGAAAGATAATTTCTATGGTGTGCAGTTTCATCCAGAAAAATCTGCCGAAATAGGAGAGAGAATAATAAGAAATTTTATCAATCTATGAAGATAATACCAGCCATAGATGTGATAGGAGGTAAATGTGTGAGACTATCACAAGGAGATTATGACCGTGTTAAGACATATGGTATCCCTAGAGATATGGCTCTAGAGTATGCCAATGTAGGATTTACGCGTCTTCATGTGGTGGATTTAGACGGGGCAAAAGATTCTCATATAGTCAATATAGACACCATACGTGAAGTATGTGCCGCAGCATCTAGTATAAAGGTAGATGTTTCTGGGGGCATAAAAAGTGACGAAGATGTAGAACGTGCATTTGCAGCGGGGGCGGCGTATGTTACTATAGGAAGTCTGGCATATAGCGATACAGAAAAAGTGAAAAATTGGATAAAACGCTATGGAGCAGACCGTATCATCATAGGAGCCGATGTAAAAGATGGTTATATATGTACACATGGTTGGAAGTGTGTTACCTCTACCACTATATATGAACTTATAGAGCGTTATGATGGTATGATAAAGCGTGTGATGTGTACCGATATTTCCCGTGATGGTATGTTGGAGGGAGCCTCAACGGCTCTATATGTAGAACTTAAAAAACGTTATCCTCATATCACTTTTATAGCCTCTGGCGGTGTGGGGAGCAAGCAGGATTTGGACGAACTGAAAGATGCAGGCGTGAGCGAAGTGATAGTAGGCAAGGCTATCTATGAAGGTAGAATATCACTTGACACCCTCATGGCGTATGATGATAAATAATAGATAATTATGCTGTCAAAAAGAATAATACCTTGTCTTGATGTCAAAGATGGACGCACTGTAAAAGGTACCAATTTTGTGAACCTGAGGGATGCGGGTGATATAGTGGAACTTGCTTTGAGGTATTGTGAGCAAGGTGCAGACGAACTCGTGTTCCTAGATATAGCTGCTAGTAGTGATAATCGTGCTACCCGTAGAGAATGGGTGAAAAATATCTCTCGTGCTATAAACATACCTTTTACCGTAGGTGGAGGCATATCCAGTGTGAGAGATGTAGAACTTCTCATGGAGTGTGGTGCCGACAAAATCTCTATAAATTCGGCGGCATTGGCACGACCAGAACTTATAAGCGAATTGTCCTATGCCTTTGGTGCTCAATGTGTCGTAGTCGCAGTAGATGCTCGTAAGGAAAAGGACGGGCATTGGTACACATATGTTAAAGGCGGACGTGTATCCACGGGGATAAAACTATATGACTGGATAAAACAAGCCTGTGATAGAGGGGCTGGAGAGATATTATTTACGTCTATGGACCATGACGGTACACATAGTGGATATGCTCTAGAGCCTCTGTCTGTCATAACAAAGATGGTAGATGTGCCTGTAATAGCATCGGGAGGAGCAGGTAAGGTAGAGGATTTCTATGATGCGTTTGCTATAGGGGGAGTTCAGGCGGCTCTTGCAGCAGGGCTATTCCATTTTGGACAGCTAACCATTCCACAGGTAAAACAATACCTTAAAGACAAAGGCATAGAAATAAGACTTTAAAAATATATAGATATGAAAAACATCAAATGTCCAGACGTCAATACACTTGCATTTGACCAAAATGGACTTATCCCTGCCATAGTGCAGGACGCAACTACTCGTATGGTGCTTATGCAAGCATACATGAGCCGAGAGTCATATGAAAAAACTAGAGAACTAGGATTGGCAACATTTTATTCTCGTTCCAGAGGTAGGCTATGGACCAAAGGTGAGGAGAGTGGGCATCTCTTGCATGTGTGTGAGATACTATCAGACTGTGATAATAATAGTCTGCTTGTAAAAGTCCACCCTGTAGGCCCTACTTGTCATAAGGGAACAGATACCTGTTGGGGGGAGGAAAATACTGCCAGTAACTTTCTTTTTTATCTGGAAAAATATCTCAATGACAGGAAAAATGATTCTCCAGAAGATTCATACACCGCCCGCCTTATAAGCCGAGGTATAAACAAAGTAGCACAAAAGGTAGGCGAAGAAGCTGTGGAAGTAGTAATAGAAGCCAAAGACAATGACGAAGAACTCTTCCTTAATGAATGTGCAGACCTTATGTATCACTATATGGTACTTCTTATGGCAAAAGGTTACCATCTACAAGACGTAATAGAGATATTGCGTTCACGCCATACACACAAATGATAAGCATATAAGCGGGGCGAAGCCCCGCTTTTTCAATGAAAAAAGCCGTGCCAATGGCACGGCTTTTTTTATCTCACCGTAGAGATTATTTTTTGCCTTCTGCAGCGGCAGCCATCTTGGCAGAGTTACGAGAAGCTTTCACGTAAGCTACCACGATGTTATCTGGTTGAAGGATTTTGTAGTTCTCCTGTGGGAGTTTACCCATAACCATTTTGTTGCCGATGTTAAGTTCTGTGATGTCAACTTCTATCACGTCTGGAAGGTTTGCAGGAAGAGCGCGTACAGGAAGTTTGCGGTAGTTAACCACTAGCACACCACCAGCACGTACACCTACAGAATTACCTGTGATTCTCACTGGAACCTGCATAGTAACTGGTTTGTCTTCAAACAACTGTATAAAGTCTAGGTGCATGATGTTTTCAGTTACAGGGTGGAACTGAAGGTCTTGCAGAGCAGCTTTATACTGTTTGCCAGAGATTTCCAAATCTACGATAAGTGCATCTGGAGTATAAACCAAACCTTTAAGGTCTTTGGTCTCTACTGAAAAGTGTACAGGATTTTCACCACCGTAGATTACACAAGGTACGCGATCAGCATTACGCAAGGCAGTAGCAGATGCTTTACCCACGCTTTCTCTTACGAGTCCTTTTAGTGTAAATGATTTCATAAAATTTGATTAAATAAAATTGTTATTAAAGTATGAATTTTGCACTCAATGATGCATTGTCTTCTATCATCTTGATGGCGTCTGCCATAAGAGAAGCACAAGACAGAACTTTGATTTTAGGAGAGTCCTTCTTAAGAGGGATGCTATCTGTTGTGATAAGTTCTGTAATTTTGGAGTTCTCTATTTTTTCATAAGCAGAACCAGAAAGTATAGGGTGTGATACCATAGCACGTACGCTACGAGCACCTCTTTCTACCATTATATCACAAGCCTTGGTAAGGGTACCGGCTGTGTCTGCCATGTCATCTACTAGCACTATGTCTTTTCCTTCTACATCACCTATAAGACGCATGCTGTCTATAACGTTGGCTTTTTTACGTTGTTTATAGCATATAACCACATCACAGCCGAAGTATTTGGCATAAGAGTAGGCACGTTTGCTACCTCCCATGTCTGGAGAAGCTATAACAAGGTCTTTTACCTCACCGCTATCTAGCAGGCTCTGTACATAAGGAACAAATATAGACGATGCATACAAATGGTCAACAGGTATTTCAAAGAATCCCTGTATCTGGTCTGCGTGAAGGTCCATAGTAACCACTCGTGTAGCACCCGCTGTTTCAAGCATTTTGGCGACAAGTTTGGCTCCTATTGGCACGCGAGGTTTATCTTTTCTGTCCTGGCGAGCCCAACCAAAATAAGGCATCACAGGGATGATTTTACTAGCCGAAGCTCTTTTTGCACTATCTATCATCAGTAGAAGTTCCATAAGGTTATCGGCCGATGGGAAAGTAGAACATACTAGATAAACGTGAGAACCTCGTACAGTTTCTTCATAACAAGGCTGGAATTCGCCGTCTGAAAAACGAGAGAAAGCCACATTTCCTAGTTCTGTACCATAGGCTTGTGCTATCTTCTCTGCCAATGATTGAGAGGCAGAAGCAGCGAAGATTTTTGGCTGAGGTATCATAATTTATTATAATATATATGTTTTTAATATCGTGATGCTAGAAGTGTCCACATCTAGCCGTGCAAAGGTACGATTTTTATCAAAATCTGTATAAAAAAGAACAATATATTTTTTAGAAATTAAACACTAGGTTCAACGAGATGTCATTTCTCATCTGTAGAGTGGCTCCGTGTTCTTCTGTGATGGTTTTTATAGAGCCGTCGTCCTGTGTAACATTAACTTTTTTGAACGTGTGTTCATTGTCAAAGTAACGCAACTGGAGGTTATAGCTTATTTCTAGGTTCTTGGTGAACTTATAAGCTATGCTGAAAAAGTCGTTCATCTGTCCTTTACCAAAGCCATCTGTATAACCCATAAAGTAAGAAAGTTTATTTTCTATGGTCATTTTTTTGTCTTTGGTCGCTATCCATTTGAGGTCGCACGACATACGTCCACCAAATACTGTCTTGGATTTGGCACCGTGGCGAATGATGTTACCATTGGCATCTTTTTCGGCAGGACGCACACCCGATGTACCCGCATCGGCAAGACGTTCATCCAGCACGAGGGTCATATTGGCGTTTATGGGGTAGAAGCTAGTGGTGATGTTAAATCTTTTGGCAGAATGGCTATGTTTGGCACCCGCACCTATGTTGAGGGTACCTGGGGCCATGAATTGTTTATTGGGTTCTTTGGCAGTATTGTTTTTATAGCTGGCCAGTATCTGTGTGGTAAGGTCCACGTTGGCTACAAAGTCAAATTTGCGTACCAGTTTTACACCATATTCGGTAGAGAGTTGCAGGTAGTTATTGGACACAGAAAGGTTGCGAGCTCCATCGGCAAAATCGGCAGCGTCTTCCCATTGGAATCCTAGTTTCATAAATATCTTGTTATTCCAACGTGTGAATTCGCGTTTATAGTTGGCGTTGTATTCACCGTCCACGTTGAGCTTAAAGGTGCTGCGTATGCTGGTGTTATACCAGTTATCTGATACTGTCCAAGCGTTGAGCATAAACTTTACTCGTGCCGATGTACTCCAGTAACTGGTGTCTATATGTGCTGGTTTTACTTTTTCATCGTCAAAATCACGCAAGAATTTGGCGGTGTTCTGGTCCACAACTATCTGTGCGTCTAGGGTGTAAAACACTCCTAATACCATGGATATAAAAAATAATATACGGTATTTCATATCTTTAATTTATTTTATTCATGTTGCAAATATACAAAATAGATGCTCTTATACGACCTGTGATACTATGTATATCTATCCCACAATCCTCTCTTAACTGCTCTATACTGCCCCATTGTGGGAAGAAATCTTTTATCCCCATACGCTCTACTTTGACATCACTATGGCCATTTTCTAGCCCCCACATAGCTATCATGCTCCCTACGCCTCCACATAGTATACCTTCTTCTATAGTGATTATGACTCTATGTTTGCAGAATGCATTATTTAATAGTTCTGTATCTATTGGCTTTATAAAACGAAGGTCATAGTGAGAAATGAAACTCTTTTCTTCATCATTAAGTGTATCTATGGCTCGTTCTACTTCCAGACCTATCTCCCCTGCCGATATTATACATATATCACTGCCTTGACGCAGTATGCGACCTTTTCCTTCTTTCCATATGCTATGAGGGTAGTTGCTGTTTCTAGCCATACCACGAGGATAACGTACAGCTATGGGGCTTTTGTCCCATCTGTATGCGTAATCTACAGCCATAGTAAGCTCATGGGCGTCCATAGGAGAGCATATAGTTACATTGGGTAGGGGAAGAAGATATGCTATATCAAATATCCCGTGATGTGTAGCTCCATCGGCACCTACCAATCCTGCACGGTCTATCATGATGCGTACTGGGAGATTTTGCAGGGCTATGTCGTGGACTATCTGGTCATAAGCTCGCTGGAGGAACGTAGAGTACACCACAGCAAATGGTTTGACGCCTCTAGTAGCCATGCCAGCAGCTAGTGTGAGTGTATGGCTTTCGGCTATGCCTGTGTCTATCACTCTGCAAGGAAGAGTGTGCATCATATGGGATAGACCGCTAGATGTGGGCATAGCAGGAGTAAGAGCATATACGCTGTCATCATCTAGTGCCAGTTCCAATAGTTTGCTGCCTACCACGTCTTGGTATCTGGTGGGGGTGTCGTGGGAGATGTGTCCCGTTTTCCTATCAAATGTCCCCGGGTAGTGGTATAGTATCTGTTCTTCTTCGGCGGCAGGATAGCCTTTGCCTTTGGTGGTGATGGTGTGTAGTATCTTTACTCCAGTAGTATTTTTCATCTCTCTCAATGTATCTATAAGAGCAGGAAGGTCGTGCCCGTCTTTTAAGAAGTGGTATTCTATGCCTAATTCCTTATAGATATTGCCTGTGCTATTACCACCAGAAAGAGAGATGAGGTGTCTTGATAGAGCTCCAGTGGCGGGGTCTATGCCCATAGCATTGTCATTGAGGACTATGAGCAGATTGGCATTGGAGGAGCCTGCATGGTTTATAGCCTCCCAAGCCATACCAGATGCTATGGAAGCGTCTCCTATTACTGCTATGTGAGATAATGTGGGATTTTTTTCGGCATCGGCTATAGCCATGCCCAGCACTGCCGATATAGAAGTGGAACTATGTCCAGTCCCAAAACTGTCATATATGCTCTCCTCTATACGAGGGAAACCAGATATCCCTCCTTTCTCTCTCAAATGAGGGAAGAGTTCTCGGCGAGAGGTGAGTATTTTATGTGCGTATGCTTGGTGGCCTACGTCCCACACAAGAGGCTCTCGTGGGGTGTCATACACATAGTGCAGAGCAATGGTGAGTTCTATAACTCCTAGGTTGGACCCTAGATGACCTTGCTGTACAGAAACTATATCTATGATATAGTTCCTCATTTCGGTAGAAAGACGCAAAAGTTCATCAATAGACAACACCTTAAGGTCTTGGGGGGAGTCTATTGATGAGAGTAGAGGATATTTTCCCTTGTAGTTGTTTTCTACCGTCATATTTTATGAATCTATCGTGAAGCTCTCTCTATCTTGTTAAGGTATGAGCCTATGGTGTTTTCAAGACCTAGATACAATGATTCTGATATAAGAGCATGACCTATGGATACTTCGTCTGTAAAAGGCAGATGTGATATGAAATATTCTATATTGTCCAGTGAGAGGTCATGACCTGCATTAAGCCCTAGACCTATGCTGCGGGCATATTCTCCTGCTGTGGCATATTCTTTTATGATGTCCTTTTCTCCGGCGGCATATAGACGGGCATAGCGTTCTGTGTAGAGTTCTACACGGTCGGCACCAGTTATTTTGGCACCTTCTATCATGCGTATGTCGGGGTCTGTAAAGATAGACACACGAATGCCAGCATCGTGATATGTTTTCACCACACCAGATAAAAACTCACGATGTGTGATGGTATCCCACCCTGCATCTGATGTGAGGTTTGATGGGGCGTCTGGTACAAGTGTTACCTGTGTGGGGTGAGCTTTGAGTGTGAGTTCTATAAATTCTGGAGTAGGGTTACCTTCTATGTTGTATTCTGTGGTGATGACAGGTATAAGGTCAAATACATCACGATGAGTGATATGACGTTGGTCGGGGCGAGGGTGTACGGTTATGCCTTGTGCTCCAAACCTTTGGCAATCACGAGCTACCTGAATGACATCGGGGTTGTTACCTCCGCGAGCATTACGCAGAGTGGCTATCTTGTTAATGTTTACGCTTAGTTTGGTCATTTTATGATGATTATGTGTTGTGTTATCTTTTAATGGGTGAATGTGTGCCATCTGGGCGTAGTACGGTGTCGCTATCTAGTACCCCCCTTACTCCACATAGAGGATACACTACGCTACCTCGTCCTATGTGAGTGGCAGGGTAGAGGACGCTGTTACAGCCTATATCGGCTTTGTCTCCTACTATGGCTCCTAGTTTTTCTAGTCCTGTGGATATTTTTCTATCATCAAATGTGATGTTTATCTCGTCTCCCCAAGCCTTGAAATTGGATACTTTAACTCCTGCTCCTAGATGTGAGTAGTAACCCAATACGCTATCGCCTACATAGGAGAGGTGAGGGAGTTGGACTCCGTCATAGATGAGGGTGTTTTTTATCTCTACAAAATTTCCTATGAGGACATCACGACCTATGATGTTATATCCACGCAATATGGTGTTCTTTTTAATGGTGCTACCACGACCTATGATAAGAAAACCTTCTATCTGTGAACCTTCTTCTATCACAGCACCTTCTTCTGCCCATATATTTTCTCCTATCCTATGCAACGATGGATTGAGGTTGATAATTTCCTCCCAATAAGACTCTATGGAGGAAGGTATCTGCCAAGCATACTTGACACTATCCACTACACAACTAGCAAATGTGTGTGGCTGTGAGAAGAAGTAGGATGGTGTGGATTGTTCTAGTGTCATTTTGTATGGTATTATATGGTAGAGTATTATGTGGTAGAGTTTTATGTGATAGAGTATTAAAAACTAAAAATCTTCTTCCATTTCTTGGATGGAGGTAGGGATAGAATTTATGTTTTTGGCTCCTGTGCAGGAGAGGTCTATGGTTATAGGCCCTTCGGGTACAGGGAATTCATCTTGGGAGACGTGCAGGGTAGGGTCACCATAGCATTTTTTCATATAGACTGCCCATATAGGCATTGCAGACGAAGCACCCTGCCCATAACGCATATTTGAGAAGTGGACACTACGGTCTTCACAACCTACCCATATGGCAGTAGCCAGATTTGGCACCATGCCTATGAACCAACCGTCTGAATTATTCTGTGATGTGCCTGTTTTACCAGCGATAGGGTTGGTAAATTTCCAAGGGTAACCAGTAGAGAAATTGGTTTTTTCGGGGTCTGGAGCTATGTAACTACCCCATGATGAACGTAATCTCACACCAGTACCACCGCTAGTTACACCTTCTAGGAGTTTGATGATGGCATAAGCACTTTCACTGCTCATTACGGCTTGTGATGGAGTTGAGTCTTGATATAGTATGACACCGTTTTTGTCTTCTATACGGGTTATCATTATAGGCTTAATATAGCTGCCTCCGTTGGCAAATGTGGCAAAAGCTCCGGCCATCTCATAGACAGAAATATCGGTAGTGCCTAGACACATAGCAGGAGCAGGGGACATTTCACTGGTGATACCTAGTTTTTGAGCTAGGGCTATGATAGGTTCTGTCGTACCAAGTGTTTTTACAATAGATGCGGTTATTGAGTTTTTGGATTTGGCTAGTCCCTGTGTGAGGGTGTATGGCACATATTCAAATTTGTTATCTGAATTGGAAGGAGACCAGTCTAGAGGCATGTTCCAGTCTTCGGCTTTGAATTCTACGGGTTCGTCCATAAATTCATAGCAGGGGGACATCTTGAGTTGGTCTATGGCAGTAGCATATACAAATGGTTTAAATGTACTACCCACCTGACGGCGTGCTTTTATCACGTGGTCATACTGGAAGTATTTATAACTAATGCCTCCCACCCAAGCCTTTACATGACCATTCTGTGGCTCTACCGAAACTAGCCCCGTGTTAAGAAGACCTTTGTAGTAGCGTATGGAGTCCATAGGTGTAATGGCTCTGTCTTCCAGTGAAGCCTGTCCGTCTTTCCAGCAGAATACCTCTATGGTATCTATCGTGTTGAAGTTTTTGATAATCTCACTCTCACTCAGCCCACGTCTTTTAAGCGAACGATAGCGGTCGCTACGTTTCATGCTGGTGCTCATAAGACGGTCTATCTCACTAGATGTAAGCGAATAAAAAGGACGAGTCTTGTTATTGCGTTGAGTGTAGTCAAATACCTTTTGAAGGGCAGATAGGTGTTCTTCTACGGCTTCTTCGGCATAGCGTTGCATACGAGAATCTAGCGTAGTGTATATTTTAAGACCATCTGTAACTATGGAGTATTTGGACCCATCTGCCTTGCGGACGTCTTTGAGGTATTGAGGAACTATCTCACGTATGTATTCACGGAAGTATTGTGCTAGACCGCGATTGTGAGTCTGCATGCGGAAGTCTGTTTTAAGTGGCAGGGCACATAGAGAGTCGGTTTCCTCTTTGGTGAGCAGGTCGTTGCGTCTCATCTGACGGAATACCTGATTACGACGAGCAGTAGAATTTTTAGGGTTGCGGATAGGGTTATATACTATGGGGTTTTTGGCCATACCTACCAGTACAGCGGCTTCTTCTATTTTAAGGTCTGAAGGCAGGCAGTTAAAATATGTAAGCGAAGCATTTTTTACACCAAAGGCGTTGTATAGGAAGTCGTATTGGTTGAAATACATGGTGATGATTTCTTCCTTGGTGTAATTGCGTTCCAGTTGTATAGCTATAATCCACTCTTTGAGTTTCTGGATGATACGTTCCAGAGTGTTCTGTGAAGGGTCGCGTGTGAAAAGCAGTTTGGCTAGCTGCTGGGTAAGGGTGCTGGCTCCACCTTTTTTTCCCATAAACACCACAGCACGGGCAGTAGAACGGAAGTCTATCCCCGAATGTTCATAAAAACGTTCGTCTTCGGTAGCGATAAGAGCATTTACCAGATGTGGTGATAGTTCTGTATATTTGACAGGGGAGCGGTTTTCGCTCTGCCAGATACGCCCTATAACTACACCGTCTTCAGAAATAATCTCGGTGGCGATACTGCTTTCGGGATTTTCTATCGCTTCAAATGTAGGAAGAGCCCCGAATGCTCCGCTGTATATGAGTGCAAAAAGAGATGCAACTCCTATGATACCACCTATGAAACATGTCCATAGTGCAGTGCGGAATATCTTGAAAGTCTTACTGAGTGTGGTCGGTTTTTTTGCCATGTATGTTTTTATATATTTATCTTATGGTGTCGTTTTCTACTATACGCAATGTAACACTTGATATGCCCGGTAGTTCTATGTTCCTCATACCGTGAGATATATTTATGGTGTGTTTCCCTATGCTGTGAAATGAGTAATCCTCCCATAGAGGGATGATGTTTTCTTTGACATTGGATAGGCCGTTGCCTGTAGGACGTCCCGATATGTCAAAAAGATGACACTGTGTGGTGTCTTTATCTAGTACTGTGGCACTATCACATATGCTAGAGATGACATATATGTTTGTCCAAGGATAACTCTCGTTACTCCTTAAAAGTAAAGTGATGTCATATCTAGAAGTGGTGTCCTCTATCTGCACATCAAATGTAGCAGTATCTCCTCTATGCCAGAAATTACGTTTCATATCTATGGTAGAGATATAAAATGATTCATCATTGCATGAAGACAATGTCCCTATACATAGTAAGAGTAGCAGATAGATGATAGTTTTATTCATCGCGGGTGTTTTTATCGTTACTTTTGTCGTGGCGTGGACGATGATGACGGAAATGGCGATGATTGCCTTTTTCTTTCTTTACTTCTGTGCCTGTGGTGTTTTCTGGTGCAGGAGCATTGTTAGAGTTTTTTTCTTCTCTGTCTGGTTTGTTTGAGCGATTATCGTTTTTAAATGGACGATTATCTCTACGTTCGCGGAGAGGTTTTTTATTGCCTTCCGATGCTCGTGCAGAGGATTTTTCTACTGTTTCAGCAGGTTTTTTATCTGTGATTTCTCTAGATTCTTCTCCATTCTCTTCCTTTTGGGGAGGGGTAGGAGTTGTGTTTTTCTTGTTTTTGTTCTTTTTCTTTTTGTCAAAACGCGTAAGCGAATCTTCCTCTATGGACTTCATCTCTATGGCAGGAGTTTTCTTGCCAGATGAAGCGTTTGGCGTAGTTTCAACATATTCTTCTATGCTTTCCACTTTTTCTCCGCGGGCATTAAGGGCTTGTATATGTCTTACGGCATCCACGTGCAACCCTATCCAATTCATAAACTCAAAATCATATGCATACCAATACATACCCTTAAACACGTCCATTTTCTGGAAATGTGCCGTACCCTTTTCTGTGTGTAGAGGAGCCTCGGTAGATGGGAAGTCTTTGAGGGCATCAACATATGTGTCCAGTTCAAAATTAAGACAGCATTTGAGTTTGCCACACTGACCTGCCAGTTTCTGAGGATTGAGAGATAGACGCTGGTAACGAGCAGCTGTAGTATTTACCGAATGAAAGTCTGTAAGCCAAGTGGTGCAGCACAACTCCCGTCCACAAGAACCTATGCCCCCTACACGGGCTGCTTCCTGTCGCAATCCTATCTGTCGCATCTCTACCCTTATGCTGAATGCCGCTGCTAGTTCTTTTATGAGTTGGCGGAAGTCCACACGACCTTCGGCAGTGTAGTAGAATGTGGCTTTGAGGTTGTCGCCTTGGTATTCTACGTCTGAAAGTTTCATAGATAGTTGGAGGCTATCACATATCTCACGCGTACGTACGAGTGTGCTTTTCTCTCGAGAGATAGCAGTTTTCCATACTTCTATGTCTTTGGCAGTGGCTAGTCTATATATCTTTTTGATTTCAGATGACGAAGGGTCTTCGCCTTTTTTTATCATCTGTACGCGAGCCAATTCGCCACATAGGGATACGTTTCCTATGTCATGACCGGGGGTAGATTCTACTGCTACTACATCTCCTTGTGATAGAGGGAGGTCATTCACATTGCGGTAAAAGCCTTTACGGCCGTTCTTAAATCGCACCTCCACACAATCAAATGGTGTAGATGTAGATGGTAGTTTTATATCTGCAAGCCAATCGTTTACATCTAGATAGTAGCTATTGCGATATACACAAGTGTTGCAATTCTCATTCTCACTACTAGAACGTACACAACGGCAGTTATTACATTCTTGACAATTCATAAATATATATTTAGCGTCTAGAGAGTCTCCTCTACTAGACCGATTATCTTCTGTTTAATTATCTCTTTACCACTTTTATAATTCTCACTGGGCAATTTTTCATCGCTTCGCTGCAAGGGTAAATGGCGTCATCATCACTACGCAATGTGAAAAATCCCTTTTTGCCTATCCCTCCTATGAGATTACTCTTCCCGTCTATGGACGACATTTCAAAATACTCTCCCGCTACTTGGGAGCAGTAAGCACATCCTATGCATTTTTCACGATGTAGAGTTATGGTTATAGGCATATTATATTACATTAACATTCGCATGCAGATGACGAAAAATCTTTCGTAGCATATTCTGTCTCTTCTATCTTATACACTCTATCTGATGGGCGTAGTCGGAAATCCAATTTCATGGTAACGTGAGCTCCTTTTTCGGCTACATCTACCTTTTTTTCATCGGCTAGGAAATCATCGGCTATGAGTTCTTTTACTCCTGTGGTAGGGCCAGTGATGATGATACGGTCACCACGGCGTAAATCATAAGCCTCTATGAGTATCTCTCCTATGGAAGGTTTTGGGTAGAAGTGTAAACCTTTGCCTATATAAACCTTACGACGAGTGGCATTGGAACCAGAATTATCACTCCATTGTCCCATAGTCTGTCCCAGATAGTATCCGCCCCAGAAATCTCGGTTATATACTGTACGTAGTGTTTCTTTCCACTCGCGTGCTTTTTCTAGGCTATATGAACCATTGTAATAAGCCTCTATCGCTTCACGATAGGTCTTGACTACCGTATGGACATATTCTGGAGCACGACCACGTCCTTCTATTTTAAGGACAGAAACACCAGCTCCTATCACGCGGTCTAGGAACTCTATGGTGCAGAGGTCTTTTGGCGACATAAGGTATTCGTGGTCCACTTCTATCTGATTTCCAGAATCTTTTTCTGTAAGGATGTATGATTTACGACAATTCTGTTTACATGCACCTCGATTGGCCGATGAGTTGTAAGCGTGAAGGCTCATGTAGCATTTGCCAGATATAGCCATGCACAACGCTCCGTGTCCAAATATCTCTATCTCTATCTTGCGACCTGAAGGTCCAGTGATGTTTTCTTCTTCTATCTTGCGAACTATATCGGCTACTTGAACTAGACTCAACTCACGTGCTAGAACGACTGTATCGGCCATTTGGGAGAAATAGCGAACGGCCTCTATATTGGATACGTTCTGTTGGGTGGAGATATGTACCTCCATTCCTATCTTGCGGGCATGAGTTATAACCGAAATATCTGATGCTATGACAGCTGTAACTCCTGCTTTGTGAGCGGCCTCTAGAAGGGTATGCATCACGTTTATGTCGTGGTCATAGATGATGGTATTGAGCGTGAGGTATGAACGCACTCCTTTTTCACTACAACGACTCACAACCTCTGGAAGGTCGTCTATGGTGAAGTTTACTGTGGAACGAGCACGCATATTGAGTTGTTCTACCCCGAAATAAACCGAATCTGCTCCAGCATCTATTGCAGATTGAAGAGAGTCAAAATCGCCAGCAGGGGCCATCAATTCTATTTTGCCTTCTGTTTTCATATATAGTGTGTTTATACCAAAAGAGTATAGTATCTATCAAATGAACAAAGTTACATATAAAAAATAGAATACAGAAATTTTTTATGAGAAGGGTAGGTGGAGAGAAAAAAGATAATGACATAAAAAAAGCCCCGTGCTTCAAGCACGGGGACTTTATGTGAATATAATCTCTTAAGAGTATTATTCGATGATCTTAGTAACCTGACCAGCACCAACTGTACGTCCACCTTCACGGATAGCGAAACGAAGACCAAGGTTAAGTGCGATAGGCTGAAGAAGTTCAACAGTGATAGTAAGGTTATCACCAGGCATTACCATTTCAATACCTTCTGGAAGAGAGATTTCACCAGTTACGTCAGTTGTACGTACGTAGAACTGAGGACGGTATTTGTTGTGGAATGGAGTGTGACGACCACCTTCTTCTTTTGAAAGGATATACACTTCGGCCTGGAATTTCTTGTGAGGAGTAACAGATTTAGGAGCACAGATAACCATACCACGGCGGATATCGGTTTTATCTATACCACGTAGAAGAAGACCTACGTTGTCACCTGCTTCACCTTCGTCAAGAAGTTTGCGGAACATTTCTACACCTGTGATAGTAGAAGTCATCTTTTCTGCAGACATACCGATGATTTCAACTGGGTCACCTACGTGAGCAACACCTGTTTCGATACGACCTGTAGCAACTGTACCACGACCAGTGATAGAGAATACGTCTTCGATAGGCATCAAGAATGCTTTATCTTTGTCACGTACTGGCTCTTCAATCCAGTTGTCAACAGCATCCATAAGTTCTTCAACTGTAGCTACCCATTTAGCTTCTCCGTTAAGAGCACCTAGGGCAGAACCTTTGATGATAGGAGTGTTGTCACCGTCATACTGATACATAGAAAGAAGGTCACGAACTTCCATTTCTACTAGTTCAAGAAGTTCTGGGTCATCTACCATGTCAACTTTGTTCAAGAATACAACGATACGAGGTACACCTACCTGACGACCTAGAAGGATGTGTTCACGAGTCTGAGGCATAGGACCGTCTGTAGCGGCTACAACTAGGATAGCACCGTCCATCTGAGCAGCACCAGTTACCATGTTTTTAACGTAGTCGGCGTGTCCAGGGCAGTCAACGTGAGCATAGTGACGTTTTTCTGTCTGATACTCAACGTGTGCAGTGTTGATGGTGATACCACGTTCTTTTTCTTCAGGAGCAGAGTCGATAGAAGAGAAGTCTTTTACTTCAGAAAGTCCTTTTTCAGAAAGAACTTTTGTGATAGCTGCTGTAAGAGTAGTTTTACCGTGGTCTACGTGACCGATAGTACCAATGTTCAAGTGGGGCTTGTCACGTTTGAAGGTTTCTTTTGCCATTTTTGTAAAGTTTATTATTGTTTTCTTTAAGTGAATATATTTCGGTTATTGATATGCAAGGCATCATCGAGCCGATAACGAGACTTGAACTCGTGACCTCTTCCTTACCAAGGAAGTGCTCTACCGCTGAGCTATATCGGCATAGAACTATATGGGCATAGTACGCATATAATCAGAGTGCAAAGGTATGAAGATTTATGATTTATCCAAATATAGTATGAAAATTTTTTTTGAAGCTATCCATTATTTATAATTGTGATAAAGTAGAATATAAAAAAATCCCCTTGTCCATACAAGACAAGGGGGTAAGGATTATTATAATAGATGGGTTTATTCTGCCGATGGAGCGTCTTTTGGTTTGGAGTTTTTGGCTCGTAGTTTACGACGCATAGAGTCTGCACATAAATCTACGCACTCTTCAAACGATGATGCGGTTTTCTTTACCATAAAGGTCTCTCCCGGTACACGCATCTTGAGTTCTACCATTTTATTTTCCTTGTCTGACGTGTTGAGAACGTGTAGGAATACTTCGGCGTCTATGACGCGGTCATAGAACAGTTCGAGTTTGTCGAGTTTCTTCTGGATGAAGTCCAAAAGTTTGCTATCGGCTTTGAAGTGGATAGCTTGTGTAAGTACTTTCATTGTTTTAATGTTTTTGGGTCTCGCCCCTCTGGTGAGAGTCTCGCGAACGAGGGTGAGAGTGGTTATACACTGATTTTAATTTTCCTATGGTGGTGTGAGTGTACACCTGTGTGGAAACAAGACTGGAATGTCCTAGTAGCTCTTTGACAGAAGAGATGTCGGCACCATTTTCTATCATGTGTGTGGCAAAGCTATGTCGTAGAACGTGTGGACTTTTCTTTATCTTGTCTGTCACGTGAGCAAGATAGTGATTTATTATTCTATATACAAGAGTTTGGGGTATTTTTTTTTCATTTTCTTCAAAAAGATACACTCTCCCGGCGTATGGGCTTGATATATAGTTCCATAATGATTTTTTTAGCTCACTCATAAGGGGTAAGATACGCTCTTTGGCTCCCTTGCCATATATCTTTATGGAGGAAGAAGAAAAATCTATGTCGTCTTTTTTAATGTTTATGAGTTCGGCTCTACGTATTCCCAGTGCGTAAAACAGTTCTATTATCATGCGGTTACGCTCTCCATTTTCATCGCTTTTATATAGCTCATGGGATAGTAGCTCCTTGAGTTCGTCTTCTGAATATGGAACGGTGATGTGTGAGGGTTCTTTGAGGTTGCCTTGACGGGTCATGGGGTCTTTGTCTATATGACCTGCTCGTAGTATGTATCTATAAAATGCTCGCAGAGAACTTATGTGTCGGTTGATACTCCTAGGAGAGAGACCGTTTTCCATAAGGTGTATCACATAAGAACGTACGGTATGAAAATCTGCTTTTAATATGTCGGCGTCGTGTGATGTGTTTTCTATGAATGAGTTGAAGTTATAGAGGTCTCGTTCGTATGCATCGGCTGTATGTATCGAATAATGGCGTTCGTCTTTAAGGTATGATATGAATCTGCTTATGGGCATATAGATAGTGTTATGTATTTGTGGTTTGTGACTCTATGGCGAAGCCTATACAAAAATAGGCAAAGTTTTGATGTGGGGCATAAAAAATGTAATTAAATTTGCAGGGTTTAATTATAGACTGTATATAAGGTTATATAATATAAATAAGGAGATATGAAAAGTCTGAAAAGTTTTGTGCTACCTATGGCTATGATAATCGGTGGTGCGTTCTACGAATTCTTTGATAAGATGGCGGTGGCTATACCTTATTTTATATTTACTATGTTGCTTCTCACATTTGCCAAGCTGTCTCCTCGTGATGTGCGTCCTCATCGTCTGCATGTGTGGCTACTGCTCATACAGTTGCTGGGTGGGGTGGTGGTCTATGCTGCTCTTTTCTGGATACATCCAGCTATAGGCGAGGGGGCATTTGCTTGTGTTTTTGCTCCTACGGCAATGGCAGCGGCTGTCATTACGGGGATGTTGGGAGGAAGTGTGGCGTTCCTTACCACCTATGTGTTTTTAAGTAGTATAGCTACGGCTCTTACGGCTCCGTTTTTCTTTTCATTTATAGGAGTGCAGGTAGATATGCCGTTTATGGAGTCTTTCCTCACGGTGTGCGGGAAGGTGATGCCTCTGCTGGTTTTGCCTCTTGTTATAGCTTGGTTTTTCAGGTTTTGTATCCCGCCAATGCATCGTATGGTGCTTAAAATAGGAAGTGTGACGTTTTATCTATGGGCGGTGGCTCTCACCTCTATCACTGGACGTACAGTCAAATACATAGTAAGTCAAGAAAATCCCGAGATATGGGTGGAGGTGGCTATGGCGGGAATAGGGCTCGTTATATGTCTTGCACAATTCAAGGGAGGTAAATATCTGGGTTCTCTCTATGGTGAGCGTATAGCTGCCGGTCAAGCGATGGGACAGAAAAACACTATACTTGCTATATGGTTATCACAATTGTATCTAAATCCTATTGCTTCGATAGCTCCAGCCTCATATGTGCTGTGGCAAAACATAGTAAATAGTTATCAGTTGTATAGAAAAAATAAGAGGGAAAAAGAAAGTTTGCAAAAAACATTTGCAGAAGTGGAAAAAAAGAATTAGTTTTGCCCCCGAATTCAAGAGAAGGATACAGGTGTAGCTCAGTTGGTAGAGCATCGGTCTCCAAAACCGAGTGTCGGGAGTTCGAGTCTCTCCACCTGTGCCAAGTGAAAAACCGAGCCAGAGGCTCGGTTTTTTTTGTGTTTATCTCTAGAATGTGGGATGAAAAATGTGGTGAAAAAATGTTAAAATTTTTCTTTGAAAAAAGTTTTTAAAAAGTCTTTGGAATATATGTGAAAACTTTTGTATATTTGCCCTCGCTCTAAATGTGGGCTGCTCACGAGGCGTAAATGTCTATTTATGAGGTTAAAACGTTGAGTGTGAGGAGTTAGTTTGCAGGAGGGGAGAGAAAGGAATAAAAAAGAATTTGCTCCTAGATGGGGCGATGATACATAAAATTGCAATTATTATGAACCTTATCCAATACTCAAAAGAGTCTATCGAGGAACTTAAAAAGAGAGTTACATGGCCTACATGGGACGAAGCACAACGTCTTACATGGGTTGTGGCTGTGGCTACTCTGCTTCTAGCTGGTGTTACAGCACTAGCCGATGCTTTCTTTAATAACGTAGTACAGGGAATATTCAAATTGCTAAACTAATAAAGCAATGACCGAAATCACAAAAAAATGGTATGTAGTGCGAGCCGTAAGTGGTCAAGAGCTTAAGGTTAAGGCTTATATAGAACAAGAAGCTGGAAACCGTAACCTCTCCTCTTATGTGGGTAGCGTGATGGTACCTATGGAAAAAACGTATTCTGTGGTAGGAGGAAAAAAAGTTACCAAAGAACGTCCGTTTTTCCCTAGTTATGTAATGGTAGAGGCTCACCTTGACCCAGAAGTAGTGCATATGATAAAGGAGATACCCGGTGTGGTAGGATTCCTCACTACTGCCAAGATGAGTGGCGACCCTATGCCTTTGCGTCGTGCCGAGGTTAACCGTATGCTAGGTAAAGAAGACGAACTGGTAGATATGCCAGAGACAGTCGTTATACCATACGTTGTGGGTGAAGCTGTAAAAGTTACCGATGGTCCTTTCAAAGACTTTGAAGGAACGGTGGAAGAGGTCAATACAGAAAAACGTAAACTTAAAGTAGAAGTGAAGATATTCGGACGTAAGACTCCGCTAGAGTTGAGCTTCTCACAGGTGGAAAAGATATAATACCTGTATATAATTTACGTATATAAAATAGTAAATGTTACGCCAATATATCTGCATCTAGGGACGTGCTTCCAAATTTTTGTCCCGAAGTGCAACAACTATTATCAAAGTTAAAAAAATGGCAAAAGAAATTTTCAAAAAAATCAAATTGCAGTGTAAAGGTGGAGCTGCCAACCCTTCTCCTCCAATAGGTCCTGCACTAGGTTCTGCTGGTGTTAATATCATGGACTTCTGCAAACAGTTCAATGCTCGTACACAGGATAAACCTGGTAAAGTATTGCCTGTTCAGATTACCGTGTACACCGACAAATCTTTTGAGTTTATCATTAAAACTCCACCTGTAGCCGTACAGCTTCTAGAAGCTGCCAAAGCAAAATCTGGTTCTGGCGAACCTAACCGTAAAAAAGTAGCTGAAATCACTTGGGATCAAGTACGCGAAATCGCTACCGAAAAAATGCCAGACCTTAATGCTTTCACAGTAGAAAAAGCTATGTCAATGGTAGCAGGTACAGCACGTTCAATGGGTATATCAATCAAAGGAGATGCTCCTTTTAACTAATCTTAGGCAAAGAAAATGGCAAAATTGACAAAAAATCAGAAAGTAGCTATAGCCAAGGTTGAAAAAAACAAGCTATATGCTGTAGAAGAGGCATCTGCTCTGGTAAAAGAAATCACAAACGTAAAATTTGACGCATCTGTTGACCTAGCTGTACGTCTAGGTGTTGACCCTCGTAAGGCCAACCAGATGGTACGTGGTGTGGTATCTCTTCCTAATGGTACAGGTAAAGATGTACGCGTGCTAGCTCTCGTTACTCCAGACAAGGAAAACGAAGCAAAAGAAGCTGGTGCTGACTATGTAGGTCTAGACGAATACCTTGAAAAAATCAAAGGTGGTTGGACAGACGTTGACGTAATCATCACTATGCCTGCTGTAATGGGTAAACTAGGTCCTTTGGGACGTATTTTGGGTCCTCGTGGTCTTATGCCAAACCCAAAATCTGGTACCGTTACTATGGAAATAGGTAAAGCTGTAAAAGAGGTTAAAGCTGGTAAGATAGACTTTAAGGTAGACCGTTACGGTATCGTTCACGCGTCTATAGGTAAAGTTTCTTTCACTGCACAGCAGATAGCTGAAAACGCACTTGAACTTATCCACACATTGGTTAAGATGAAACCTGCGGCTGCCAAAGGTGTTTATATGAAGAGCATCACTCTTTCTAGCACTATGAGCCCTGGTGTTGCAATTGATCCTAAAACTGTATAACCGTAGCACGATAATAATATGACAAGAGAAGAAAAAGCCCAGGTGATAGCAGGTCTTACAGAAGAACTTGCTGCATACAACGTTATCTATCTTGCAGATATTTCAAATTTGAATGCTGCTGGTACAGAAAAACTACGTCGCGCTTGCTTTAACGCAGGTGTGAAATTGGAAGTTGTGAAGAACGCCCTTCTAGCCAAAGCTATGGAGGCTTCTGAAAAAGATTTCCAAGGTCTTACAGAAACACTTAAAGGTAGCACTGCCCTTATGCTTACAGAAGGTGCAGCAAACGGCCCAGGTAAAGTGATAAAAGAATATCGCAAAACATCTGACCGTCCTATCCTTAAAGGTGCATGGATAAACGATGAGGTTTATGTAGGTGATGATCAGCTTAATACACTTGCAAGCATCAAATCTCGCGAAGAACTCATCGGAGATATCATATCACTGCTTCAGTCTCCTATACGTCGCGTTCTTTCAGCATTGGAAAACAAAGACGCTCAGGAAGCAGCAGCAGAATAACAGAAACGCATTTATTTTTTATATTAACTAAGTCAAAAAAAACAACACAACAATGGCAGATCTTAAACAAATCGCAGAAGAGCTTGTTAACCTTACAGTGAAAGATGTACAGGAACTAGCTCAGATACTTAAAGACGAATACGGAATCGAACCAGCTGCTGCTGCAGTAGTAGTAGCTGCTGAAGGCGGTGCAGCCGCTGCTGAAGAAAAAACAGAATTTGATGTTATCCTTCAGTCTGCAGGTGCTGAAAAACTTAAAGTCGTAAAAGCTGTTAAAGAACTTACTGGTCTAGGTCTTAAAGAAGCTAAAGAACTAGTAGATGGTGCTCCTTCTACTATCAAAGAAGCTCTTCCAAAAGACGAGGCTATGAACATCAAAGCAGCTCTTGAAGAAGTAGGTGCTACTGTAGAGGTAAAATAATTACCGCCTCATAATATAAAAGGCTTAGGTCGTAGGGTATCCGAGACCTAAGCCCTTTTGTGCTTTTTTTTCAATATTCTTTTAATTTAAAATAAATTCCATTGGCTCAGACTGTTAATTCTAAAAGGGTCAGCTTTGCTTCGGTAAAAAATCCCGTTGATTATCCAGATTTTCTAGATATCCAGATAAAATCATTCAAGGATTTTTTCCAACTCGAAACAAAATCTGACGAAAGAAAAAACGAGGGACTTTATAGAACATTCTCTGAAAATTTCCCTATATCAGATACACGCAACCAGTTTGTACTGGAGTTTATTGACTATTTTGTCGATCCTCCCCGTTACACAATAGAAGAATGTATAGAACGAGGTTTAACGTATAGCGTACCTCTTAAAGCTCGTCTTAAACTATACTGTACAGACGAAGACCACGAAGACTTCAAAACCGTTGTCCAGGACGTATATCTAGGAACTATTCCTTATATGACGCCTTCTGGTACATTTGTCATAAATGGTGCAGAACGTATCGTGGTATCACAGTTGCACCGTTCACCCGGTGTGTTCTTTGGTCAGTCTTTCCACGCAAATGGTACCAAGCTGTATTCGGCTCGTATCATCCCATTTAAGGGTTCGTGGATAGAGTTTGCCACAGACATCAACAACGTGATGTACGCTTACATAGACCGTAAAAAGAAACTTCCTCTCACTACACTGCTACGTGCTATAGGTTATGAGCACGACAAAGATATCCTTGATATATTTGGACTGGCAGAAGAGGTTAAAGCTACCAAGACGGGTCTTAAGAAATATGTGGGTCGAAAACTAGCGGCTCGTGTACTTAAAACTTGGGTGGAGGACTTTGTAGATGAAGATTCTGGCGAAGTCATATCCATAGAACGTAACGAAGAAGTACTAGACCGTGATACTGTTCTAGAAAAAGAACACATAGAAGACATCATAAACGCAGGTGTAAAAACTATCCTTCTACACAAGGAAGATGGTTCTAGTTCGGAATATGCTATTATCCACAACACGCTGCAAAAAGATACTACCAACTCTGAAAAAGAAGCGGTAGAATACATTTATCGTCAGTTGCGTAATGCCGAAGCTCCAGACGAAGAAACAGCTCGTGGTATCATAGAAAAGTTGTTCTTCTCTGATACTCGTTACTCTCTAGGAGATGTAGGTCGTTACCGTATCAATAAAAAACTAGGTCTTGAAACTCCGCTCAATGTTCAGGTTCTTACCAAGGAAGATATCATAACTATCGTTAAATACCTTATAGAACTTATCAACTCAAAGAGCGAAGTCGATGATATAGACCACTTGTCAAACCGACGTGTACGTACTGTGGGTGAACAGCTCGCAGCACAGTTTGGCGTGGGTCTTGCTCGTATGGCTCGTACTATCCGCGAACGTATGAACGTGCGTGATAACGAAGTCTTTACTCCTATTGACCTTATCAATGCCAAGACACTATCATCGGTTATCAATTCATTCTTTGGAACCAACCAGTTGTCGCAATTCATGGACCAGACCAACCCTCTGGCAGAAATAACACACAAACGTCGTCTTTCTGCTCTAGGTCCTGGTGGTCTTTCTCGTGAGAGAGCGGGATTTGAAGTGCGAGACGTACACTATACTCACTATGGACGTCTATGTCCTATTGAGACACCAGAAGGACCAAACATTGGTCTTATATCTTCACTTTGTGTATATGCCAAAGTAGATGAGATGGGATTCATTCAGACTCCTTACCACAAGGTTACAGATGGTAAGGTAGACTTCTCAAAAGAACCTGTTTATCTTTCTGCCGAAAGCGAAGAGGATATGACTTTCACTCAAGCCAACGTAGCAATAGATGATGATGGTTCTATAGCAGAAGAACGTCTTAAAGCTCGTCGTGAGAGCGACTTCCCTATAGTTACTCCTTCTGAAGTAGATTATATGGACGTTGCTCCAAACCAGATAGCATCTATTTCTGCTTCGCTTATACCATTCCTAGAACACGACGACGCCAACCGTGCACTTATGGGCTCCAACATGATGCGTCAGGCCGTACCTCTACTTAAACCAGAGGCTCCTATCGTGGGTACAGGTCTGGAAGCACAGGTAGCCAAAGACTCTCGCGTGCTTATCAATGCCGAGGGTAGCGGTGAAGTCGTTTATGTAGATGCAGACAAAATCACTATACGTTATGACCGTACAGATGATGAACGTCTAGTGTCATTTGATCCAGATGAAAAGACATATCATCTTATAAAATTCCGCAAAACCAACCAATCTACCAATATCACCCTTAAACCTATCGTTCGTAAGGGAGACCGTGTAGAAAAAGGTCAGGTGTTGTGTCAAGGTTATGCCACAGAAAATGGTGAATTGGCATTGGGTCGTAACTTGCTCGTTGCCTTCATGCCATGGAAGGGTTATAACTATGAGGACGGTATCGTTATTTCAGAACGTGCCGTGAAAGAAGACCTATTCACTTCTATACATATAGACGAATACCCACTAGAGGTTCGCGATACAAAACTAGGTGCCGAAGAGCTTACAAATGACATACCTAACGTTTCTGAAGAAGCTACCAAAGAGCTTGATGAAAACGGTATGATACGTATAGGTGCCGAAGTTAATCCGGGCGACATCATCATAGGTAAAATTACTCCAAAAGGAGAGTCAGACCCATCACCAGAAGAGAAATTGTTGCGTGCTATCTTTGGTGATAAGGCTGGCGATGTGAAAGATGCTTCGCTTAAAGCCAATCCTTCGCTACAGGGTGTGGTGATAGGTAAAAAACTATTCCAGCGTGCTATCAAGGATAAGAAACGTCGTGCTGCCGAAAAAGAAGAAACAGAACGCCTAGATGCACAGTATGCAGCTTCTTATGAGGCTCTACGTTCTGTATTGCTGGAAAAACTATTTACGATAGTAAATGGTAAGACATCACAGGGTGTTACAAACGACCTAGGAGAACAGGTGGTAGCTAAGGGCACCAAATTCTCTCTTAAAGTCCTTCAGAATATCACAGACTATGAACATCTGGCACCTAGTGGTTGGACTGCCGATGCTGGACGTAACTTCCTAGTGTCTGAATTGTTACACAACTTCAAGATTAAAGTAAATGACCTGCAGGGTGCTTTGCGTAGAGAGAAATTCACTCTTTCTGTGGGAGATGAACTTCCAGCAGGTATCATTAAACTTGCCAAGGTTTACATAGCCAAAAAACGTAAACTACGCGTAGGAGATAAAATGGCGGGTCGTCACGGTAACAAGGGTATCGTTGCCAAGATAGTACGTGAGGAAGATATGCCATTCCTAGCCGATGGAACACCAGTGGATATAGTTCTTAACCCTCTAGGTGTGCCTTCGCGAATGAACTTGGGACAGATATATGAGACTGTACTAGGTTGGGCTGGACGTAAACTAGGCATGAAGTTTGCTACACCTATATTTGACGGTGCCGAACTAGAAGAGATAACAGAACTCACAGACAAGGCTGGTGTGCCACGTTATGGACATACATATCTATATGATGGTGGTACAGGTGATAGATTTGACCAAGCAGCAACAGTGGGTGTTATCTATATGTTGAAACTAGGTCACATGGTAGATGACAAGATGCACGCACGTAGCATAGGTCCTTACTCTCTTATCACACAGCAACCATTGGGTGGTAAAGCACAGTTCGGTGGTCAGCGTTTTGGTGAGATGGAATTCTGGGCACTGGAAGCATATGGAGCTTCAAATATATTGCGTGAGATATGTACCATCAAGTCTGACGACGTGGTGGGACGTGCCAAAGCATATGAATCTATCGTCAAAGGCGAACCAATGCCTACTCCTAATATCCCAGAATCATTTAACGTGCTCCTACACGAACTCAAAGGTCTGGGTCTAGACGTACGTTTTGAAGACTAACGTTATACTATACATCCCCCGAAGGTCATGTGTGGCCTTCGGAGGATTTCTATCATAGAATATTTTTCTCAACGCTAATACAAGCAAATAAATGGCTTTAGGTAAAGAAAACAAAGCAAATAGCAGCTTTAGCAAAATTACTATCGGACTAGCTTCTCCAGAAGTGATAATGAGTCAATCTTCTGGTGAGGTGCTTAAACCCGAAACCATAAACTATCGTACTCATAAACCAGAACGCGATGGTCTTTTCTGTGAACGTATATTTGGTCCAGTGAAAGACTATGAGTGTGCTTGTGGTAAGTACAAACGCATACGCTATAAAGGTATAGTGTGCGACCGTTGTGGTGTAGAAGTAACAGAAAAGAAAGTACGCCGTGAGCGAATAGGTCATATAAATCTTGTAGTACCTGTGGCTCACATATGGTATTTCCGTAGCTTGCCAAATAAAATAGGTTATCTGCTAGGCATACCTTCCAAAAAACTTGATATGATTATCTACTATGAACGTTACATAGTGATAAATCCGGGTGTGGCTACTCGTCCTACAGGAGAGCCAGTGGAAAAAATGGAATTCTTGACAGAAGAGGAATATCTAGACATAGTAGATGCTCTTCCAGAAGATAACCAGTACCTAGAAGATAACGACCCAAATAAATTTGTGGCAAAAATGGGTGCCGAGGCTCTTCTTATGATGCTCCAGAACCTTAATCTGGATGATTTGTCATATGAATTGCGTGATAGTGTTTCAAAAGAAACTTCCAAACAACGTAAAACCGAAGCCCTTAAACGCCTACAGATAGTAGAATCTTTCCGCGAAGCACAGAAAAATCGCGAAAACCGTCCAGAATGGATGATAATGAAGCTGATACCTGTTATCCCACCAGAATTGCGTCCATTGGTACCGCTAGATGGTGGACGTTTTGCTACATCAGACCTTAACGATTTATACCGCCGTGTAATCATACGTAACAACCGTCTTAAACGCCTTATAGAGATAAAAGCTCCAGAGGTTATCTTGAGAAACGAAAAACGTATGTTGCAGGAGGCTGTCGATTCTCTATTTGACAATACCCGTAAGGCTAGTGCAGTAAAAACAGAATCAAACCGTGCCCTTAAATCCCTTTCAGACTCTCTTAAAGGTAAACAGGGTCGTTTCCGTCAAAACCTTCTAGGTAAACGTGTTGACTATTCGGCTCGTTCTGTTATTGTCGCTGGTCCAGAACTTAAAATATATGAATGCGGTCTTCCTAAAAACATGGCTGCCGAACTTTATAAACCATTCATTATACGCAAACTCATAGAACGCGGTATAGTGAAGACTGTAAAGAGTGCCAAAAAAATCATAGACCGTCGAGACCCTATAGTATGGGATATATTGGAAAACGTGATAAAAGGACATCCAGTTCTTCTTAACCGTGCTCCTACCCTTCACCGTCTATCTATTCAGGCTTTCCAACCTCGTCTTATAGAAGGTAAAGCTATACAGCTTCACCCACTGGTATGTACAGGATTTAACGCCGACTTTGACGGTGACCAGATGGCTGTACACCTACCACTTGGCCCAGAGGCTATCCTAGAGGCTCAACTATTGATGCTTTCAGCTCACAATATCCTTAACCCTGCCAACGGTTCGCCTATCACGGTGCCATCACAGGACATGGTATTGGGTCTGTACTATATGACCAAAGAACGTCGTTCTACAGATGATGAAAAAGTATTGGGCGAAGGCCTTACATTCTATTCTCCAGAAGAAGTGCGTATAGCATATAACGAAGGTCGCCTTAATATGCAGGCACCTATCAAGGTGAGAATGGATGTATGGGAAGACGGTAAAACTGTACGCAAGATAATAGACACTACTGCGGGACGTGTGTTCTTTAACGACGTGGTGCCTTACAAGGCTGGTTATATAAACACTGTCATTAAGAAAAATACATTGCGTGATATCATTTCACACGTATTGAGATGTACAGACATAGCTACTACATCTCGTTTCCTAGACGATGTGAAAGATATGGGTTATAAAAACGCATTCCGTGGTGGATTGTCATTCTCGTTGGCCGATATCCTTATCCCTGAAGCCAAACAGGAGATACTAGACGAAGCCAATGAAAAAGTGGAAATCACTACCGAACAGTATAACATGGGTGCTATAACCAATAACGAACGTTATAACATCATCATTGACGCTTGGTCTGCCGCAACCAACCGCATAGCCGAAGCCGCTATGAAGACTCTTAAAGAGGATAAACAGGGCTTCAACTCTGTGTATATGATGCTTGACTCTGGAGCCCGTGGTTCAAAAGCCCAGATAAGTCAGCTTACAGGTATGCGTGGTCTTATGGCAAAACCACAGAAATCTGGTAGTGGTGGAGCAGATATCATCGAGAACCCTATTATATCAAACTTTAAGGAAGGACTATCTATCCTTGAGTTCTTTATCTCTACCCACGGTGCCCGTAAAGGTCTAGCCGATACGGCTCTTAAAACAGCAGACGCAGGTTATTTGACTCGTCGTCTGGTTGACGTAGCTCAGGATGTTATAGTTACAGAAGAGGATTGCGGAACATTGCGTGGTATAAAGGTTTCTGCTCTTAAAGAAAATGATGTGGTACGTGAGACACTTGCTTCTCGTATAGCAGGACGTGTATCACTACACGATGTAGAAGACCCACGAGATGGTCATATAATGGTTCACGCAGGTGAAATGATAACAGATGCTATCGCACGCGAGATAGACGCATCTCCTATTGAGACGGTAGAGGTACGTTCTGCTCTTACTTGTGAGGCTCGTCATGGTATCTGTGCCAAATGTTACGGACGTAACCTCGCTACTATGCGTATGGTACAGAAGGGTGAAGCTGTGGGTGTTATCGCTGCACAGTCTATTGGTGAGCCAGGTACACAGCTTACATTGCGTACTTTCCACCAAGGTGGTACAGCAGGTGCATCGGCTGCAGAATCTAGTATCAAGGCCAAGATTGCAGGTAGAATAGAATTTGATGATTTGCGTACTGTCCCTGCTGTAGATGGAGAAGGTAACGACTGCCAAGTTGTTATGTCTCGTACTACCGAAATGCGTATCATTGACCCAAAAACTTCGTTGGTTGCCTTCACTCACAATATCCCTTATGGTGCCCATCTTTATGTGACCGATAAATCACAGGTGGAAAAAGGCGAGTTGATATGCTCTTGGGACCCACACAACGCTATTATTATGTCTGAAACAGCGGGTCGTATCAAGTTTGAGGATATAGAACAGGGTCAGACATATCAAGTAGAGATAGACGACCAGACAGGCTTCCAAGAAAAAATCATATCTGAAGCCAAAGGTAAAAAACTTATACCTACGGTTATCATCACAGATGGTCGCGGTGGAGAGGTTATCAAGTCTTACAACTTGCCAGTAGGTGCTCACCTTTTGGTAGAGAATGGAGATAAGGTTAAAGCTGGTGATATTCTGGTTAAGATACCTCGTAAGAGTGCCAAAGCAGGCGACATCACCGGTGGTCTTCCTCGTGTTACCGAACTATTTGAAGCTCGTAACCCATCCAACCCTGCTGTAGTGGCAGAAATAGACGGTGTGGTACGTCTAGGTGCTATCAAACGTGGTAACAAAGAAATAGTTATCACATCCAAGAGCGGTGAAGAAAAACGTTATCTGGTTAAACTATCTCACCAGATACTGGTTCAGGACAACGACTTTGTAAGAGCTGGTGATGCTATTTCTGAAGGTTCTATTTCTCCAGAAGATATCCTACGTATCAAAGGCCCTAACGAAGTTCAGGAATATCTTGTGAACGAAGTACAAGGTGTGTACCGTATGCAGGGTGTTGTTATCAATGACAAACACTTTGAGGTTATAGTACGACAGATGATGCGTAAGGTTCTTATAGTAGATGCGGGAGATACTCAATTCCTAGAAGGTCAGTCTGTACACAAACGCGACTTTGTAGATGCAAATGACGCTCTATATGGTATAAAAGTGGTTACAGATGCAGGTGATTCAGAAAACTTGAAGGCTGGACAGATGGTAACATTGCGTCAGCTTAAAGATGAGAACTCACTATTGAAACGTGCAGACAAACAGCTAGTGGTAGCCCGTGATGCTATGCCAGCGACTGCCGAACCAATGCTTCAGGGTATTACTCGTGCTTCACTTCAGACACGTTCATTCATATCTGCTGCATCGTTCCAGGAAACAACCAAAGTCCTTAACGAAGCCGCTGTGGCAGGTAAAGAAGACTACCTAGAAGGTCTTAAAGAAAACGTTATCGTGGGACACAAGATACCAGCAGGTACTGGTCTACGCGAATATGATGACCTTATAGTAGGTTCTCGTGAAGAGTATTCACAGATGAGAAAAGATGCCGAATAATAGGCAGGTATAACATAAAACCATATATCCGCAATGCTTTTTTAAGTGTTGCGGATTTTTTTTGTCTTGAAAAGAAAAAAGTCTTATATTTAACCCTCAATAAGATACACAATATTTTATATCATGGATAAAGAAAATAAACTGGAAATATCCCTTCCTGAAGCCCTCTCTATGGGCGTATATTCAAATGCTACAGGGATAAATAACTCTCCCACAGAATTTGTAATGGATTTTCTCAACATAATGCCCGGCGTGCCAAAGGCAAATGTCGTCTCGCGTATAGTGATGACTCCATCTACTGCCAAACGATTGCTTATGGTACTGGCAGAAAACATAGAAACCTATGAAAAGGTCTATGGAACTATCACCGACCCCGAAATGTCTATGATGAGACCATCTGGTGAGGCATCATAAAATAATGTCCTTAAAGATTGTGAATAAACGAGCAAAATGTTATAATTTTGCACTGTCCAAAAAAAGACGAAAATCAATTAAATAACAATAAAATTTTTAACACACAATGAGCGTAATAACCGAAATCCACGCAAGACAAGTCCTCGACTCACGAGGCAACCCTACTGTTGAAGTAGACGTTTACACAGAAGCAGGTGCTATGGGACGTGCTATCGTTCCTTCTGGAGCATCTACTGGTGAATACGAAGCTATGGAGCTTCGCGATGGCGATAAATCAAAATATATGGGTAAAGGCGTTTTGACAGCTGTTGCCAATGTAAATGAAAAAATCGCTCCAGAACTTATAGGTTGCGACGTTTTTGACCAGATAGGTCTTGACAAAGCTATGATAGCTCTAGATGGTACAAAAAATAAGAAAAATCTAGGTGCAAACGCTATCCTAGGTGTTTCTCTAGCTGCTGCCAAAGCTGCTGCCGATGAACTAGGTATGCCTCTTTACCGCTATGTAGGTGGTACAAATGCCAAAGTTCTTCCTGTACCTATGATGAACATTGTAAACGGTGGTTCTCACTCTGATGCTCCTATCGCTTTCCAGGAATTCATGATTCAGCCAGTAAAAGCAGACTCTTTTGCTACTGCTATCCGCATGGGATGTGAGATATTCCACAACCTTAAAAAACTTCTTCACGACCGTAACCTTTCTACTGCAGTAGGTGACGAAGGTGGATTTGCTCCTACATTTGAAGGAACAGAAGATGCTCTTGAAACTATATGTGCAGCTATCAAAGCCGCTGGTTACAAACCAGGTGAAGAGGTTACTATAGCTCTAGACTGTGCTTCTTCTGAATTCTATGAAGATGGTATCTATGACTACACCAAATTTGAAGGTGAAAAAGGTGCAAAACGTACATCTGAAGAGCAGGCTGAATACCTTGCTGAACTAGTTGCAAAATATCCTATCATGTCTATCGAAGACGGTATGGATGAAAACGACTGGGACGGTTGGAAACTGCTTACAGATAAGATTGGCGGACGTTGCCAGCTAGTAGGTGACGACCTATTTGTAACAAACGTAGAACGTCTATCTGCTGGTATCAAACAGGGTGTAGGTAACTCACTTCTAGTTAAAGTAAACCAGATAGGTTCTCTTACAGAAGCTATCGATGCTGTTGAAATGGCACAGAGAGCTGGTTACACTACCGTTATGAGCCACCGTTCAGGTGAGAGCGAAGACGCTACTATTGCCGACCTAGCTGTTGCTCTTAACTGCGGACAGATTAAAACAGGTTCCGCTTCTCGTTCAGACCGTATGGCAAAATACAACCAACTTCTACGCATAGAAGAACAGTTGGGTGATTCTGCTATCTATCCTCAGTTTGATGCTTTCAAAGTAAATTTTGAAGCGTAATAAACACCTATATATATAAGGAGCGGCTCGCCACAGGCGAGCC
>JAGAUI010000036.1 GCA_017620815.1 Flavobacteriales bacterium
GACACATACCATACAAATGGAGTAGTTTATATTACGACCAAAGACTATAAACAGACCACTACAGAAAAAGAGATTTTCACTTTAAGCAAGGATACCATACGTGGTCGAGTTACCGATGGCTGGGGGCGTCCAGCACCCGACCTTAAAATCACTACTCCATCGGGCGAAACTACGGTTACCAATGATTCAGGCTACTATGCCATACGCGTAACCAAAAAAGACAAATTCCTTAAATGTATCATGCCCTATACCGAGGGTACTACCGTGCGTATAGCCAAAGAGAACTGGAAAAAGCCTATAAATCTTACAGTGATGTTACATAGAAACACGTTAAGAGGCTGGAAAAATCCCGATGACCCTAATATGTATCACCCAGGAGATAATGAAACATGGTATTCTATTATAAGTATGTTCCCTGGCACACAATATGCCAATCGTAGAGTTTTCTTTTCAAGATATCAAAATATTAAAATCCAAGATTTTGAAGAGAGTGCGTTTATAGGAAGAAGTGAAGTAGCAAATCCTACCATAGGACAACAAGCTTTGTTGGTGCTAGATGGAGTGCCTTTAGGTACAACTTTGGATGCAGTAGAGCCATCTAGTGTGCATAGTGTCAAGATAATAAGAGATAATGCAGTACCTATCTATGGCCCTGCCGCACAATTTGGAGCTGTGGAAATAGTTACAAAAGGGATGAATAATATGGCTCCAGTACCTCTCACAGACTTTGCAGCTAAAAAAGCTCAACGTAAAGGTGGTGTAGAGGGCATGAAGGAATACATTGCATTGCAGGGTAAAAACATTGAGTATCATGAGGATGGTTACATAATGATAGACGGTAAACGTTGTGGACTATACATAATAAATGATGATAAATTCACCCACATGAGAGGCATTGAGGTAGATATGATAGACGAGATAATGATAGTCCGCAGTGGAGTGGAGGGTTCGTATGGCCCACGAGCCAAAAACGGTGTTGTTCTTATAAGTGCCTCACAGAAAGAAAAGAAAGTGGTAGATGAAGATGGTAACACTGTGAGTGAGAAAGAATACCGGAGAGGCTCCGGTGCCAAATTTAAAAAGTGGTGATAATTAAAATAAAAGGCTCGCCACAGGCGAGCCTTTTATTTTAAAACTGCCCGCAGGTGCTACCTGCCAGCGGGGCTTCCCCGCCGATTAAAGACGGAAACCATTTAGGAAATCGGCAGCTTTCATTTGCTTTTTGCCTTCAGGTTTTATCTCTAGTAACTCCACATAGTAATCACTAGATGATACATACATACGACGCCCTTCTATGAGGATTTTACCATGAGTGCCATCACTCTTTTTATCACTCACAGTAGCACGATAGATTTTAAGGTTGAGAACCTTGCCTCCAGCATCTAGTACGCTGTATGCACAGGGAATAGGTGATAGACCTCTTATGAGATTTACTATATCACTAGCTTTTTTATTCCAGTCTATAAGGCAGTCTTCTTTGAAAATCTTGGGTGCGTGATGTTCTGTGCCATTGGTATCCTGTGGGATAGGACATGCTTCGCCCTTGCGTAAAAGTTCTATGGTCTCTACTGTAACTCCCCGTCCCAATGTCATTAGTTTTTCATACATAGTACCAAAGTCGTCATCATCTGTGATATCTATACTAGATTGGTTGATGATAAGACCTGTGTCTATGTCTTCGTCTAAAAGAAAAGTAGTAACACCTGTCTTTTTCTCTCCGTTTATAATGGCGTGGTTTATAGGTGCTGCTCCGCGGTATTGAGGTAGCAGCGAAGCGTGTAGGTTAAATGTCCCCATAGCAGGCATAGCCCATACCACACGAGGGAGCATTCTGAATGCTACCACCACAAAAAGGTCGGCATCCCATTTTTTAAGAGCCGCCAAAAAGTCTTCATCACGCAATTTTTCGGGAGTGAGGATAGGAAGATTTTTGCTTTCGGCATATAGACGTACAGCACTTGGCGTTAGTTTTTTACCACGACCAGCTGGGCGGTCGGGTACAGTAACCACACCTACCACGTTATATCCTGCTTCCAGTATTGCATCTAGTTGTCCCACTGCAAATTCTGGAGTCCCCATAAAAACTATCCTCATGTCCTTTTTTTCTTTCATCTCTAATGTGTTTTTAAGCAATTATCACACGTGCCACATTCTATGCCTTCGTTCATGCCAAAGTATGCCTCTATCCATCGGGCACGGCATTGGCTGGTGTGGATGTATTCTTTTATCTTTTCTATGCCGCGGTTGCGTATCTGGGAATTAAGATTGACATTGTATTTGAGGTGGGAGAGTATCCTCTCATCATCTCTTGTCATGGTGTAGTACATATAACTATAACTTCCCTCCCTTTCCCAATCTACTATACCCATCATTTTGAGTTTATCCATCTGATGGCAGAACTCATCTACTGTAAGTTGTGCATCGGCAGCACATTTTTCCACGTCTATGACACTTTCATATCCAAATATACCATCGCTGGAACGAATGAGGGATTCTAGGATGCGAGTATAGCTGTTTTCTTTCATCTGATAGCACTCGTCTATACTGCATTTTATCATAGCACGGGAAGAGTGTATTTCATTGCCATAGAAAGCTATCACCCCATATCGTACCAGATATGAAAAAAGTGTTCTCACTCTATTACGGTCTGAAATCTTATATGTCGTACAGAACTCATCAAACGAAAATCTGGTGGGAGTAGTAGGGAAGTCCCCATATCCTACACCTAGATAGTTACACAGACGTGTGTAAAGAGCCATCAAATGGTCTGCACTTTCTGCCAAAGTACTGGTGTAGTCAAGCATAGAGAATGCCTTTTCATCGGCTAGTAGGATAGCACGGGCGGGAAGTCCATCGCGACCAGCACGACCAGCCTGCTGGAAATAGTCTTCTACTGTAGAGGGTATATGCCAGTGTATCACCATTCGCACGTCTGGTTTATCTATCCCCATACCAAATGCACTGGTTGCTATCATCACCTTTTTCTCCCCTGCCAACCATTCTTTAAGAGACCTAGAACGTACTGCTGTGGATAGACTGGCGTGGTATTGGGCGGTGCTGATACCATTTTTATCTATCATCTGTGATAGTTCTCCTATGGTGTTTTTACTACCGCAATAGACAATGCACGAACCCTCGCAAGAAGATATGAGTTCTAGCAGTCTAGTGTATTTGTGGAAACACATCTCTACTTCATAGGAGAGGTTTTCACGGCGGAAGGGTTGGACTATCTTTACATAGTCATTCATAAATCCTAGTGACGAAGCTATGTCATTTACCACTGCAGGTGTAGCAGTGGCAGTGAGAGCCATCACTGGAGATTGTGGGAAATACTCTCTAAGTGTGGATATCTCGCGATATGATGGACGGAAGTCGTGTCCCCACATAGATATACAGTGAGCTTCGTCTATGGCTATGAAAGATATGTTAAGCCACCTCGCGGCTTGTGAAAATGATTCTGTATGGATACGTTCTGGAGTGATGTAGAGCAGACGTAGTTTGCCTTCGACAGCCTCGTCTAGATATTGTGTTATGCGTTCACGAGAGAGAGTGCTATTTATATACCTAGCCTCTATGCCGCGTTTGCGGAGTGATTTGACTTGGTCTTCCATCAGTGCTATAAGAGGGGAGACAACTATCACCAAGCCTTGACACATCAATGAAGGGAGCTGATAACATAGAGATTTACCACCGCCTGTGGGCATGATAACCATAGTATCACGTCCGCTTATAATACTCTCTATGGCTCTCTGTTGTGATGAGCGTAGAGTATTATAGCCCCAGTGTTTTTTAAGCAGAAAAGCGATGGATTCTTTCATCTATGGATATGTCAATTAAATATCTGCATTTGCAGGAAGATAATGGCGTAGTATCTGGCGGTCTTGCCTATGGCAGATGTTATAAATGTCCCCCAAGCATTGCTCCTAAGCGAACCTAATGCTACCATCACTACATCTCCTATCACAGGTACAAATCCCAAAAAACCAGTCATATATCCCCAACGATGTGCATATGGATATATCTTTTCCAGTCTTTTGGGATTTATACTTAAAAATTTTATAACTCGTTTTATCTCTAGAAAATAGCCCAGAAGATAGCTTGTCATTCCTCCCAAAGTATTTCCCGCACTTGCCGCTATAAGTGTTATCCATGGGTCTCCTCCTGCGGCTATGTATGCCACAACTAGAACTTCGGAAGAAAAAGGCAGTATGGTCGCCGCAGCAAATGCCACGATGAATACTCCCCAAGCTCCATAAAGGACTATAAGTTCACTCATAATTTTTCTATGAATGAAACTACTTTTTCTTCTATGCCTTCGGTGCTTTCTCCTGTGAATTTCTCACCCATTATATGCTCATAGAGTTCTATGTAGCGTTCAGATATTCCATTTACGACTTCGGGAGTCATTTCTGGAACAGTTTGTCCTTCCTTGCCTTGGAAACCGTTATCCATAAGCCATTCGCGTACAAATTCTTTGGATAGCTGTTTCTGTGCTTCGCCTTTTTCCTGACGCTGCTCATAGCCTTCGGCATAGAAATAACGTGAAGAGTCTGGTGTATGGATTTCGTCTATAAGGGTGATGACGCCATTTTCATCTTTACCAAATTCGTATTTGGTGTCAACTAGTATAAGACCACGAGAAGCAGCTATCTCTTGTCCTCTCTGGAAAAGAGCATATGTGTATTTTTCCAGCATTGTGTAGTCTTCTTCACTTACCAGTCCGTTTTTAATGATGTCCTCACGAGAGATGTCTTCGTCATGGGCTCCTATATCTTCTTTGGTAGTAGGGGTGATGATAGGAGAGGGTAGGCGGTCATTTTCTTTAAGACCTTCTGGTAGTGGTACGCCACATAGTGAACGTTTGCCGTCACGATACTCACGCCAAGCATGTCCAGATAGATATCCACGAATGACCATCTCTACCTTAAACGGAGTGCAGCGTTTACCTACTGTAACACTCTGGTGAGGACAGCCTATAATCCAGTTGGGGACAATATCGGCAGTGAGTTCCATAAAGCGTGTAGCTATTTTGCTCAATACCTGCCCTTTATAAGGTATGGCTTCGGGGAGTATCACATCAAATGCCGATATACGGTCTGATGCTACCATAACCAGTAGATTGTTTTTAAGAAAATACACATCGCGTACTTTACCACGATATAGTGATTCTGTCTGCGAAAGAGAGAATGATGTTTCTTTTACAGTGTTCTGTGTCATTTGTTTTCTGTCTTTTTATATGCGTTTATAATATTTTTAACTAGTGGATGACGTATCACGTCTTCATCTGTGAGGTGAACAAATGCTATGTCCTCCATTCCCGATAGGAGCGATATAGCTTCGGCGAGTCCAGACTTCTGACGCTGTGGGAGGTCTGTCTGCCCCGGGTCGCCGGTGATGATGAATTTGGAACCACGTCCCATACGGGTGAGGAACATTTTCATCTGCATGGGAGTAGTGTTCTGTGCTTCGTCCAGTATGACAAATGCGTTGTCCAGTGTACGACCTCTCATAAATGCCAGTGGAGCTATCTGTATGATTCCCTTCTCCATGAGCGAAGATAGTTTTTCACTATGTATCATATCGCGTAGAGCATCATAGAGGGGCATCATATATGGGTCTAGCTTTTCTTTAAGGTCGCCGGGTAGAAAACCTAGATTTTCGCCTGCTTCTACTGCTGGGCGTGTGAGGATTATACGGCGGACTTCTTTGTTTTTAAGGGCTTTGACGGCCATAGCGACACTCGTGTAAGTCTTACCTGTACCAGCAGGACCTATGGCAAATAGCATATCTTTATCCTCTATCCCGCTCACTATGAGGGATTGGTTGCGGGTGTTGGACTTGATGCTCTGCCCATATGCTCCATAGAGTATGACATCGTCTTTCTTTTTATCTATGCTTTCATCTCCTGTGAGTATGCGTTCTATGACCATAGGAGGAAGAGAGTTATAGCGATGAAAATATGATACCAGACGCATCACGCTCTTTTCAAATGTGTCCAATACTTCTTCTTCGCCCATAGCTATGATGTTAGAACCGCGACCTACTATTTTCAGTTTGGGAAAGTAGGTGGCAATAGAGGCTAGTTTGGAGTTGTTTTCTCCAAAAAAATCTATGGGAGAGATGTCATTTATCTCTATTATACGTTTGTTATCTGTCTTTTGTGTCAAATTTTTTATATGTTTTATACCGTGTGATATGCACCATACAAAAATATCGTTTTTGTTTTATCTTTTCAAGATTATTTTGTTTTTCTTATTACATTTGTTCCATACAAATGAAAATAAAAAATCTATGAAGATAATATCGTGGAACGTGAATGGCATAAGAGCCGTAGTAAAGAAAGATTTTTATAACTCCATAGAGAGTATGGATGCAGATGTCTATTGTTTTCAAGAGACCAAGGCTACACCAGAACAAGTAAACGAGGCGTTGCGTAGTATGCTAGGTTATACCATTTATGCCAATTCGGCTGTGCGTAAAGGATATTCGGGTACGGCGATAGTATGTCGCAAGCAGCCTCTTTCTGTAACATATGATATGGGAATGGCAGAACATGATAGCGAGGGACGTGTCATTACTGCCGAATACCCAGATTTCTATCTAGTGTGTGTATATACCCCAAATAGTGGTTCTGAACTATTGCGTCTGGGATATCGTCAGAAGTGGGATAAAGATTTTTATTCATATATCAAGTCCCTAGAAAAAACCAAACCTGTCGTAGTATGTGGAGACCTCAACGTAGCCCATCGCCCCATAGACCTCGCTCATCCCGCTGCCAACTATAACAAAGCTGCTGGGTATATGCAGGAAGAAATAGATGGGTTTGACAGGTATGTAAATGGTGGATATGATGATACCTTCCGTGTTTTTTATCCCGATGAAAAAGAAAAGTATTCGTGGTGGAGTTATCGTGCGGGAGCTCGTGAGAGGAACGTGGGCTGGAGAATAGACTATTTCCTTTCATCTCATAGTTTTACTCCATATATAAAAAACGCATTTATCCTTCCCGAAATCTATGGTTCAGACCATTGCCCTGTGGGTATAGAAATAGAGTGATATGACTATGGAGAAAGAAAACAAGATAGCCATAATGGAGACTTTTTACTCCTTGCAAGGTGAAGGCCTCCACAGTGGACGTGCAGCTTATTTTATACGAACGGCTGGTTGTCCTGTGCGTTGTGAGTGGTGTGATGTTAAAGAGAGTTGGAATGTGGGAGATTTTCCGCGTTTATCTCCTAGTGAGATAGTTGAAAAAATCCCTTCCTGTGTTAATATGAGTGTTATTACGGGAGGAGAACCTCTTATATGGAATCTAAGTGAATTAAATTTGCTACTTAGAAAAAGAGGGATAAGAGTCCATTTGGAGACATCGGGTTGTATGGAGATAAAGAGAGAGGATTGGGATTGGGTGTGTATCTCTCCCAAAAAATCACGTCTTCCACTTGATGAAACACTGCTCGCTGCCGATGAACTTAAAGTGGTTATCTCCACTGCCGATGATTTTATATGGGCAGAAGAAAATGCGGTGAAGGTAAGTGAAACGTGTGCTTTGCTCTTGCAGCCTGAGTGGGAAAAGAGAGCTGATATCCTCCCTCTTATATGTGAATATGTAAAACGTAACCCTAAATGGAGACTTTCGCTCCAGACACACAAATACATAAATGTGCCTTGATTAAAACGTGGTGTGTCATTATGATAATGGCATTTTGCGGGTATATGTCATATAGTAAAACTCTCCATTGTGATGGGGAGTTTTTTTATGTGGAGAGTGGAAGAGATACTCTTTGTGAGAATATGGGTTATCCCATAAACAGCCCTAGTGATGATTATGACCCAATGATAAGTGCTACGGGAGAGAGTTTCTTTTTTACATCCACAAGGGGAGAAGATAGACACGAGAGGATATACATATCTTCAAGGATTATGTCGGGGTGGAGTACGCCAAAACATATTAAACTCTCGTCTGTATTATCCAACGTAGGTTCTCCTTTTATCTCTTATGATAACACACAACTTTATTTCACGCAATGTTCTTATGGAGGCTCGTGTGATATATATCGTGCAGTAAAAAGTGGAGATAGTTGGAGGGTGGAACTGGTGGGGCGTCCTATTTCTACTCGCAGACATTGGGAGGCACATCCTTCTCTCTCTCCCGATGGAAGACGACTTTTCTTTTCATCTATAAGACGTGGGGGTAAGGGTGGAAAGGATATATATATGTCTAGACGTACGTTGCGAGGGTGGAGCTCACCAGTGCCTTTGAATGACATAAATACTAGTGGTGATGAGGTATCTCCATATATCCACATAGATGGGCATACGCTTTATTTCTCGTCAGATGGTTATGATGATGGATATGGAAAACTGGATTTTTATGTGTGCAGGATAGATGAGTATGGTAAGTGTAGTGATATACGCAATATGGGGACTTCTATAAACGATAGCAGTGAACAGTATAGCATCCGCACATCGCGGGATGGACGGGTGGGTTATTATGCTACCAATTCCTATGAGGGTGGGAGTGGTGGACTAGACATATATCGTTATGAGCTAGAGAAAGAGGGTAGAGCTACTCCTACTTCTATATTGTTGGGGAAGATAAAGAATACAGAAAATCGTGAAGTGATGTATGCAGCAGTGTACATAGATGCAATACCTGTCCCGCTTGTAACTATTACAGGGAGTAAATACATCTCTATCATGGGAGATACACCTATGATACACCTCCAATGTACAGCCGCAGGCTATATGCCGTATGATACTCTTCTTTATCCCAATACCTCCTCCCAAGTGATGTATCACGATATCATTTTAAGACCTATCAAGATAGGTGCTAGATATAAACTTAACACCATCCATTTTTCTACCGATGTCTATACACTGGATAGTGTATCTATGCGTCAGGTGGAGAGACTGGCTGTGTTTATGATGGAAAACCCATCGGTAGAGATAGATGTAGAAGGTCATACAGATAGCCGAGGTGGAGAGTCATATAACTTCTTGCTCTCTTCCCGTAGAGCCAATAGTATAGTTGAGGCATTGGTAGCCTTTGGGGTAGATTCTTCTCGCATGAGGGCTGTGCCATATGGAGATACGCGTCCTTTATCTTCTAGTGATGACGAAATGTCAATGGCTCTTAACCGTCGATGTGAGATTCTGGTCAGACAGTACAGCCCATAAAATTTATTTTACTGCAAATGATAGAAAAACATATCGTTATTTGCAGTAAATGTTATATATTTACCTACTTTAATTATAATATCTCGTAGCTATGTTTAAGGATATATTTATACGTAGGTTTTTCTTTCTGGTGGGAGTTGCATTTCTGGTGTGGTTCTTGTGGGCTATACGCAGTGTGTTGCTATATATGATAATAGCTGCTGTGGTGATGCTTATAGCTTCTCCTGCTGTGAGTTATATAGACAAGATACGCATAGGAAGATTTCATATCCCACGTACACTTAACGTTGTGATGGTATTGGCTTTTATGGTGATGATTCTAGCAGGACTTATGAGCCTTTTGGTACCACTTGTTGCCGCCCAAGCCGAAAACCTTCAGCTTTTTGATGCCTCTCGTGCCAAAGAAAATCTCATAGTCATCTATCACAATGTCTTAAATATAGCAGCCTCTTATGGTGTAATAGAAGATGCTAATGCTTTTTCGCCAGATTTTATAAAAAATATAGACTTCTCTTTCTTGCCAAATCTTATAAATAACATCGTTTCATCCATAGGCAATATGATGATAATGATATTTGCGGTGTTGTTTTTTGCGTTTTTCTTCCTCAAGGAAAGAGGACGTGTTACATCTTTTATCCTCTCCATAGTCCCCGATGGTACCGAGGGTAAAATGTCCCAAACTATGACCAAAACATCACACCTTTTATCTAGATATGTGATAGGACTACTCATACAGATGTCGGTCATATTTACTTTTACACTGGTTCTTCTCCTGTCGTTTGGAGTGGATAATGCCTTTCTTACAGCCACTGTCGTAGCACTGCTTAACATAGTACCATACATAGGTCCATTAATGGGGGGAGTGATGATAGTTATATTTACTATGTTGGGGGGTATAGGTCAGGCAGAGATGTTATCTACTACGCTTTATGTGCTGGGAGGTTTTCTCTTTATCCAACTCTTTGATAATTTTATCTCCCAACCCATTATCTTCTCTTCATCTGTCAAGGCACATCCATTGGAGATATTTGCTGTAACGCTTATAGGAGGTACACTTATGGGGATAATAGGAATGATAGTTGCTGTACCACTATATACTCTGGTGCGTATCATTGCCAAAGAATTCTTCTGGGAGTTCAAGGTGGTGCGTGCCTTTACCAAAGACATATAATTTATCTATCCATACATTATGATAAGACTAGGAATAAAAAATATGATGGCTCTCTATGAGGTACTATCTATCATAGCACTAGTGGCGGTATTTCTTCCTGTGTTTTTTGTCGGTAGTCTAGCAGAGGGGGTAGCTGTGCCTATACATTTTGATATAATGGGAAGGGTGGACTCATGGGGAGAGAAAAGTAGTTTTATAGAACTACCCGTGATGGCTCTTATAGTGTATGTGGGATTCTCATACCTGCAACGTAGTGAGCTACGCCGTTCAAATACCACATATTCTATTATGTTACGACTGCTTAAAATGCTTATAGTTATACTTTTAGCATATATGAACATAACGTCATATGCCATAGTTAAAGGTTGGGCAAGTGGACTAAATGCTATTTTTATATGGGCGATGATTGTGGCGATAATAGCGGTGGCACTTTATTACAGCATACTTGTAAAAATAATTAAAAAGAGGATTTAATAATTATATTGTCGTATCTTTGCATATTGCCACAGTATGTGGTATGATTAAAAACTAGATTTATGGCAGAAAACAATTTTGTAGATTACATAAAAATACACCTCACTTCTGGCAACGGAGGTGCAGGTAGTGCACATTTGAGACGAGAGAAATATATCCCAAAGGGAGGCCCCGATGGTGGAGATGGAGGACGTGGAGGACACGTCATAGTAGAGGGTAATTCTCACCTGTGGACACTCCAACATTTGCGTTTTCAGCGTCATATAAAGGCTGGACATGGCGAACCGGGGCATCGTAGCCGCTCGTTTGGAGCAGATGGTCGTGATGAAATAATCCAAGTTCCCATAGGAACTGTCATCCGTGATGCAGAAAGCCGTGAAATCATAGGCGAGATACTGGAAGACGGTCAGCAGATGATAGTAAAACGCGGTGGTCGTGGAGGTCTAGGTAATTGGCACTTCCGTTCGGCTACCAACCAAACTCCTCGTTATGCACAGCCGGGTACAGCAGGAGAGGAAGGTTGGGTGATAATGGAGCTTAAAGTCCTAGCCGATGTAGGTCTGGTAGGTTTCCCAAATGCTGGAAAATCTACTCTTCTAGCCGCTATTACTGCCGCCAAACCAGAAATAGGAGACTATCCATTTACAACCCTCACACCAAACCTAGGTATAGTATCATACCGTGAAGGTAAGAGTTTTGTAATGGCCGACATCCCGGGTATTATAGAAGGTGCCGCCGAAGGCAAAGGTCTAGGACATCGTTTCTTGCGTCATATAGAGCGTAATTCTACATTGCTATTTATGATACCTGCCACCAGCGAAGATGTAAAAGGAGAGTATAATATCCTGCTAGGCGAACTAGAAAAATATAACCCAGAACTCCTAGACAAGGCTCGCGTTATAAATATAAGCAAGAGTGATGTTCTAGATAGCGAACGTATGGGAGAGATAGAAAGTGTATTGCCAGAAGATGTTCCACATGTCTTTATCTCATCTGTTACAGGGCAGGGACTTGTGATGCTTAAGGATATGTTATGGGAGGTGCTTGATGTAGAGAATCGCAAGAAGTCCCTCACTGCATTTGAAGAGGAGGAAGAGGATATGTTGGGATTTGGTTCGGGAGAGCTGTTAGGTGATTACGAATAAATCATAATGACGATATAACTACATGGTCGTTTTATCATAAAACCAGTAGAGTATAAATATATGAAGGTAAGGATAGAAAAGTCTTGGCAGGAAGCACTACAAGACGAATTTGATAGTGAATATTTTACCTCTCTTACAGATTTTGTGAGGGAAGAATATGCCACTTATACTGTTTATCCTCCTGCTGGAAAGATATTTGCTGCGTTTGATGCATGTCCACTAGATGATGTAAAGGTGGTTATCATAGGGCAAGACCCATATCATCAACCTCGTCAGGCACATGGATTGTGCTTTTCTGTTCAGGAAGGAGTCCCTTTCCCTCCATCATTGCGTAATATATTTATAGAGATAAAAAACGAATTGGGAACAGAAGTGCCAGTATCTGGCTGTCTTACACGATGGGCAGAACAGGGCGTACTAATGCTCAACGCTACTCTTACCGTGAGAGAGAGTTGTGCAGGCTCTCACCAACGCCGTGGTTGGGAACGTTTTACAGATAGTGTAATAGAGATAGTATCCCGCCAAAGAGAAAACGTAGTGTTTATGCTGTGGGGAGCATATGCCCGTAGTAAAAAGACACTCATAGACGGCAGTAAACATCTGGTACTAGAGGCAGCACATCCTAGCCCTCTTTCTGCCAATAGAGGCGGTTGGTTTGGATGTGGGCATTTCACTGCAGCCAATGACTATCTAGCCTCACACGGTAAAAAAACTATTATTTGGTAACTCGTAACACATATATTTTATGCCTGCAAATAGCATAGGAGAACATTTAATACTCACCACCTGTGGTGAATCACACGGTGAGGCTCTGCTAGGAATACTAGATGGTGTGCCTTCTGGTATATGTATAGATATGGACGCAATAAATAGAGAGATGGCTCGTCGTCGTCCGGGGCAGAGTGCTATATCTACTCCTCGTGATGAAAAAGATGAGGTGCGTATCATATCGGGAGTATTTGAAGGGAAGACTACTGGGACGTCTATAGGAATGATGATAAAAAATGCAGACCAACATTCGTCTGATTATAGTGAGATAGCCAGCAAATTCCGCCCTTCTCATGCCGATTTTACTTATACTTCCAAATATGGATTGAGAGATTATCGTGGTGGTGGACGTTCGTCGGCACGAGAAACAGCTATAAGAGTTGCTGCGGGAGCTATTGCAAGACAGGTATTGCCAGAGGGTGTGGATATAAAGGCATATGTGTCATCGGTAGGAGGTGTGAGCCTAGATACAGACTATACTCGTTATGACTTGAACAAGATAGAAAGCAATGAGCTGCGTTGTCCCGATGCTGTAAAAGCCGATGCAATGAGGGCTCTTATAATGGAAGCCCGCTCTAGTGGAGATAGTATAGGAGGGGTGGTTACCTGTGTTATAAAGGGAGTTCCAGTGGGACTAGGCGAACCTATATTTGACCGTCTGGAAGCACGTCTAGCGGCGGCTATGATGAGTATTCCAGCCTCCAAAGGATTTGAGGTGGGTAGTGGATTTGCTTCTAGTTGCATGAGAGGAAGTGAGCATAACGATGCATTTGTAGAAGGAGGACGTACATCTACCAATCGTTCTGGCGGCATACAAGGCGGAATTTCAAATGGTATGGATATATACTTCCGTGTAGCGTTTAAGCCTGTGGCTACCATTATGAAGGAACAGGAAACGATAGACATAGATGGACACTCTACCACGCTTAAGGCTCGTGGACGTCATGACCCTTGTGTGGTGCCACGTGCAGTGCCTATAGTAGAGGCTATGGCGGCTCTTACACTAGCCGATTTTTACCTTATAGACAGAATGACAAGGATTAAAAAATAGATAAACATATATACGATGGATTTAAGCAAATACATAAGAGATGTAGAGAATTTCCCAAAAGAGGGAGTACTATTTAAGGATATAACTCCGTTATTGCTATCACCCGAAGCTACCCGTGAGGCATTAAGACAACTAGTAGCACAGGCAGAAGGTCTGGGTGTTACCAAAGTTGCTGCCGTAGAATCACGCGGTTTCTTCTTTGGTTCACTTATAGCAAATGAGTTAGGAGTAGGATATGTGCCAGTACGCAAAAAAGGTAAACTGCCATATGAAACTATATCTATGGAGTATGATTTGGAGTATGGTACCGATGTGGTGGAAATACATGCCGATGCCATAAACAAAGGAGATAAAGTACTTATACATGACGATGTTCTAGCCACAGGTGGTACTGCAGAAGCAGTGATGAAACTGGTAGAGAAAGCTGGTGGTGAAGTAGTACTTATGTCTTTCCTTATGAAGCTTAATTTTTTACACGGAGAGGAAAAATTGGCAGGGAAAACAGTAAAGTGTCTATTTGAGTATTGATAAACACTATTGCTAGATTTAGATTCCGCTATCCTGTTCTGCTATGCTAGAGTGGGTAGGCGGAATTTTTATCCATCAAAAAACATATGACAAATGATAGAGACAGGAGAGATAAAATATGAATGTGCCGTTCTGGTAGGACTCATAACTCCTTACCAAGACGAGAGAAAACTGGAAGAGTATCTAGACGAACTGGAATTTTTGGCACAGACGGCTGGTGCTGTCGTGGTAGCTCGTTTCCGTCAACGTCTAGATATGCCAAATCCTCGCACATTTGTAGGGAGTGGTAAGATAGAGGAGATAAAACGTTATTTAGAAGAACATGAGGAGGTGGATTGTATCATTTTTGACGATGAATTATCATCGGGGCAGTTGCGTAATATAGGACGTGAACTCCCGGGTGTAAAGATACTGGACAGAACCAACCTCATACTGGATATATTTGCTCGTAGAGCCCAGACATCATATGCCCGTACACAAGTGGAACTCGCCCAATACCAATACCTATTGCCTCGTCTTACGCATATGTGGACTCACCTAGAACGTCAGAGAGGTGGTATAGGATTACGAGGCCCGGGTGAGACAGAAATAGAGACAGACCGCCGTATAGTACGAGACCGTATAAGTCTTTTACGTGAAAAACTGTCTTCCATAGACCGTCAGATGTCCACCCAACGCAAAAACCGAGGTAAGACCGTTCGTGTGGCACTGGTAGGATATACCAACGTAGGTAAAAGTACGCTTATGACCTTGTTGAGCAAATCTGAAGTATTTGCCGAAAACAAACTATTTGCTACGCTGGATACTACGGTGCGTAAGGTAGTTATAGCCAATCTCCCTTTCCTGCTTACCGATACGGTAGGATTTATACGTAAACTCCCTACCGAACTAGTAGAGTCGTTTAAATCTACACTAGACGAAGTGCGGGAAGCCGATGTTGTACTACACGTTGTGGATATATCTCACCCTTCGTTTGAGGACCATATAGCCGCTGTAAATGGTATTCTTAAGGACATAGGTGCTAGTGATAAACCTACTATCATGGTCTTTAACAAGATAGACGCATATACATTTGTTCCAAAAGAGGATGATGACCTTACAGAACGTACCCGTGAAAATATCCCATTGGAAGAGTGGCAACGCACTTGGGTGAATAAAATGGGAGATAACACAGTGTTTATTTCGGCAGCTAATAGGGTAAATATAGACGAATTGCGTCATAAGATATATGATGTGGCTGCACAGATACATATGCAACGTTTCCCTTATAACGACTTCCTCTTTGAGTATTATAACGAAGAGGATAACAATGAATAATCATAAAAACGTCAGTAGAAAGTTATATGCTCATTAACGATACTATAGTGGCCCTTTCAACTCCTGCAGGTGTGGGAGCAATAGCACTTGTAAGATTGAGTGGTAGTAGAGCCATAGAGATAGTAGATAGTGTATTTTATAAGTCATCGGGTAAAAAACTGACCGATGTGGCATCACATACGGCTCATTTTGGTGTTATAAAAGATGGCGATGAGGTAATAGATGAAGTAGTGGTTACTGTCTATCGTTCGCCACGTTCTTTTACAGGAGAGGATACGGTAGAGGTTTCTTGCCATGGCTCTACTTATATTCAGAATGCCCTTATACAACTTTTCATACGTCAAGGAGCCCGTATGGCATCGGCAGGGGAGTTTACTCGCCGTGCATTTGTGAGTGGGCGTATGGACCTCTCTCAAGCCGAGGCGGTGGCAGACCTCATAGAAAGTGAATCTGCAGCTTCTCACGCTACTGCTATCTATCAGATGAGGGGTGGATATTCAGAAGTCATTGCTTCGCTTCGTGAGAAGTTGGTGGATTTTGCATCGCTACTGGAATTGGAACTGGACTTTTCAGACGAAGATGTAGAATTTGCAGACCGCGAACGTTTGCGTACACTATTGGAAGACATTAGAATTACGATAGAAGACCTTACAGATAGCTATGCTATGGGTAATGTCATTAAAAACGGTGTGCCAGTAGCGATAGTAGGAGCTCCCAATGTGGGTAAAAGTACATTGCTCAATGCTTTGCTCGGCGAAGAACGTGCGATAGTGTCCCATGTGGCAGGTACTACACGCGATACTATAGAAGACGAGATAACTATAAAAGGTATTCGTTTCCGTTTTATAGATACTGCAGGGTTGCGTGATACAGATGATGAAATAGAACGTATAGGTATAGATAGAGCATATAAAAAGATAGAGGAGGCTATGATAATACTCTATCTTACAGATACTACGTGCATAGATGATATGTGGTGGAAAGAGATAGAGAGATTAAAAGAGTGTTATCCTTCCAAACATATAATCCCCGTTGCCAATAAGATAGATATTGGCAGTCAAACTCATTTGCCTAATGGTACTATACACATATCGGCCAAACAACGTGTAGGATTGGACGTGTTGCGTGAAGAGCTGTTGAGAGTATCTGGTACCAATGATTTGACATCTCGTATGATAGTAACCAATGCACGTCATTATGATGCATTGTTACGAGCTGCGGTAGCGGTGGATAGGGTAGTGGCGAGCATGCAGGTGGACCTTTCGGCCGATCTCCTCGCTGTCGATGTCCGCGAAGCCATATCTTGCCTTTCCGAGATAACGGGAGACATTTCGTCTGACGATATACTAGGGGCTATTTTCTCTCGCTTCTGCATCGGAAAGTAAATGGCACTTTTTTGAATTGAAAACGGTTATAAAGAAAACCATATAAAACGCAAACATCAGCAATTAAAACGCTATTAAACAGCAGATTGCGATATTTGCGTTTCTTTGCATGCGAAATTGCTC
>JAGAUI010000037.1 GCA_017620815.1 Flavobacteriales bacterium
GACAAATACTACAAAAAAAAATTAAAAAACATTTGGTAGGGACAGAAAAAAGTACTATCTTTATAGAAGTAAAACCACCCAAACATAAAGCTAACTGCCGAGATTATCACTCATGATATTCATCGGCAGTTTATGTATAGATATAGTAAGTAAAATAAAAATCCTCCACTGCTGGTGGAGGATTATGAGCCGCGAATGGGACTCGAACCCACGACCTACGCATTACGAATGCGTTGCTCTACCAACTGAGCTATTGCGGCCGCTGTATATTATTTAAGGGCTTTAAGTATCTCGCGGAAGACATATTGAGCCGATGTCTCTCGGTTTTTTGCCTCTTGGATAACGATGCTGGAAGGTGAATCTAGAACATCATCACTCACTATCACATTACGGCGTACAGGCAGGCAGTGCATAAATTTGGCATTATTGGTAAGAGCCATTTTCTTGCTGTCTATCATCCAGTCGTAGTCTTTTTTAAGTATCTGACCATAGTGGCGATAACTGCTCCAGCCCTTGGCATAGACAAAATCGGCACCTTCTAGGGCTTTTTCTTGGCAGTATTCTATACGGGCACCACGGGTAAAGTCTTCACATAGTTCATAGCCTTCGGGGCAGGTGATGACAAAATCTACGTTGCGGGATGTTGTCATAAAATCACAGAATCCGTTGGGTACGCTCTGTGGAAGGGCACGAGGATGTCCCGCCCAAGTAAGAACGACTTTGGGACGTTCTACTTTTTTATGCTCTTCTATGGTTATAAGGTCTGCAAATGCCTGCAAAGGGTGTGATGTGGCACTCTCCAGACTCACTACTGGTACACCTGTGAGGTTTATAAAGGAGTTGAGTATTCTCTCGCTGTAATCAAAATCGCGGTCTTTAAGCCCCGGAAACGAACGTACTCCCAGTATATCACAATACTGAGCCATAACAGGTGCTGCCTCGCGTATGTGTTCGGCTGTAGAGCCTTCCATTATGACACCATCTTCATATTCCAGTGCCCAACCGTCTGTACCTACGTTCATAACTATGACATTGGCACCTAGGTTCTGTGCGGCACGTTGGCTGGAGAGGCGTGTACGTAGTGAAGAGTTAAAGAATATAAGACCTATGGTCTTGTTCTCTCCCAAATGTTTTTCGCTATAGGGAGATTTTTTCATCTCCAATGCCTTCTGTACGGCTATATCTACATCGCCTAGGTCGGCAGCACAAGTAAATTTTTTCATTTCTATGTGTGATTTATTTTACGCTTTCGCAGAACTCATTAAATGTCATCATTTTAAGTCCCTCGTCATTTTTCCATTCATCGCTCTCTATAGGGTCTGGTATGCCAGAAAGACTCTTTACAGCATCGGTAAGCAGTATCACCTTAAACTCTCTCTCACGAAGTCCCTCAACGGCGTATTTTACACATACATTACCCGATACTCCATATACCACAGCTGTATCACGACCAGTCTCATCATAGAGTGCCTCTATGAAATCGTCCATATTTGGGTTGCCGTTAAAGATATCAAATGCGTCCTTGGTGGCTATAAATTCACGATGGGAATTGATATCAAAATCGGGATACACTTCCTCCCATGAGATGAGCAGTGCATCATCACTTGGGGCTGTCTGTGGGATAAAGGTAGCACCTACGCTTTCTGCCATGCAGTGAGCAGGGAAGGTATTTACCCCGTCAGGCTCATCGCTTAGCTCTTCACTGTCTTCATAGTGATAGTCGGCGGTGTTTACCACAGGAATTCCATTCTCACGAGCAAATGCAGTTATCTTCTCCAGCGTAGGAAGTATTTCACCTGCAGATGGTATGGGTAGAAGTCCGTCTTCATCCATGAAATCGTGCTGGGTGTCCACGTTCCAAAAAAATACTTTTCCTAGTTCCATATTTCGTTATATTTATGATTGGTTTTATTTCAATATGTCTAGCAGTGCATCATACAGAGCATCTATGTCTTTTTCTGTGATACATAGTGGAGGTAAGATACGTATCATACAAGGATTTGATGCGGCACCAGTAAAGATGTGTTTGTCAAATACCAATGAACGGCGTATGGCTGCTATCGGCTGGTCAAATTCCACTCCCAACATCAATCCACGACCCTTCACCGCTACAACGTGAGGGAGATTAGCCAATTTTTTGGCAGCATATTCACCTACGCAGGAAGCATTTTCCATTAGTTTTTCTTCCATCATGACATCTACCACAGCACATCCAGCAGCACATGCCAAATGGTTCCCTCCAAATGTAGTACCCAACATACCATAACGAGCTTCAATATCGGGGGCTATGAGTATTCCTGCCATTGGGAATCCGTTACCTATACCCTTGGCTACCGAAATGATGTCTGGAGTGATGTCATAGTGTTGGAATGCAAAATAACGGCCTGTACGACCGCAGCCACTCTGCACTTCGTCTAGTATGAGTTTGGCTCCTGCTTTTCTACATTCAGCCTCTAGGGCTTTCATAAAGTCTGCATCTGGCATTCCCATGCCTCCTACACCCTGTATGCCTTCTATGATAACGGCACATACATCTCCTGCAGCCAATTCTCCTCTTACGGCTTCTATGTCGTTAAGTGGGACTATGGTGCGGTGGTGGGTGTCATTGACAGGGGCTACTATCTTGGGATTGTCTGTGATGGCTACCGCTAGAGAGGTACGTCCGTGGAATGAACGAGAGAATGATATCACACGCTGCTTCCCCGTTACAAACGAAGCTAGTTTTACAGCATTTTCATTGGCTTCGGCACCGCTGTTGCACATAAAGAAAGTGTAGTCTGTAAGACCGCTTATCTCGCCTATTCTTTCGGCATAACGTCTCTGTATGCTATTGATAACAGAATTTGAATAGAAGCCCAGGCGTGCTACTTGGTCGCTTATGGCTTTTACATATGTAGGGTGGGCGTGACCTATGGATATAACGGCATGACCTCCATAGAGGTCTAGGTATTCCACCCCCTGTGCGTCCCATACGCGTGAGCCACTTCCTTTTACTATCTCTACATCATATAGCGGATATACATCAAATAATTTCATAAGCTATGTCTATGTTTTATATTCTGATGATTAAAATGCAGTTGCTTTGAGGTTAAGCCCCATGTCTTCTGGCAGACCAAACATGATGTTCATGTTCTGAACTGCCTGTCCAGAGGCTCCTTTTACTAGGTTGTCTATGACAGATGTGATAAGGAGTTTGTTGCCATGTTTAAGCAGTCCTATGACACATTTGTTGGTATTGACAGCCATTTTAAGGTGTACGTCTTTGGCGTGAGATATATGGGTAAAGGCGGCTGTACGATAAAAATCTTCATACAGTGCATAAGCCTCTTCTATCGTCCCGTCATAGTCTGTGTATGCTGTGGCATATATACCACGGGTGTGATTACCGCGTATAGGCAGGAAGTAAATCTCGTGTTCAAGACCTCCGTTAAGACGAGATAGAGTCTCTCCTATCTCTCCTAGATGCTGATGTGTAAATGCTTTGTAGTGGGATAGGTTTCCTTCTCTCCATGAAAAATGTGTAGTAGCTGCAGGTTTTACACCTGCTCCTGTAGAGCCTGTGATAGCATTTACATGGATGTCGCTTTTAAGAAGACCAGCAGAGGCTAGTGGTGCTAATGCCAACTGTATAGCTGTAGCAAAACAACCGGGATTGGCTATGTCGTGAGCTCCTACTATCTTGGCACGATTTACTTCTGGAAGTCCATAGACAAATTTACGTCCCATAAAACGAGAGTCTGCCTTGAGACGGAATTCGTTGGAGAGGTCTATGATGCGTGTATGCTCACACACAGGGTGTTCCTTGAGAAAGTTTCCTGTATCACCGTGGGCGGTACACATAAACAGTACGTCCACCGTAGGGTTAATCTCATCTGTAAAACACATATCTGTAACACCTAGAAGGTCATAGTGTATGCTATGAAGTGGTTTTCCTGCACTAGAAGTAGAATATACAAAATCTACTTTTACCATAGGGTGTCCCATCACTATTCGTAATAGTTCGCCGGCGGTGTATCCAGCACCTCCTACTATGCCTATCTTGATTTTTTTCTGTGTGTCCATATCTTATGTGTTTATAATTTCGTTTTATTTATTGTCGTTTTTTATAGTTGGAGGGAGGATAAGGGGGAGACGTTTTTTCTTCCATGCCACTATCCCTCCTTCTAAGTTATATACAGTGTATCCGCCTTGTGTGGAGAGTAGTATGGCGGCATGAGAGCTACGCACACCACCATGGCAATACACAGCAAAAAGACGTTTGCCTTGTAGGGAGTCTATACTTTGCCAGAATGCTATCTCATCACTCACGGGGATATTTATAGCTCCTTCTATATGCCCGGAATTATACTCTTTGGCTGTGCGTACATCTATAAGGTGTACCTTCCCGCAACTATTTATAAATGATTCAAACTGCCGTGGGGTCATATCATAGTAACTCTTGCTACACGATGTAACTATGATAGCACATAAAACTATGAGTATGTATTTCCCCAGTGATGGCATAAGGAAAAATTTATTTTTTGTCTTGGTTTACGTGATAGTATATTTTGTTGGAAAGAGAAAGAACCTTGATAAATCCTTTGGCATCTTCACCATCAAATGCTTTGTTTTCCTCACCATATGCACCGAAACCGCTGTTCATAAGGTCGTGGTCTGATGTGATACCTTCCACCATAAACGAATATGGACGCAATATAACGGTAACAGTACCACTTACACATTCCTGTGAAGATTTAAGCAGAGCTTCCATATCACGCATAACAGGGTCTAGATATTGACCTTCGTGCATAAGCATTCCATAGAAATTACCCACCTGTTCTTTCCAGTAGGCCTGCCATTTGGTCTGTGTGTGTTTTTCAAGCATGTGGTGAGCCTTGATGATAACCATAGCTGCTGCCGCTTCAAATCCTACACGACCCTTGATACCTATGATGGTATCTCCCACGTGCATATCACGACCCACACCATAACGCGAAGCTATCTCTTCTAGTTTGGTTATTACAGATAGAGGACTCATCTTTTCACCGTTAAGAGCTACAGGTTCGCCTTTTTCAAATTCTATGCTCACTGTGCGAGGCTCTTTTTCTACCACTTGTGAAGGGTATGCTTCCTCGGGTAGGGTGCTGTGAGAATGTAGAGTCTCTACTCCTCCTACCGATGTACCCCATATACCCTTGTTTATAGAGTATTTGGATTTTTCCCATGATGCTTGAGCTCCGTGTTTTTTAAGGTAGTCTATCTCTTCCTGACGTGAAAGAGCCATATCACGTATAGGAGTAATGATTTCTATCTCTGGTGCTAGAGTTTGGAATATCATATCAAAACGTACTTGGTCGTTACCAGCACCTGTGCTACCATGAGCAACGGCAGTAGCTCCTATTTCTTTGGCATAAGATATGATAGCTATAGCTTGGAATACACGTTCTGAACTTACAGATATAGGGTATGTGTTTCCTCTCAACACATTGCCAAATATCATATAACGCACAGCCTTTTCATAAAATTCCTGTGTGATGTCTATATTTTTATGGCTCACAGCTCCTAGTGCCAATGCCTTTTCTGTAACTGTGTCTAGTTCGCTGGAAGGGAAACCGCCAGTGTTTACAAGTGCGGTGTGAACCTCATAACCTTTGTCTTCTTTGAGGTATTTTACGCAGAAGGAAGTATCTAGACCTCCGCTGAAGGCTACCAATACTTTTTTATTGTTTTCCATTATATCTATGTTTTATTTATTATTCTCTATGAGTGTGAAAAAATACTATTTGGAGCTAAGGGTTTCTAGATGGAATGTATCTATAACGCCATCATCTACCTTGACATGAGAGAGGATTTCTTTATCATCATGTGAAGCAGGGTCATACAGCATACCATAGCATAGACACATACGGCGGTTGTTACGTGATAGAACGTCATAGTTCACACAGCCTTTGCAGCCTTCCCAGAAGGTATCATCGGTAGTGAGTTCAGAAAAGGTAACAGGAGTGTAACCTATCTCTGTGTTTAGTTTCATAACTGGCAGCGAAGTGGTGATACTGAATATCTTGGACGTAGCAAATTTGGTGCGGGCTAGATAGAATGTGCCTAGTTTTATGCGTTTGGCTAGACCAGACATACGGAATTTGGGTACCACGATAAGTCCCGATGTAGCTACATATTTCTCGTGTTCCCAAGTCTCTATATAACTGAATCCAGCAAACTCTCCATCTTCTGTAAGAGCTATTACAGCCTTGCCAGCACGTATTTTATCTTCTATGTATGAAGGGTGGCGTTTGGCAATACCAGTGCCACGCAAATATGCTGCTTTCTCTATTTCATCACAGATGGTCTGTGCATATTTAAGGTGTGATAGGTCTGCGACCAATACGTTTATTTTCATTTCTTATGATATAAAAATTCAGATAATTTTATCTCATTTTCCAAAAGTGTAAAGGTATGAAAAATGAATGTTATAATAATTAAAATATACAGGGAAAAAATGATGTAATACCTCCCTTTAATTAAGGTATGGGGTGTGGACTATCAAGGCGTTATCACGCCTGCATCGGGAGAGAAAATATGTAGTGTGTCCTGTTTTCATTTGTCCATAGAGGATTACAGAGTGCAAAGGTAAAAAAAAGAATGAAATGCGGCTCAAAAAATATAGATTTTTTGAGCCGCACCTATCTTATTCTTACAATGTTATGCTATGGTGTGTGCTGTAGATTTCTCTATGCTTTCCTCACATGGAGAAGAAAGATTTTTTTCCATAGCCTCTACCACTACTTGTGCTATGTCTTTGACTGCCGAATGTCCTTCACTTACCCCTTCAAATGTCTTTTTACATAGTGGACATGCAGTAGCCAGTACGTCTGGAGAAGAGGCTGTGAGTTGCTGGAAGGCATCCACTGTTACTGCACGACGGCTTGATTCGCTAAGTGCGGTATTGGCTAGGGAACCTCCACAGCATAGAGCTTTCTTGCGGTCTATAGCCGATGGTATAGCTGTAAGGTGAGCCACAGCATCTATCACACGGCGAGGTTCTTTATATACTTTACTGCCTCTGCCTAAATCACAAGGGTCGTGATATACCACATTGAGTGAAGATTTTTCTACTTTTATACGTCCAGAAGATATAAGACGGTCTATGTATTGGCTGTGGTGGAGTATTTCAACGTCTTGTAGAGAGTATTGTTCACAGAATACTTTGTAGCATATAGGACACGATGTAACGAGTGTTTTGGCTCCGCTACGGCGAATGATTTCTGTGTTTTTCATTATCATAGCACGAGCCGCATCTATCTGTCCTGTAAGTAGCATAGGACGACCACAGCATATAGTGCTAGAAGCATCCATATGCAGGTATTTATCCCCACTATTACGCAATATGGTTTTCATAGCGTTTAATATAGATGGCATATTGCGTGTCATGCAACCAGAAAAATACAACACATCGGCCTGTCCTATATCCATAGCTGGCAGATATGAATAATCACTTTGGTCTTTGGGGGCTTTCAGTTCACGTACGTTCTGTCTTAAACGTATGGAGTCTATACCTACGGGACAAGCCTGCACACAGCGTCCGCACATAAAGCAGTTTTCGGCACTTTTAAGGGCTGCAGGGTCGCCTTCGCGTAGCTGACGTATGAAATAGACGGCAGTGTCTTTGGGTTTACGAGCTGCCGATGATATTTGACAGGCATCTATACATATACCGCATCGTGAGCAGGAGTAGATAGCTGCCGTAGCCACACCATCGCCCTTTTTACGAGAACGAATACCTGCGTTTTTAAATAGTATAAGTAGTGCTTCGGTAGGGATATGCATATATCGTGAGCCCGGCAGTGCAAAGAAAAACAATCCCAATGCTATAGAGTATGCCCACCAGAACCCTCGTCCATAGTCTTCGGGGACTATACCTACCAGATACCCTACGGTATTGGTAAGGAAACTGCCTCCTGCTATTTCGGCAGTGTGGCTTTCGGCAAGTAGTCGCAATGGGAATATGAGCCATAGGGTGTAGAGTGCTATGCGGTCGGCATTTTTAAGACGTGTGGTACGACGCATACCCATGGCTCGGCTGTTAAACCTTTTATAGAGTGCCATACCTATACCTATGAGTACGAGCAGTAGGAAAAAGTCCATCATGAAAAAGAAAAACGCTCCCTGCATACTGTGTTCTGTCTCTTTCATGAAATAACGGAAGAATATAGGGAAATATGGCAGGTTAAGACGGTGTGGAGCATATAGTTTGACTTCTATGTGTCCCAGTACTATAATCATAAACCAACCGAATGCTATACTCATGTGCATAAATCCCAGTATCTTGTTACGGCGGAATATGCGTACGTGTAGCAGACATTCACATATTATATCTTTAATAGATACAAATATCCTCCATGAAAACAGACTCCTGAAAAATCTCTTGCGGTCATCTGTGGGGAGGTCATATATCACTTTGCCAGCAGCTACTGCCAGATATATTATTATAAATAGCAGTCCAATGGTAAACGGCAATACAAATGGGTCAAAACTGAATCTTTCTTCCACGATGGATGTTTTTTATAAGAAATTGATATAGATAGGAATAGGATAGTTACACTGCATAGGGTGATTTACAATGGCAGTGTTACCTTTAAAAAATGTCGCGTGTAACAGCAGGGGTCTTGCGCCCATCATCTAGAGCTCGGTATAGTTTGCTCCATAGACTACGCAGGCTTATACCGCGAGGACACAGCATTTGGCAACGTCCACACAACATACATTTTTTAAGGTCTTCTTTCAGGTTTTCTGTCTGCCCGTTGAGTATCATCAGTTGGATTTTACGGGGATTGTAGGCAGTGAAATGCCCAGCAGTACACCCGGCAGTGCAAGTCCCACAACCTATGCAAGTGGCAAAACTCTTCTCACGACGAGCCATCTTGCGGGCTAGTGAGAGGTCGGCTTCGTCTAGGTTGAGACGGTTGCTGCGAGTTATTCCGTATCCGAAATCTATCATTTTTTACGTTTTTTCAAGTATTCATCTATTCGTATAGCCGCACTGCGAGCATCGGCTATAGTCTGTGGTATGGTCTTGGGGCCTGTGCAAGTTCCTGCCAGGAATACACCATCTACTTCGGTCTCGTTACCGCGGGAGAATATATCCACAGGTGTGAGGAATCCTTCTTTATTACAGTGAAGTCCTAGCATAGTGGCGATACGGGCAGTATCACTAGCAGGACGCATACCTGCCATAAGAACGAGCATATCTACCGAAAGATTAAGTGTCTGCCCAGCTAGAGTATCTTCTACTTTAAGGATTACGCTTTTGTCCATCTTTTCGGCAGCTTCACATAGGCGACCTCTTATGAAACGCACACCGTATAGTTTCTGGGCATTGAAGTACATATCCTCATATGGCAGTTCAAACATTCGCAAGTCCATATAGAAACAATACACTTGTGCATCGGGGTAGAGCTGTTTAATTTCTGATGCTTGTTTAACGGCCGTAACGCAACATACCTTTGAACAATAACGGTTGCCTACTTTTTCATCTCGCGAACCTACACAATGTACAAATCCTATGCGGCGAGGTATGTCTCCGCTACGGGTAAGGACTTTCCCAGAAGAGAACATGGATTCTAGGTCGGCCTGTGTATAGACATTGTCATAGATTCCATAGCCGTATTCTTCCTTGAGGTGTGCATCAAATAACGAAAACCCACTTGCCACCAGTAGAGCATCGGCATGTATAATGCCTAGAGATTCTGTCCCCACACCTATACGGCCGTCTTTCATCTTTACCAGCGAAGTTATTCTCTGGTCATAGTGTATGGTTACGCCTTCTCCTAATGGGCGTCTTACATCATCTATGAGGCGTGATGCACGACGAGAGTCTGGAAATAACCTATCCCATGAAGCTACATTACCTCCATCGTATGTCTTTTTTTCTATGATGGTAACGTTATATCCTATGTCTTTGAGTCTGGCGGCAGCAGTGAGACCTGCTACACCTGCTCCTATTATGACTACATTTTTCATTATCTAGTATGAGAAATTATAAGCAGTGGGGACATAGTTCTGTCTTGAGAACACGAGGTTCTTCTGGACGACCTAAATCCTTTCCACCTATTCCTTTGTATTTCTGTGAAGGGTCATATTCTATACCCATTTTATCTAGCAGTGGTTCTACCGATGTCTGATGCACCTGTAGTCCCAAATCCCAAGGGTCATAACCTAGTACTAGTCCTGCCAGTTCTTCATAAGTGAGTACCGGTATGCCAAAACCATTCTCTCCATAGGTCTTGCCTTCCATTTCTGCTATTACATACTGCCAACGGTCCATAAAGTAAGGGCAACCGGGACAGTTGGTTATGATGGCATCGGGGTGATATGGTTCCATAGAATCAAATTTCTTTTTGGTATTGGATATGGAGTATCCGCGATTGGCTTGTACTAGATATTGGCGGAAGCCAAAACCACAGCACTGGCGACGTTCTGGGTAGTCCACTATCTGTCCTCCCCATGCTTCGGCCATGCCAGAAAGCACACAAGGGTATTCGGCTCCTCCCACACCTTTGGAAGGGAACATTTTGGCATAGTGGCAGCCTATGTGTTCTACTATACGCAATGGTTCGCCTGTGTTTTTATTTACCAGACGATATTTTGCTTTCTGTGAAATCTCATCGCGTAGAGAATAGATGATATCGCTAGCATGGGCTACACATTTGGGTAGTACAAGTTCACGTCCAGTGGCTTTATATAGGTTTTCGGCTATGCGTTCTCTTATATGTGGGAAATGTTGCCAAGTCTCTAGAAATTCTGTGTATAGTCCAAACGAAGTGATACACGATACAGCAAGGTTTTCATAACCAGCTTCGGCCATAAGTGCAAACTGACGTGCAACGATAGTCATACTTGTCTCTAGTGGTACTACATCACTGTGATAACCTATGCCACTGCAAGTAGTGTGGTGAGGATTTTCATAAACGTCCTTGCCTAGGGTCTCACGCATTATCTTGAGAAAATGCACTTCGCTGGCGGGGAATATATTTTGGCGTATGCAGCTGCGTACATAGAAGTATTTATCGGAAGGGATAACTTTCTGATATTCTTTCCATACGCGGCGGCGACCTGTAAGAGGATTGGTTCCTATGTTATCTATGTCGTGTCCCATAGTGATTTTATCGTGGTTAATAGGGGATTTTGTGAGGAGATGGTTTTATTTAAAATGTGAACCGTTATTCTGTGTAAATACCATCTCATAGTATTCTTCATCACTCATACCCATTTCGGCGGCCTTGCGTGATGAAGCTTTTTCTATCATTTCAAAACGGGCTTTCCCTCCCGTTACTTCAAATATGCGGTCTAGTTCGTCAAGGGATTCGCGTGGGATTTGGCGGAGAACACCGGGACCTTCACCGTCTAGATTGGCTCCTAGGCGTTCAAATATGTCTTCTAGGTGTTCTGTCTCCCATTTCCATATAAGTCCTGCCTCGCGGTGGCGTTCATATGTCATGGTGCGAGGAGTGATACAATAACCCTTGCGGAGTATATTCTCTCCTACGGTACGTTTAAGTGCCAATTGCTGACGACCTTTTTCACTCTCTACAAAATAGCCTTCGTCCTGTGAAAGCGAACGAAGTGCCATTATCACCAGCCCCGGAGCGTTCTTACGTGGGCAACGTGTAACACAAGACATACATTCGCCACAGTACCATATGACGTCGCTTTTAAGGAGTTCGCGTATCTGGTCATCGTCTTGGCTTTGGACTATATTTACTATGCGTTTGGGGTCGTATTTATAAAATTCGGCAGCAGGGCATACAGCTGTACAGGTCCCGCAGTTTATACATGCCACGAGCCCCTCCTCAAGACGTACGTCTGATGCTAGTTTGTCATAAAGTTTTCCCATCGTTTTTTCTGTTTTTACAAATGGTGGGGTAAATGTATAAATAATATTTAAATACACCGCAAAAAGGATAACATATTTTTATCTATTATAACAAAAAGTAATAGTGTCTTGCCTAAATCAAATGCCATTATAACCAAAACAACTCCTATTCATAAAAAATGATAACAGAAGCAGAAAGCATAAAAAAATTTGCAGAGAAGGGATAAAACCATTATATTTATTTTCAAACTATAACCCTAAAAATCACTGCTATGAATCCAGAAAAAAACAACGAATGCTGCTCGTCACATCGTAGAGGTGGTGTATGGCTGCTCTTTATCTCGCTAGTGCTTTTTGCTCTGGCACTGTATGTAACATTCCGCCCTATGGAGAGTTATGTGGACTTATCCATAGTATTTGGTTGGATATTTATCTTTATAGGTATATCCAAGATTTTTGTATCTATGTACAGATATGCCTCATCGTGGGGATGGTATCTGGCCTATGGTATCATTTCACTGGCTCTAGGAGTGTATCTGGTTGCACATCTAGTGCTTACTATGGAGATGCTGCCTATGATATTTGCTTTCTGGTTACTGCTCCAAGGTTCTTTTGTAATGTCAAACGCCATAACCATGCATCCGCGTAGCGGATGGGGTTGGGTCATGACAGGAGGAGTACTTATAGTCATAGTGTCTTTCTTCCTGTTATTTATGCCGGCATTGAGTCTTATGACACTCATCATATGGACTGCCATAGGCCTATATGTTGCTGCTGTGGTTTACCTTATCATGGGTATCAAGTCCATGAAGGGAAAATGTCATAAAGAGTAAAATCCTCCTGATGACAAAACGCACTTTGAGCAATTGCTCAAAGTGCGTTTTGTTTATATGGGACATTATAGCTATATTTGCACCACCAAAAAAAAGAATATAAACAATACATACACATAACATTATGAAAGCATACGTTTTCCCAGGACAAGGTGCACAGTTCTCTGGAATGGGTGCAGACCTATATGAAAAATACCCTATAGCTCGTGAATTATTTGATAAGGCCGATGAAATACTAGGTTTTTCTATAAGCAAAATCATGTTCACAGGTAGTGACGAAGAACTTAAACAGACCAAGGTTACTCAACCTGCCGTATTTTTGCATTCGGTGATACTAGCCAAAGTCCTAGGTGATAGCTTCCGCCCAGATATGGTGGCAGGACACTCTCTAGGAGAATTTTCGGCACTAGTGGCTGCAGGTGCTATGTCGTTTGAAGATGGTCTTAAACTGGTTTCTGCTCGTGCTATGGCCATGCAGAAAGCTTGTGAGGCTGTGCCTAGCACTATGGCTGCCGTGCTTAACCTTACAGACGAGGCAGTAGAAAAGATATGTGAAGAAACAGAAGGTGTAGTAGTAGCTGCCAACTATAACTGCCCAGGACAGCTGGTTATATCTGGTGAGATTCCAGCAGTAGATGCTGCTTGTGAAGCTGCTAAGGCTGCAGGTGCTCGTCGTGCATTGCGTCTGCCAGTGGGTGGTGCGTTCCACTCTCCTCTTATGGAGCCTGCTCGTGAGGAATTGGCTGCTGCAATAGCAAATACTCCTTTCTCTACTCCTGTATGTCCAGTGTACCAAAACGTATCTACACATGGAGAAACAGACCCAGAGGTCATCAAAAATAACCTTATAGCACAGCTTACAGCTCCTGTTAAATGGACACAGAGCGTGCGCAATATGGTAGCAGATGGTGCTAGCGAATTTGTAGAAGTGGGACCAGGTAAAGTACTACAAGGTCTAGTGAAGAAAATAGCTAGCGATGTTACTGCCGCAAGTGCTGTGGTAGAATAATAGCATAGTTTAAGATAAACACGGTGATATACACTGAAAATGGCGAGCCCTCTGGGCTCGCCTTTTTCAGTGTATGATACAATAGGGAGTGTATTTATTTATAAAGTCCCTTTTTATCTATGTAATCCAGCACCTGTGGTGGAAGTAAAGCTCTTACCGAACGATTTTCTTTTATATCACAACGTATGGCAGTAGCCGATATTTCTACTTGTGGGGCGTCATTGAGGATGGTTACATCGGCATTTTCAAATAACGCACTGCTGGATTCATAACCCGGACGAGGGTAGATGTAAAAAGAAAAGTATTTGAGGATAAACTCATAGTTCTTCCACCTCTCAAAACCTATAAGACTATCGGCTCCCATTATAAGACAGAAGTGATAGTCTGGATACTTTTCGCTAAGGCGTAAAAGGGTATCGCACGTGTATGATGGTTTTTCCATGCGAAACTCTATATCACATGCCCTAATGTTTTCATATCCTTCTATGGCACGATGCACCATTTCCAGACGGTCATAGTCTGATGCTAGAGTAGATTTCTTTTTAAATGGATTGTGTGGAGAGATGACTATCCATACTTGGTCTAGGTCTGTGTGTTCCACTATGTGGGACGCCACTATGAGATGACCGTGGTGTATGGGGTTAAAAGACCCGAAATATAGTCCTATGCGTTTCTTTTTACTCTCCTGTTCCATATTTATTTAAGTGCGTCTTCTATGATAGAGCGGGCTTTGTTTATGGCGTCTTCTAGGCAGTCGTTAATTACTACATGGTCAAACTGTGAGGCATAACCCATCTCTTGTTCTGCTTTGCGGATACGCATGTCTATCTTATCGGGAGAGTCTGTGCCACGACCTTCCAGACGACGACGCAATTCTTCCACGCTGGGTGGCATGACAAATATAAGGCAAGTCTCTTCTGGGTATAAGCGTTTGACATTAAGACCTCCCATCACATCTACATCCAGTATTACGGCATTGCCTTTGTTCCATATACGGTCTAGTTCGCTGCGTAATGTCCCGTAATAAGTATCGGTATATACCTGTTCCCATTCTAGGAAAAGGTCTTCATCTATCTTTTTGCGGAACTCATCGGGAGAGAGGAAGTAGTATTCCACTCCGTTTTTTTCACTTCCACGAGGAGAACGAGATGTAGCCGAAACAGAAAACTCCAGTGGGTATTTGCCTTCTGAAAGTATGCTGTTTACTATCGTGGTTTTTCCGCTGCCGCTAGGGGCAGAAAATATAAATATCTTGTGGTGTGATGATTGGCTCATGGGCGTTAAAGTACATTTAGGGATTGTTCTTTAATCTTTTCTAGTTCGTCTTTCATGCGAACGACTATCTTCTGCATATCGGCTTGGTTGGATTTGGAGCCTAGGGTGTTTATCTCTCGTCCCATCTCTTGGGCTATAAACCCTAGTTTTTTACCGCAATCCACTTCTTCTTCCATCGTTTTAAGGAAGTAATCTATGTGCAATCCTAGACGTACTTTTTCTTCTGTGACATCCAGTTTTTCTAGATAGAATATCATCTCCTGTTCCAGACGGTTTTTATCTACCTCTACTGGTAGTTCAGAAAGGTTTTTAACTAGACGTTCCTTGATAGCTTCTACACGTCCCTTTTCATATGGTTCTACCTGTGAGAGTAGAGTGCGGATGTTCTCCACATATGACGTTAGTTCGCTTTTAAGGATAGCTCCTTCGCTAGTGCGGTATGTATCTATTGCCTTTATCGCTTCGTTTACTCCCTCCATGACGGTATTCCATTCCTCTTCTGTGAGTTCCTCTCTCTCCCCGCGGAATACATCGGGCAGACGCATAGCCATTTCTAGACGTTTTTCTGCCGAAACAGAAGGCTCTATCTCTCCCAATTGCTGCATATATGAAAGTACGGTAGCTACGTTTATGTCGTGGCTCATATCGGCATCGTCTGTTTCGGCATAGATAGAAAAATCTACCTTGCCGCGGGTAAGGCGAGAGGTGATATGACGTCGCAATTCTGGGTCTTTTTCACGGTATAGAGATGGGATACGGGTAGATAGGTCCATCTGTTTACTATTGAGGCTTTTTATTTCTATGGTCAGCTTTTTGCCCTCTAGGCTTATCTGTGAGCGACCAAAACCTGTCATTGATTTTACCATAGGAGTATGTCGTTTGTTTTTAAGACTACAAAAGTAAAGAACTATTCTCTTTTTTGCCAATATTTTGGGTTATAATATCATTCTATACCTCATAAGAGTGGATTTATTGCTTACCTTTGTACTACTTGAAAACACATATGATGTCTATATGAATTATCTATCGGTAGAGAACCTTTCCAAATCATACGGAATACGCACACTTTTCAGTGATGTTACATTTGGTATATCACAAGGGGAAAAGATAGCCTTTGTAGCCAAAAATGGCAGTGGTAAATCAACGCTTATGCGTATATTATGTGGACGTGAGGACGCCGATAACGGCACTGTTACATTCCGCCGAGGTGTAAGTGTGGGATTCCTCTCCCAAGACTATGATTTCCCTCCCACAGCGACCATAGAGGATATAATCTATGGTGCCGATACCCCTATGTTGCGTACCATACGACGTTATGAGAGAGCTGTACATGATAGTAATTATGCTCATGATTTCCAGTCTGCATATGAAGAGATGGAAAGTCAAGGGGCGTGGGAGTATGAGTTGAGAATACAGACCGTTCTATCCCAACTCAAACTAGACAACATATCGGTTACATGTGCCCAGATGTCGGGAGGACAGTTACGGCGTCTAGCTCTAGCACAGGTGCTTATAGAAGCTCCCGATTTCCTCATACTAGATGAACCTACCAACCATCTTGACCTGCCTATGGTAGAATGGCTAGAGAATTATCTCTCTGGTGAAAAAATAACACTCTTTATGGTTACCCACGACCGTTATTTTCTAGATAGAGTATGTACCGATATTCTAGAACTGGACGCAGGTAAGCTGTGGCGTTATCACGGGAACTATTCGTATTTTATGGAGAAACGTGCCGAACGCTATGCCGCTGTTACTGCCGAGGCCGAAAAAGCACGTAACCTCATGCGGCGTGAAGCAGAATGGATACGCCGTCAGCCACAGGCACGTGGCACCAAGGCAAAGGCTCGTATAGATTCATTTGAAGTGTTACGACAGAAGGCTTCGTTCCGTATAGATGAACGTGTACTAGAGCTGGGTATAAATATGGAGCGACTGGGTAGCAAAGTCGTTGAGATGCATTCGGTGAGCAAGAGTTGGGAGGATATGAAGATACTAGATAAGTTTGATTATGTCTTCCGCCGTGGCGAACGCGTGGGTATAGTAGGAGATAATGGCAGTGGCAAATCTACATTTTTACGAGTGGCTAGTGGTGAAGAAGCTCCCGATAGTGGCAAAGTGGTAATAGGAGATACGGTGGTATTTGGGCATTATCGTCAGGAAGGGATAGAGATAAATCCCAGAGAAAAAGTGATAGAAGTCCTTAAAAAATATGGCGAATATATCCCACTTGCCAAAGGACGTCGTCTTTCGGCCGAACAACTCCTAGAACGCTTCCTCTTTACCCGTTCACAGCAGTGGGATTATGTGGAGAAATTATCGGGAGGAGAGCGTCGTCGCTTGTATCTATGTACCGTTCTTATCTCCAATCCCAATTTCCTCATACTGGACGAGCCTACCAACGACCTAGACATTATAACTCTTACTGTACTGGAAGAATTCCTCATAGAGTATCCGGGTGTGCTACTTATAGTGAGTCACGACCGTTATTTTATGGACAAGATAGTTGACCATTTATTTGTATTTGAGGGAGGGGGAAAAATAAAGGATTTTCCCGGCACATATACCGAATACCGCATATGGCATAAATCCCAAAAAGCAGTGGATACAGCCACTGCCATAGAGGATAAAAAACCATGTGTAGAAAAACCTCGTGAAAAGAAAAATCGTCTTTCATATAAAGAGCAGAAAGAGTTTGATGCTCTGGAAGAGGAGATACCTGCACTGGAGAGTGAGAAAAAAGAGATAGAATCTATATTTGCCAGTGGGGAGGAACTATCACCCAGCAGGGTAAATGCTCTCTCTGCCCGTATGGAAGAAATTCTTTCTATGCTGGAAGAGAAAGAAGAGAGATGGATAGAGCTCTCTATGATGATAGAGGATTAAAGGAAAGGGATTTTTTTCTTTATCCACCACACTGCTGCTACTATGGTTAGAGCTACTGCTGCCCATAGGTATATTTTATGTGAGGTATTAGGATGTGTTTTTTCATTTATATTCCCTGTGTGGCTGATGTATCTAGCAGATGTATCTATGGCGACGTTCATAGTGGTATCACAGGAAGTGGTACTGCTGTTTTCTTTAATGTCATAATGACGGGTTATGACACGTGTGGTACGTCCTGCAGTATCAATTTCTCGTATTTCTTCTTCTATGACATGCGTGCTAGAAAGTGAACATAGCGTGGAGTTTATATGACCTTTGACTATGTGTAGATTTCTTTTTTCTATAATCTCCCCTTCCGATTTTACATTTATGTTTTTCTTTATCCCACAGGCTCCTACTATCATAAGAACTGTGATGTATATTACTGTTTTTCTCATCTTATCTCTATATAATTAAGTTCTTTTTTACGGGAGCATTCGGTGAGGAGTTTTACTATTTTATCTTCGGTAGTTTGGCTGTTTTTTATGATGCCCTCTCCTGCTTTTTCTCCCACTAGGATGCATCCGCTGGTATCGTTGGCTGTGTTGCCACTGTGTATGCGTATGCCAGTGAATTGTGGTACGTCTTCCACAAGAGGCAGTGTGCGGCGGAATTTGGGGGAGTAAGAAAGCGTTATCTTGTATGTCCCGCATGGTATAGCTGTATGGTGAGCTATCTTGGGTGAGGAGGAGAGGTCTCTTTCTGTATCTTCCAGACTATGGCATATAAATGTGCCGTGAGAGTTCATTATTACACCTTCGCTGTAGAGAGGTGTTTTATGTGTTCGGGTGAGTATTAACTTCATTTGTTTTTATTGTTTGGCGGAAGGGGCAGTCTGCATCACCACACGAGGTGCTTTCTATGCGTGAACGCAATAACTGTGTTTCCAGTTCTATTTTATAAAGTTTTTTGGATAGAGTGTTTATAAGGGCTCGTTTTTCATTGAGTTCTTCCTGCATGCGGTCCACCTCGCTATATGCCTCGCGGATGCTCTCTTTGAGGAAGAGTATTTGTTCGCGGGAGGCTTCTTGGAGGCGGGCGGTGTTTTCTGTATTTACCGTTTCTATGTCTTCGCGGCGGCGGAATATAGAACTGAATATCACAGGCAGTAGCTCCCTTAATCCCAATGCTCCTATGAGAGTTATTACCATCTGTCCTATGCTTATACCATCATTTGTCATTTTTGCACATTTATTTTCCTTCTTGTCTACTAGATGCATGGTTTCATACAAATATAATAATCAAAAAGGAAATAAAAAAGCATTTTGGGTAGAAATAGATGTTAAAATTTGTGTAAACGAGATAATGTGCTTATTTTTACCAAATGAATTATAAAAACGAGATGATTCGTCCAGTAGTTGAAAATGAAAGGATTAGTAAACGTGCGGCCATACTTAACAGCACGTTATTCCTAGTTTCTGTATATGGATTTCACGGGACATCTATGGCTATGATAGCCGAAAATGCTTCAATAGGGGCTGGTACTATCTATCGTTATTTTAAGAATAAAGATGAGCTTATCATGTCCCTTATGCAGGATATCCAGCACAAGGTGGTAGATGCTATGCTGGCAGATTATGATGAGAATGTACCATATAGAGAGCGTTTTGAGCGTATGTGGCTCAATATGACACGCTATTATATGGAACACCCCGCCGAATTCCAATATGCAGAACAACATCGTCATTCTGGATATATGGAACACCTTTCACGTCTTTCAAGTGTGAAAATCCTCAATCCCGTTCTTCAGTTTTTTGTGGAGGGGAAAAAGAAACATCTCATAAAAGATATGCCTCTGTATTCAATCATAGCAATATCTCGTGGCCCTATAGTAGAGATGGCAAAACTACATATAGACCATAAACAGAAACTTACCGAGGAAAAAATACAACAAGTATGCCGTGCCTGCTGGGATGGTTTACGCAATAGTGAAGAATAATTTTTATACATTTTTATATGGAAAAATACATAAATACTGTCATTGTAGGTTCTGGAAGTTATATGGCTGGGCAAGTAATAAAAAATGATTACTTCCTAAATGCCGAATTTTATGATACCAACAATGAACGTATCCCACGCTCCAACGAAGAAATTATAGAGAAATTTAAGGAAATAGTAGGGATAGATGAACGACGTTATGCCGATGACCATATCACCAATTCAGATATGGCCTCTGCTGCCGCTCAAATAGCTATAGAAGAGTGGGGAGGAGATAAAAATACACTGGATTATGTGATAGTGGCACACAACTATGGAGATATGGTTCAGGGTGTTCACGCTGTAGAAATAGTGCCAAATATGGCTTGCCGTGTAAAACATAAACTGGGCATTACCAATAACAAATGTATCCCTTATGATATGATATTTGGTTGTCCGGGGTGGTTGCAAGGTGTGATATTGGGACACCAGTTCATACAGGCAGGATTGGCCAAAAACATATTGGTTATAGGTAGTGATACTCTTTCACGAGCATATGACCCACATGACCGCGATAGTATGATATTTGCCGATGGAGCAGGAGCAGTGGTGCTTTCGGCGATAGAGGATAGTAAAAAATATGGTGTCCTTTCTACGGCAGTACAGTCAGACAATGGCGACGAGATAGAGTACCTCAAAGGTGGCCCAAGTCTTAACCCAGACTATGCTGGCAAACGTCCATCAATGATACGTATGGCTGGTCGTAAGGTATATGAATATGTGCTTAAAAATGTGCCAGCAGCTATAAAAGAAGCTATGGACAAGGCAGGTGTAGAACTGCAAGATACAGAAAAAATGCTCATCCATCAAGCCAATGAAAAAATGGACGAAGCGGTATTCTTGCGTCTTAAACGTCTGTATCGTGGTTGCACACACGAGAGCAAAGACTTTATGCCTCTTACTCTTTCATTCCTAGGTAATAGTTCGGTAGCCACAGTACCTACGCTGTATGACCTAGTGAAGAAAGGCAAACTGGGAGAGCATCATTTTACAGCAGGAGGAAATATCATAATGGCATCGGTAGGTGCGGGTATGAATATAAATGCACTGGTGTACCGTTTCCCAGAGGGAGAATAATTTAAGTTAAATATTTTTCATTTTGTTTATTTAATAATATTGATGTCTGTTTTTAGACATTAAAGAAGCCACCGTTAGGTGGCTTTTTATTTTGTGGAGTTACGTTACTTTTCCTATATTTGTGGGGTAAAGAAATGATATTGTTATGAAAAAAACACCATTTATCTTGATTGTTCTTTCCATACTCATAGGCTGTGGAAATATAGATAAAAACGTAAAGCACGATGTTCCTCATATTTATATAGATGTGGATAGCACAGAACACTATATGGACCTCACCGAGTTTCTGGATACCTCTTTCTACCGCGTGATACCACTGGAAACCACCCCTGAATGTCTGGTGGGAAGTGAAATACAAAAAGTATTTTATCGTAATGGCAGGATATATGTATGGGAAGAACAATCAAACGGTGTTTTTATGTTTGATGAAAACGGCAACTACCTAAATAAAATACAGACACCGGGAGAAGGTCCACAAGATTATATACAGATAGATAATGTATGTATAACAGATAATTATATATACATACGAGATGATTATGGACAAAAGGTGCTGTACTATGACCTTGACTGTAATTTTATAAAAAGTGTTTCCACAAAAACAATTGCACGTAATATTATTACACCTGCTCATTCCTTTATGGTGGGAGACAGGGTTTATTTTGGGATTCATTTTTTGGATAACTTCCCTAAAAGATTAGGACAGCCATATAAATGGGTGTCATTAGATATGGATTTGGATACAAGTAGCGTTAAACGTTTTATGCCTTATGACCCTGCCGACCCATCTATTCCAGCCACTCATTTCAGTCTTCAAAGTGCAGGGAGAAATTTTTCTTATATGAATTGTGGAGATACGGTACGATTTATGATATCAAACCTTGACACCATTTATATTGCCACACGAGATACCATAGTGCCAGAATATGTAGTGGACTTTGGAGATAAGACTCTCCCTGAAAGCATGCGTCACTGCACCTTTCACGAGAAAATGGAAAAAGATGAATATGCCAACTATGTGGTGGGCATAAAAGGTTTATATGACACAAAAGACTACCTCATATTGGTATTTTACTGGGGGGATTATTCTATGAAAGAAATAATGGCAGCTCTACCGGAAGAGATAAGAGATGACCGCGATAAAAAAGAGTTGTGGTTGAGAAATCACCGTCCCACCAGTGAATGTGTACTTATCTTAAATAAAAAGACAGGTGAAACCCGCCTTACCAACGGCATCAATATCAATGTGTTTAATCGCTATCCCTTTTTCTTCAGGTTCTACGATGGGCAGTATATCATGTCTGCTATGAGTGTGTTTGATGGTCTATTTGATAAGGATGGAAATGCACGCGTATATAAAACGCCAGAAAGCCCCGGCTATCAACGAGCGTTAAAAGAAGCATATTCAAAACTCACACCTATGAGTAACCCTATTCTATATATCTATAAATTTAAAGACGTAGAGTAAATTCATTTAGGTATATAAGATTTAAAACTAAAACCCCCGCCACGAGTGGCGGTTTTTTTTTTCGGCATAACTATTTAAAACCGCCAGCAGGTGCTACCTGCCAGCGGCAGGGCTTCCCTGCTTATTGTGCTGGGACTTCTTTCTCGTTGGTTTTGGGTTTAACCTCTTGGATATGCCCGTCTTCCTCTATACGCAATGTGCGGGCAGGGAACTTGAGTATCATAGTGTAGTCGTGTGTAGCCATTACAACTGCCGTACCATGAGTCTGGTTTATATGACGCAATAGTCGCATTATCTCGGCCGAAGTGTTTGGGTCTAGGTTACCAGTGGGTTCATCGGCTATGATGACATCGGGACTGTTAAGCAAGGCACGGGCTATGGCTATGCGTTGCTGTTCTCCTCCCGAAAGCTGGAATATCTCACGTCCTTCGCTGCCTTCCATGCCTACGCTTTTAAGCACTTCTAGGATGCGTTCTTTCATTTTGACCTCGTCCTTCCAGCCAGTAGCCCTTAATACAAATGACAGGTTTTGGAATACATTGCGGTCTGAAAGCAATTGGAAATCCTGAAATACTATACCCAGTTTACGCCGCAAAAAAGGTATTTTACTCTCTGGTAGGTGACGAAGGTCAAACCCAGCCACCATTCCTTCTCCTTCGTTAAGAGGGAGGTCGGCATACAGCACGCGTAGTAGTGTACTCTTACCGCTACCAGTCTTACCTATCAAGTAAACAAATTCGCCTTCGTCTATGTTTATGTCCACGTCATGTAGAACAGCTTTGGTGCGTTGTCCTACTATGGGAGCGTTTATATGTAGTATGGATTTTGTGCTCATGGGTTTTTATTCTTCTATGATGGAATTATAGCATAGTTTCTGTATGCGGTTGCGATATGAACCACGGGAAAGTTGGTTGTTGTTCATTGATTCAAATGTACGGTTGGATAGGAAGATGTATATCATATCGGCTTCGGGGTCTATCCATACTGCTGTACCTGTAAATCCTGTATGTCCAAACGTAGCAGGCCCCATAATCTTGTTGGAGAAAGATGGACGGTCAAATCCCAGACCGCGGTAGTTGCCTTCATTGCAATAATAGCATGATGAGAATAGTTTTACAGTGCTTTCATTGATGTAACGGATGCCGCCATACTCTCCTTTCCATAGGTACATCTGTGCCATTTTGGCCATATCGTCGGCAGTAGAGAAAAGACCTGCGTGACCGCTTACACCATCTAGGAATGCTGCTGCCATATCATGTACATAGCCTTGTACTATAGTGTGTCGCCAGTATTTCTCGTTTTCAGATGGTACTATCATATTGCGGGAGAATCTATCCAGTGGGTTATATCCACTCTTCCAAGCACCTATAGAACGATATAGATTATCCTGTACCAGAGTGTCTAGTCTGTTACCATAGAACTGTTCTGCCATCTGACGGAATATAAAAAACGCAAAGTCTGAATAAACGTATTTTTTATCATCGCGTACAGGAGATTCTATCATTTGTTTTTCTATGGTATCTGTGATAGAATCTATGGCATACATACCATCTACTACCTTGTGAGAGAAGCCCGGTGTAGGAGTAGTGCGGTAGTATTGAGGTAGAGGTTCGTCGTTTTCATCTAGTGTCTGCAAGTAATATGGTATCCAAGCCTTGAGCCCTGCACGGTGGGTGAGGATATCGGCTAGTATCATGTTTTCTTTATTGGTGCCTTTGAATTTGGGCATTACATCGCCTAGACGGTCATCTAGTTTTATTTTGCCTTCGTCATATAGTTTCATGACAAATGGAAGGCAAGCCATCACTTTGGTAACCGATGCCATGTCATATATCATATCTCCTGTTACAGGTAGGGATTCTTTCATATCTCCCATAGTAGTACCAGTCCAGCGGTCATAAACCACACGTCCATGACGAGCTACTAGAACGTGGACTCCCGGAGCAGCACCACTGCTTACCACTTCATTCATTATATTATCTATTTTGGCGAGAGAGTCTGCACTCATACCTACTTGGCTAGGAAGACCATAGGATAGACGTTTTACAGAACGATTTTCATCTCCTATACCTCCAAAGATAAGCGAAGCGGCAGCTATCTGTGAGAAATATGAGGTAGAAGAAGCATATACTACATTGGAAGAGCATTCTTCTATTTTTCTTTTTACAAATGAACTCTTTTCTCCAAATGATGCGATGATGGTACGTGGGTGAGCCGCTAGTGTCTGAAGAAGAGCTATGTCTGCACGACCATCTGTGTATGAGATGATGAGTATGTCTTTTTCTGTAAGTTTTTTAAGCTCTACACGGGATATGGGATTTATCTGTACATAGCGGGAGAGGTATTTGACAAATGTAGGTGTCTGTTCCCCACAATGTAAGTAGTAGAAACGACCTTCGTCTAGACGTGCAACGGGTATCATATCACCCTGCCATTTGAGGTCTTTTTCGGCCATATCCATCACCATAGCCGAATCCTTGGTCTGTGATAAATTGCGAATGGCTCTAGTATAAGAATTGTCGGCATCTGTGCCATACATTGCCATTGTAGCTGCTACTAGAAGTAGCATAGAGTATAGATATTTCATATAGATATGATAGTTTATTGTGTATTCTTATTATAAGTCTATTCTTTTCCCATCTTTAAGTGCTATCACAAATGCCGATGTATATCCCGCTTTACGAGCCTTTGGAACCATTGCATCTGCATCGGCTTTGGAGGGGAAACCTCCAGCACAGTATTTGTAGAGTCCGTTATGGGTATAGCGGGTTATCTTACCTAGGCGGGACGCTGCTTTTTTCTGTTCTACATCGGCTTGCACGCGAGAGTAGAAAAGTTGGACGTAATAAAGTCGCCCGTCAGATGTCGTGGCAGTGGGTTTGCTTTCTGGCAGAATGGTTTTTTCCTCACTCGTAGAGGCTGGAGTAGCAGTCGTTGTGGCAGCAGGAGCAAATGCTTGTTCCAAAGCACTTTTTAAGCGTTCGCTTTCGGCATTTTGAGCCATAGATGGACTCGCCCACGATAATGTGAGGATGATGGTGATGATTATAGCGTGGATATAATGTTTCATATTGCTCACTTATCTATGTGTTACACGAGTACAAATATATGCAATGATAATCTCAATGACAAAAAATAATCGTTATATACATTCGGCAACTAGTATAGCTATATCCTTGATAATGGTGCTGTCTTCATTGCGTGCAGAAAGTAGCATGTCATGACACACAGGGCAAGCAGTGATAATAACATCGCTAGCGGTGGATAGCAGCTGCTCATATCTCATTATAGAAACCTTTACTGGTATGGAAGATGTGTCCAGAAATGCCCCTCCTCCACAGCAGATAGACATACGAGAGTGATGTGGTGCTTCTATGAGTGTAGCTCCTAGGTGATTTAATATATAGCGTACAGCATCGGTTTTTCCTATGCGTGAAAGACGACAGGGGTCGTGATAAGTTATGCGTTTTTTCTCTAGAGCCTTTTTTATAGGAAGCAAATCCTGTGATATGAGAGCAGCTATAAAATCGCTATGATGATATACCTCTATGTCTAGTCCCATAGCTGTATAGTATCCTTTTATGACATTATAACTATGAGGGCAGGGAGTGATTATATGTTTAAGCCCACTGCGAGTGATAGTGTCTATGTTTCTGCGGGCACATATCTCAAATGTGTATTCGTCACCACGATATCTCAACTCTTCGCTGCAATCACATTCTTCTACACATATGTACTTGACACCAGATGTAGTGAGAATATGTGTAAGACTTTCTCTCATATCACTGGAGAGGGTATAAGCACTGCTGCCCCACCATAGTATGTAGGTAGTATCAAGGTCTATGTGTGCAGTAGTGTTTTTCATCTTTTATCTAGATATGTGGGTAGAGGATATGAACTGTTCTGTGTGCTTTGCGAAGCGGTGTGATATGATGATGGCATGTATCCTTTTTCCAGATGTGCATAGCGTTTGACTTCCCATAGTAGTTTCATAGGGTTGATACCTACGGGGCAAGCGGCTCTACATGCTCCACAAGATATGCACATAGATATAAAATTATCATCCAGTGCATCGGGATAGAAATTGACTCCCTTTTCTATGGAGTATCTTATACGGGTGGTTATTTCCATAGGGGAAAATTCCTCGCCTACTAGGTAGGGAGGACATAGCTCTACACAACGTCCGCATTGGGTACAGGAAAACACTCCCAATACATCTAGACGTGATAGTTCGTTGGCATTTGAGGCACCCATAGTAGTCGTACTTGCGTCTATGGATGCTGCCTTACCTTCCATCATATCCATCATAGCACATACTCCGCTTACTCTTTCCATGTCATAAACACCTCGTCCACGGTTGAGATATCTATATATCCAAGCTGTGATGATATGCAGGTGTTTGGAGTATGTGATATACACAGCAAATGACGCTAGTGTGATATAGTGTGCCGTATCAAAACCTTGAAGTCCATATATAGAAGCTATAAGTGTTGCTCCAGATACTATTTCTAGTAGGAGAATGGTGTATGCATCTAGACGTTGGGAGGGAGAAAGAGTTGAAAATCGCATGGGACGTATAAAACATCTCCTCATTATGAATATCATAGCGGCTATAATAGCCCCCACAGCCCATACCGATGCTATGATATCCCATAGTTCATTCTCTATGCCCAATAACGAACTAATGCTATGAGCCGTCATTGTAATAAAGGCCAAAACCAGAACGGTATGCAATACCCCCGCTATCGTATGGGAAAAAAACACCCCTACACCATCATCATATATAGGTGAATGTGTAGGGTGTGGAGTCTTGTAAGCAGATTTTATCTTTTTATATAGAAAGCATACTCTATAAAGCAGTGCGATAGCAAGCACCGCATATACGGCTATAAGTATGATGCTCCCTAGATGTGTCAAGTGTGTTTATCCTAATTTTTTCTGGCTCTATCTCTCAATCGTTCTGCGGCGATAGAGTCTTTGACTATTTTCTTTTCTGTGCGTTCCTTCTTTCCAAATACTGTTACGTTGATGTACTTTTTGGGGTTTTCCTTGATGTCTTCTATCAGTAGGCCTAGTGATGATGTAGCATTGGAAAGATTTTGGTACAGGTTCTCGTCATATATCATACCGCCTATCGTGCCCTCTCCCGAAGCTATCTTACTAGATATGGCATTTAGTTGTGCCATGGTGTTTTCTAGGTCTTTGAGGGTGCGGGATAGGCTGGCTGTGTCTAGCACTGAATTTAGTTTTTCAAGGCTAGATGCTGTGTTGAGAGCTATGGTGGAAAGGTGGGCTTTGTTTTCCTTTAATAGTGATTCTGTATGAGCTGTAACGCCTTCCATATTTTTAAGTGTTACAGATAGCGAAGCTATGCTGCGGGAAAGGTTTTCGCGGGTAGAGTCGTTAAGTACAGAATGAATGTCTTTAAGTACAGAGTCCATAGTAGATAGAGTAACTGTGAGTTGCTCCTTGATAGGGTTTATAGCTCCAAATATAGCATCTGTCATCCCTCCTGCTATGCGAGAATTTAGGGTGTCGCCTCTTTCGGCCATCACTTCGCCTGGAAGAAGGACTATTTTCATCTCTACGTCAGACATAAGACCTTCGCCCTGAGAGATTTCGGCTATTGAATTCTTGGAAAAGTGGTAATCTTTATCCACTTCAAATTTTACGGTAACACTATTTAAGGTCTCCGATGAAAACTCTATGGCCGATACTATACCTACTCTTACTCCGTTTATTTTTACAGGACGGCCTGTCTGTAGTCCTCCCGATGTAGGGTAGATAGCATAGTAGTAATCGTTGGGGTTGAAAAAGTTATATCCCTTTATAAAATTGAGTACCCATATAAATGATACTAGAATTACTAGGCTTACAAGTCCTATCTTAAATTCTTTCCCGTATTTCAAATCTCTATGTGGTTTATAGTTAATGTTTTATTTTTTATCTTTCCCAGTGTGCAAATGTACGTAAAATTTCCAATACCATACTGCTACTTACTCCCCTGTCATGCTGCGAGCGGTGTTCACGTTTACCTTTTCTTTGTTCTTAAAGGCTATGATAAAGGCATCTTTGGCTCCTTTCTTGCGGGCATCGGATAGGTCTTTGAGGGCTTGGGCATAACTGCTTACACGGCGAGTAGTGTATTTATACATATTGCCTTCCTTGAAGTAGGTTACATCACTGAATCGTCTTAGCAAAACGTTGGTGCGGGTGCCTAGAGCTTTGCTGGATGAGGTGAGCTGCACGCAATACTCTATCTTATCTACTGGGGCAGCAGGCGTAGGCTCTGCCATAGGGGCGGGTGAACTCTCTACTTCCGCTGTGGGGTGGGATATATCATAAGTGCGGGCTTTGTAGTCTTTGAGGGCTTGGAATAGGGCTAGTGCCATAGCGTTCTGTCCTTTTTCTGAATGTAGGAATGCTTCTTCGGCAGGATTGGTAAGGAAACCCAGCTCCACCAGTACCGATGGGCATGTGCAAGCATATGTTACATAGATAATGGCTTGGACTATATGGCGGTCTTTACGCCCTCCTGTGCTACACATATATTTCTGTGTAAGGTCTGCAAAGACTATGCTACTGCGTATGGTGGAAAATTGTTCCAATGATTTGCCTATGTTTGCCAGAGGGTCGTTGATGTTAAAGTTTTTATAGTTTTCTTGGTGGTTTTCTTCTAGTACTATGTAGGCATTCTCACGTTTGGATATTTCAAGGTTGGCACTGGCACGTTCGGTAGCCATTACGAGGGTTTCGGCTCCGGTGGCTTGTGGATTGGCTGCGGCGTTACAGTGTATGGACAGGAAGAGATGTGCGTGGTTTTTATTGGCTAGACGGGCACGGGACTGGAGGGTAGGATACACGTCTGTGCGACGGGTCATAAGGATTTTGACGTCTTTCATGTTATCCTTGATGAGTTTTTCCAGTTTGAGGGCTACATCCAGAACTACGTGTTTTTCATATATCTTGGTGCGGCGAGTACCTAGCGTTCCAGCATCGGCACCGCCATGTCCTGGGTCAATAACCAGTACAAATGGGTCATCGGTAGTTGTTTCTTGGGCGTAAAGAGTAGAGGAAAACAACCCAATAATGGATATAAAAACAATGGTTTTTATCTTAAAAAACGTATTTAACATCTTTTTTGTCTATATTGATTTTGTGGTGTAACATGTTGTATTGTAGTCTTTTATGTGAGAAAAACGGGGTTTTTCTTCATCGGGAGTGAGATTTTATTCTCGATGGGGAAAAAAAGCCTTAAATAAGACGTAAAATTTCAGTATTTTTGACGCTTGTAAATTGGCATAGTTTTACCCACAAGTAAGACTGTACAAAAGTATAGGTTTTTCTCATATAAAAGAAAAAAAATAAGCATTGCAAAGGTCATATAACATTATATATAAATGTATATCTCTGCTGGTATTGCTCTTGATGATAGGAGCAGATACCATGGCACAGAGTCGTCCTTTGCGTATCAAGGAGCAGGAGAAGGCGTCATCACGTAGTCTTCGTAAACCACTTGTTATGCCTATCTCTAGCACTATAGATACTGCTATGAAAGTAACGCGTGATAGTGCAGCGATAGCATCTATAGCTTCTCCAGAACTAGCCACCAAAGATACTGCCTCCAAATCTACCAGTATCCTTATGTCTGACGTGCAATATAAAGCCAAAGACTTCTATGACATAGATGAGGTAAACAAACGTGCATATTTCTACAACGAGGCAGAAATTATCTATGGAGATATAAAACTCAATGCGGGATATATCATGCTTGACTATGGCAATGGTATAGCCTATGCTCGTGGTATAATGAACGATACTCTGGGTATCCAAGTCCAGAAACCTGTCTTCACACAGGGAGAGCAAAGCTATGACGCATATGCTATGGTGTATGATTTCAATAGCGAACGCGGTTATATCAAAAACGTTAAAACAGAACAGACAGAAGGCTATGCTACGGGACGTTCTGTAAGAAAAGAGGGAGCTGATGTTTACTATGCCGAAGATTTCTATTTCTCTACCGATGAAAAATTACGTGGGTGGATAGATGGTACAGGGGAGGTTACAGACTATTACATAAGAGCTTCACGAGCCAAGATGACCACAGGCAAGAGTTTGGTTACTGGGTTCTCACAGATGTACATAGCCGATGTGCCTACACCGCTGGTCATTCCATTTGCATTTTTCCCTCTTAATACTTACCCTACTTCGGGTGTGATACTGCCTAGCTATAACCTCACCGAAGACCAGGGATTTGGTCTTACAGGACTGGGGTATTATTTTGTTATAAATGATTACCTGCATATGCAACTGGAGGGAGATATTTATACCAAAGGGTCGTGGGCTATCAAGGCACAGATGGACTATTTATGGAAATATCACTTCCGTGGTTCACTTAATTTTGAGTATTCAAACGTAGTGATAGGGGAGGTAGGTCTTCCTAACTATTCCAAGAGCAAACCTTGGCGACTGGGATGGAGCCATTCGCAGGACAGCAAATGGTTGCCGGGTGTATCTATGTCGGCTAGTGTGAATTTCTCTTCGGCGGGATATTACCAGCAGTCTCTAGACCAGATATATACCAATAACTACATAGCCAATACCGTTACCTCTTCATCTATTAACATCTCCAAAGTGTGGGGTAATAGTCCGTTCACCACTTCGATAAACATAAGCCAGTCCCAGAACAACTCTACGGGTACTATGTCGCTTACCTTACCCAACTTTACTTTATCTATGAACCGTATATTCCCTTTCCGTAAGGCTAGTTCATCGGGTAGAAAGTGGTATGAAAAAATCAATGTAACGTGGAATATGAATGCCTCCAATACGGCTGCTAGTATGCCGATAGACGCATTTATGGGGCCAGATATGGGTAAATATATGAAACTGGGTGCTACACACTCTATCCCTATCAAGGCTTCTTATAACGTGCTTAAACATTTTAATCTTAACCTAGGTGTAAACTATAACGAGGCTTGGAACTTCAAGACTCTAGAGAAACGTTGGGATGATGAACTGGGGGCTGTGGTAGCCGATACGGTATCGGGTATGAAGTCTTTGCGTACATTCAGTACATCGGCTTCGTTGAGTACTATGCTCTATGGTACATTCCAGTTTAAGGGAAAGGGTTCGCTTAAGGCTATACGTCACGTGATGAATATATCTATGGGATATACATATGCTCCAGACTTCTCTACACCTTTCTGGGGTTATTACTATGATGTATATACAGGAGGCCCTATGGGAGCACTTGAACATTATTCATACTTTGACGGAAATCTAGGACCAGCAGTGCCACCTACTTATGGTAGTATGACACAAGCGATATCGTTCTCTATAAACAATAGTTTTGAGGCCAAAGTGATAGACCGTAGCGACACTACTGGCACCAAGACCAAAAAAGTTAAACTGCTGGATAACTTCACGATAGGAGGCTCATATAACTTTGCAGCACCGTCCTTTAAGTTATCATTGTTGCCTATATCATCTGGTATGTCATTTTTTGATAACCAGTTACAGGTGCGTTTTGGCATAACGCTTAACCCATACAAGGTGGACGAAAATTACAAGCTGATAGACGAATACTGCTTCCCTCGTCTTACCAATGCCACTGTCAATGCTTCGTTTAATATAGCCAACGGTACGTTCTCACGCTATAAAAACCAAGAGCAGGAAAAAGAAAAAGAGACAGAATCCTCACATAGTAAAAATAGAGACAGCGAAGGCGAATATGACATGGATGGTTATATGAAATATACCCCACAATGGCGTATAGACATAAACCAGAGTTTCTCATATTCCAAGGTTTCTCCCAAATCCAATATCACCAACTCATTGAGTCTAAGTGCTTCTATAATGCTATCTTCCAAATGGAGTGTAACGGCTAGAACAGGATTTGACTTTCAGAATAGTGAGTGGGCAGACGTACACTTTGGTTTTGCTAGAGACCTTAACACTTGGCAGATAACATTCTCTTGGGCTCCTGTATCATATTACTCAAACTACAGCTTCTTTATAGGTATAAAAGCCAATATGCTTAAAGACCTTAAATATGAGCAGCGTAGAACATTCTCCCGTAGCATAATGTAATAACATAAATCCTCCATATATATGAAACAGATAATACTTACCCCAAATGCTCCATCTCCTATAGGAGCCTATTCACAAGCTGTTAAACACAACGGCATACTGTATATCTCTGGACAGATAGCTATAGACCCTAGTACCAATAAACTGGTATTTGACGGCATCAAAAAGGAAACAACTCTTATAATGGAAAACATAAGCAATATACTCCGAGAGGCTGGTATGACTTATGAAAATGTGTTGTTTACCACTATACTGCTTAAAGATATAAATGACTTTGAGCGTGTAAATGACATCTATTCCAAATACTTTAACCCAGATACAGCACCTGCTCGTGCCGCTTACCAAGTAGCTACTCTCCCCAAAAACGTCAACATAGAGATTACTATGATAGCTGGAGAATAATTTTATCTCACTATATGTAAATCCCCGCCTCCCAAAGGAGGCGGGGATTTTTTTATGAGTCATGATATTTGGTAAATTTGTAGGAAATTACTATATTTGATTATAATGTAAATAGATGAGAAATATGAAAAATATAGTATTAGAAAAAAAAGGAGGTAGTATTCTCCCACTCAATAGTAAAAGCCCTCTTATATCTGTTATAACCGCACAGGTGCAGGAGGTGATGATGGGTGATAGCATTTTTACTATGGAGATAGAGAGTGCCTTGCCTGTGGATTTTGAGGTAGGGGATAAAGTAAAGGTATTTAATAGTTATTATTATCTCAATAGATTGCCACAAGTAGAACGTGTATCGTCTAGGCATTTGAAATATAGTGTTACTATGGAGAGTGCAGTGTATTTCCTCTCCCACGTCTTGCTTACCAATACATATGATAATCCTAGCAGCTTTAACGCCACCGAAGCCGATTTTACCTTCACTGCCGATGCCCGTGGACTACTCAATATGTTATGCCAGAATATGAACAGAGTCTATGGTGATGGTCTATGGAGTTGGGAGATAGTGGATAACGGGGTGGACGAACACTTCAATCCAGAATACGACAAGGTGCACAGCATAGCTTTCTCTTCACAGAATGTGCTTTCGGCATTGGTTAATATAAACGAGTTGTGGGGAGCAGATTACCGTGTGGAAGAGACATCTACGGGATATGTGATACAGGTGGGGCGATATGGGCAGGATATACATCAGTACACATTTTCTTATGGCAAGGGAAATGGTCTTTACAGCCTCACTCGTACATCATCACAGGATAGTGTTATAATCACCCGTCTATATGCTTATGGCAGTAGTCAGAATCTAGGTGCAGGGTATCGCGAGGGACGTAAAAGATTGGCACTGCCACTATCGGGAAATGATGAAAGAACCCGCAATGGACTATACATACAGGACGATGTAGCAGTGGAGCGTTATGGGTTGGTAGAAGGAGCAGTGATATGGGACGACATATACCCTCATAGAGAAGGTGTGGTAAGTGCGATAGATTCTAGTAGTGAGCTTTGTTTCTGTGATGAAGAAATGTTTGACCTTAACACTAGAGATGAAAAAGGGAATAGCCTATATCTTACATCGGGAGCTAGCCTTGCGGTACATTTTAATACGGGAGCATTGGCAGGGTATGAATTCAGTGTGGCAGGTTATAATAGTATTACACACCGCTTTACACTCATCCCTTTTACCGATGAGAATGATTATACATATCCTTCGCCTAATGATGCAGCTTTCCGCATAGCAGTGGGGGATAAATATGTACTGCTGGGCTTGAGCCTGCCAGATGAGTATATTTCTAAAGCTGAAAGTGAACTGGAAAAACGTGCGGTAGAAAAATATGAAGAGTGTATAGCCCGTAGTAATAGTTATCAGCTATCTATAGAGGAAGACTTTTTAAGACGTTATTTCCCAGTAGGAGATACTGGACATGCTTTCATGGTAGGTGATTATATCCATATCTATGATAGTGATATAACCGATGAAGTACTTGCATTGCGTGTGATGGCTGTAAATAGAGATGTTTACAGACCATGGTCATATAACCTCACACTAGGAAAGGCCGCTCCTGCTTCTTTCATGGAACAAATAGTCAAGGAAACAGTTGAAAACTCACGGGTGATACACCACAATAAACTCAAAGACCTTTCAAGAGCCCGCCGCAATACCCGTACTACTGCCGAGGTGATAGATATGACATTTGATAGTGATGGGTATTTCATAGGGGGTAAGATACGTCCCGAAACGGTAGAGACGATGGTGCTTAATGTGGGAGCTACATCGGGTAATTTTACTCTGGAGGGTGTGCAGATGACGGTAGATGCGGCAGGATATACTTCGCAGTTTGAGTTTACTGATGGCGTACTTTCACATTTCGGACTAGACAAAGAAAAAGTCATCACATGGAATATAATGGGAGGGACTATCTATGAGTTGGAAGATGACAAAGCATATTACATATATGCTCGTTGTGGAAAAAATGATAGTTCTGGCACAATCATAGCATCGAGGGATGCATATAGATATAATATAGAAGGTGAGTTTTATTATTTTCTCATAGGTGTACTATCCAGTGTGATGGATGGTTATAGGACTCTATCGGCTTCTTATGGTACGACACTTATAAATGGTAGAGAGTTATGTACAGGGGTTATAAAATCGGTCGATGGGAATACATATTTTGACTTGGACGCAGGAGAGATAGGAGGCAGGATAGTTCTATCTGATAAATCACGTACCGATGCAGGGGAAACTATAATTTCTGGAGGCAAGTTAAACAATTTGCTTATAGACACCGATACCCTTGTTGCCAAAAAGATAGAGAGCTGTGAGGGTACGATAGCCGATTTCACTATCCAAGAAAAACAACTGGTAGGCGATGGCAACAAAGTAATCTTTTCAAACGAGGTACTGCCTACACTGGAGGACTTGTTAAGCAAAGGAGATACTACATACCCAATAGGTAATAGCAATGTTTCTAATGGCAGTGAAACATCATCTATGGGTGATGGACGTGTAGAGCTATCATTAGGGGTGGAATTGCCTACTATGGAGATACCATACGCAGGTATGATGACATTCCGTGTGAGAAACACTCGTGGTATCACGTGGAATGACGGGGGAGGTAGATTATCTACCGATGCAAGTAATACTAATGTGCGGGTACAACGAATAGATGCAGATGGTTCTCTTACCGATACTGCTGTCTATGCCATAGAGCCAAACACCATTCGTACTATATCTACATACATACCACAGGCGGGAAGTTATCGTGTGATATGTGAGAGCAATCACGAGTGCCAGAGTATGTGGATAGAGGATAGCGGTGTAGATGTTTACCCTACCTACACACTTGATGCCAAAATAGAGCTATTGGGTGTTGCGACAGATGGTATGGTACACCTTACAGGCGGTCAAGAGTGTACGCAGATAGGCACAGATGGTTTTTATTCGTTTTGGAGTGTGATAAACTACCTTTATTTCTCCCAAGACGAAGGACTTAAATTTAAGGGCGATTTCACTGCTACATCATCTAATGGGGAATATAAACTTGCCATTACCGATAATGGTATCATCATAACGGGCGATGTATCGGCAGACTATTCTTCGGGTAAGGTGTTATTTGATATAGCTAAAGACCGTACAAATGTAGAGTCTGGTGAGACCTTTGGAGAACTTTTCGGGAAAGTGCAACGTTATTTTTCCGACCTTAAATCCGTTGCCTTTACGGGTAGTTACAACTCCCTAACAGATAAACCAGAAATACCTACTATCCCCGAAATTCCCGATGTGTCTTCTTTCATAACCACCGAAGAAGCACTGTCTGCTATTTCCACATATACGTATTCTAGGGAAGAGATAGAAGAAAAATATGTAGGGTATGACATCGTAGGAGAGACCGATATAGATATATGATGTTTAGATAAATATATATGTGTGTTTATGGGGTATTGGTGGTAAAAAAAGACTACTTTTGTACCATAAAACATTTTGGTATGAAAAAGATAATTTTAGTTTTATCCCTTGCTTTCATGGGACTTTTTATAACAAGCGGTAATGTAAAATATGGTAAAAACACCCGCCTTACCAAGGACTCTATGACACTGCCTTACTATCTCTCTAGTGGAGAGTCTAGTGTGAGTGCATTGGATTTCTTACATAGGGCAGATACAGCATCTTTCTGGAATCTGGAAGATATGATAGTAGATGAGGTGCTATCTGGTAATGTGCCTAGTGTGATGAAAAAATTACGCAAGATAGTATTTACTACTGCAGTGGTAGATAGTGTAGAGATATTAAAACGTCCTCATAAGATAGAGATGTGGATACTGCCAGACTATATCTCCATAGGTAATGATAAAGACTATGTGCGAATGCCTATGGGGCCATTGGCAGCACAACGCATAGCCGATACATTGGGTTGTATCCTGCCTACTACATACATAGTTGACCGCATAGCCGAAGCCTCACAGGGACATCTGGACATATTCCCATTCCGTCCGTTGGGTACTAGGAACAGCCAGCCTATAGTCTATCAGGACAGTAACAACGCCATTAAAGCTCTATATAAAGCATATGGATATAAATATGGAGAACTCATATCGGGGCTTAAAAAAGATGTGGTTCTCACATATAAAATACATACCCTCAAAGGTCATGAACGCTATGTAGCTATTTACGGTTGGCATCATCCAGATGGACGTGTACAACAGCCATTACATACTCGTCACGGTAACTTCTATGCCGACTATAGCCACGGCATAAGAATGATATACCGCACTATAAAAGTAGATGGTGTGGAGTATGATGCACGAGAGATATTGGAGTCGGAATCGCTGTATCGCTTATTGAGTGATGAGCCTATGCCACTAGGACAAGCCTCCTATGCTGGTTTCCCTAGATACTAGGTATATATAGTACACTCGAGAGAATTGCGTATTTTTGCTGCTTGAAATAAATATATGGTAAATAATAGTATGAAACATTTTCTATCTATGTCTGTTTTTGCGGGACTTCTTATAGGTATAGGAGGATTGGTCTATCTACGTGTGGGAGGTCTGGCAGGGGCGATACTTTTTGCATTTGGGCTGATGAGTGTGGTGATGTGTGGAGCTCAACTCTATACAGGAAAATCGGGATATCTACCAGTGAGAGAAATACCTCGTCTTATCTTGATGTTGGCGGGAAATGCTGTGGGGTGTTTTATAGCCGCTATGATAGCTGTTTATAGTGTAAATGATAATCTCACTGCCAATCTTTCGGCTATACTTTCTGCTCGTGAGAGTGCCACATGGATAGGGCTTTTGCTTACATCATCTGGTACGGGAATGATAATGACTCTGGCGGTATATGGAGCTAGGGAGAAACATTATCTGCCATTACTCTTTGGTGTGCCAGTATTTATACTATGTGGACTGCCTCACTGTGTAGCCGATGCTTTTTATTATGCGGTTGCATTGTTGAGCGGTGAATTTACAATGCCACTTCTAGGGGCTTGGCTATGGGCTATACTGGGTAACTACATAGGTTGTAACCTGCCGCGTATATTTATGGGTAGTGCCTTTAAGAACTGAATATATACATGATTCATCTCAAACCCCACATAACCATGTGGGGTTTTTATTTGGCTTTATCTATATGGGTATAGAAAAATTTTATGTAAAGGAGAAATAATTGTGATATGATAAAAGATTTTTAAGTATTTTTACCCTGTGAGAATAGTGGTAAATAAAATAAAAGCCATCTGGAGATTTTATAGAGATGGGTTTAAGAATATGACTTGGGGGAGGGAGCTATGGTGGCTCATTCTTCTTAAGGTAGTCATACTTTTTGCTGTGTTGAGAGTTTTCTTTTTCCGCCCTGTGATGTCTGGCATGAGTGATGTGCAGAAGAGTGAGATGGTGGGAAATCATCTTGTAAATCCCGACTATATAGACAACAATGATACATTAAATTTAATAACAGATTAAACTATGGACGTACTTCTCTGGTCTAGACTCCAATTTGCTATGACGGCGGCCTACCACTGGCTTTTTGTCCCACTTACACTGGGACTGGCACTGGTCATAGCGGTAATGGAGACGCTTTATGTAGTCAAAAAAGATGACTACTGGAAAAAAACTACACAGTTCTGGATGAAACTCTTTGCTATCAATTTTGCGGTAGGGATAGCTACTGGCATCATACTGGAGTTTGAGTTTGGAACCAACTGGAGCAACTATTCGTGGTTTGTGGGGGACATATTTGGTGCTCCATTAGCCATAGAAGGAATACTAGCTTTCTTTATGGAGGCTACGTTTTTTGCGGTGATGTTCTTCGGGTGGGAAAAGGTAAGCAAACGCTTTCATCTTATATCCACTTGGCTTACAGGCATAGGAGCATCTATTTCTGCCTACTGGATACTGGTAGCCAATAGCTGGATGCAACACCCTGTGGGAACTACATTTAATCCCGATACTGTGCGTAGTGAGATGGCATCGGTAGAGGCGTTTTGGGAGGTGATAAGTAACCCTGTGGCAGTAAGCAAATTTATACATTCGGTAACTAGTGGTTGGGTTACTGGTGGTGTATTTGTAGTGGGAGTGAGTTGTTATTATCTATTGAGAGGTAGAAAAATAGAATTTGCCAGAAAGAGTGCATTGGTGGGTGCGGCAGTAGGTATGATGGGAACATTGGCGGTGATGTTTTCGGGAGACATATCGGGTATCCACACCGCCGAATTCCAACCTATGAAACTCGCCGCCGCCGAAGGTCTTGAAGATGGAGGACGTCGTGCTCCGTTTAGCATAGTGCCAGGTGTAGAGATACCCGGAATGCTCTCCATCCTAGCCACACACGATATAGATGGATATGTACCCGGCATAAATGATATCATAAACGGATACACAGATAACCAAGGCAATGTCATACCATCGGTAGCAGAAAAGATGGAAAAGGGGCGTCTGGCTCTTTCATCTCTAGAAGAATATCGCAACCTTAAAGACACAGACCCAGATGCGGCAGCACTAGCACGTGGCGTTCTGGAGGAGAATGTGCAGTATATGGGTTATGGGTATCTAGAAAAACCCGAAGACGTGATACCACCAGTGGATATGGTTTATTGGTCATTCCGTGTGATGGTAGGCGGAGGTATGTTCCTAGCGTTGGTATTGCTGCTGGTGTTATGGTATGGATATAAAGGACATATAGAAAAAACAAAATGGTTACAGTGGGTGGCAATGCTTTCGGTGCCGCTAGTATATCTCACAGGACAGGTGGGCTGGATAGTGGCTGAAGTAGGCCGTCAGCCGTGGACCATACAGGGACTCCTACCAGTAAATGTGGCGACCTCCAGTGTAAGTCTAGCCGCTGTACAGACTACTTTCTTTGTGTTCTTGGCGGTATTTGCACTATTTCTTATCATAGAGATAAGGATAATGATAAATGCCATAAAAAAAGGTCCCGAAGTAGAATAATCATATAAACAGGAAAAACTATGTCATATATATTTTTACAAAACTACTGGTGGTGCTTGATATCCCTACTAGGGGGATTGCTAGTGTTCCTGATGTTTGTACAGGGAGCCAATCTGCACCTTGTAAACCCTCGTCTTACTGCCATAGAAAAAAATATGGTGGTAAACTCTACGGGACGTAAATGGGAACTGGCATTTACGACTCTTGTTACATTTGGTGGGGCGTTTTTTGCGTCATTCCCATTGTTTTACAGCACGAGCTTCGGTGGTGCATACTGGGTATGGATACTTCTGCTATTGACATTTGTATTCCAAGCCGTATCATATGAATTCCTCAATAAAAAAGACAACCTACTAGGAGTAAAAGGTTTCCGCATAGCTCTAGTAGCCAATGGTTTTCTAGCCCCATTTGTAGTGGGGGTGGCGGTAGGAACGTTCTTTACAGGTAGTGATTTTGTGGTGAACAAGATGGCTATCCTAGATAGTGCTGCACCTGTTATAAGCACATGGGGGAACTCGTGGAGAGGGCTAGAGGCTCTATCTAGTCCACATGCTGTATTATTGGGATTGGCACTAGTGGGGCTTACAGGGATACTGGGAGCACTTTATATAATCAATAACGTACAGGATGACAGTCTAGAAGAAAAGATGCGTCGTGCCATACGTGTTTTTGCATTGCCATTCCTAGTGTGCTTTATAGCATGGGTAGTAATCCTCCTGCTGAGGGATGGATATGCAGTAGATGAAACAGGAGTGGTATTTATGGAAGAGTACAAATACCTGCACAACCTGCTAGATATGCCAGCGGTGATAGTTATGTTGCTGGTAGGAGTGGTGGGTGTGCTGCTGGGACTATGGGCAGGGGCTTTCACCACATCTCGTTATGGTATATGGACAGCAGGTACTGGTACCGTACTGGTGGTTATGAGCGTATTTTTCATAGCAGGATTTAATGGAACGGCATACTACCCTTCATCTACCGACCTTCAAAGTTCGCTAACTATAGCCAATAGTTCGTCAAGTAGTTTCACACTGACGGTCATGTCGTGTGTATCGCTGCTTATCCCATTTGTGCTGGCATATATAGTGTATGCATGGAGGGCGATGGACAAAACCAAAATCACTCAAGACGAGATAGAATCCACACCTCATAAATACTAGCCATTAGAATGATTTCAAAACTATCCCCGCACGCGTGCGGGGATAGTTTTTAAGAGGAAGATAGCCTATGATAAAACTACGGAAAGATTTTAACATAAATAAGAGATAAAAAAATACCAAATCAAGAAATTGGTACGACAAATATCTGTACATTTGATGGCAGAACCACATAAACTCATATAGTTATGACTACTCACAAGTTTTTGGCATTTGATTTGGGGGCTACTAGTGGCCGTGCTGTCATAGGATGTCTAGGCAGTGAAGGACTCACTATAGAAGAAATACATCGTTTCCCCAATGCTATACTCTCGCTACATAACAAATACTATTGGGATATATATCGTCTGTATTCAGAACTGGTGTATAGCCTTAAACTGTGTGCCAAAAGAGGTATCATACCACAATCAATAGGAATAGATACTTGGGGCGTGGACTATGGTTGTATAGGGGAGGATGGTACTATACTTGGATTGCCACGCTCATACCGCGACCCATATACCATAGGAGCTGCCGATGAGTTCTTTACTCACATACCACGCGATACTGTTTATCAAAAGACAGGGATACAGGTGATGGATTTTAATACTCTGTACCAAATGTATCGTGCAGCAAAAGAAGACTTCTCTCCGCTTAAAAATGCCCACAAAGTGCTGTTTATGCCAGACCTGCTCTCATATATGCTCACTGGCAATATGGTGTGTGAATATACCGATGCATCTACATCACAGATACTCAATCCTAGGGATAAGACATTTGATGGGGAACTGCTTAAGGAGGCAGGAGTGTATCCATCTTTGTTCCCAGATATAGTAATGCCGGGCACACTGGTGGGTAATTTAAGTGATGAAGTGTGTAGGCAGACGGGACTACCTCCCATACCTGTGGTAGCCGTAGCTGGGCATGATACGGCATCGGCTGTGGCGGCTGTCCCATCGGCAGATGAGAATTTTGCATATCTGTCTAGTGGAACGTGGAGTCTGATGGGAATAGAGAGCAGTGAAGCTATCATCACGCAGGAGTCTATGGAAGAAAACTTCACCAACGAAGGAGGTATAGATGCAACGACTCGTTTCCTGAAAAACATAACGGGAATGTGGTTGCTAGAAGAGTGTATGCGTAGTTGGGAGAAAGAAGGTTATACATATTCCTATCCCGAGATAGTAGAGATGGCACATAGTGCATCATATTTTACTACACTCATAGAGCCAGACCATAAATTGTTCACATGTCCAGAAGATATGCCAAAGGCTATAAATACATATTGTAAAGAAAAAGGTCTTAAAGCTCCTTCTACCCATGCCGAATATGTGAGATGTATATTTGCATCGCTGGCATCTCGTTATGCTCATGTATTGGAAGTGTTGAAAAGGATGTCTCCTCATCCTATAGAACGTCTGCATGTGATAGGAGGAGGTTGTAAAAATGCTCTGTTGTGTCAAATGACAGCCGATGCAATAGGTATGCCAGTGGTAGCAGGCCCTGCCGAAGCTACAGCCATAGGTAATATAATGCTCCAAGCTAGATATGCAGGTATCGTATCCTCTCGATGGGATATGCGTAGGGCAATAGCTAGTGGGATAGAGACTATCACATATAATCCAAAAAGATAATTATTTAACTAAACAAAACATATAGATATGAAAGATACAGATATTTTGTCTGCATACCAGAGTGCCAAAGAACGTTATGCAGCACTAGGTGTAGATACAGACCTTGCACTAGAAAAACTGGAAAAGATTTCGTTGTCGTTACATTGTTGGCAAGCCGATGATGTAACAGGTTTTGAAGCACAAGGAGAGAGCCTTTCTGGAGGGATACAGGTAACGGGTAATTATCCTGGAAGAGCCCGCAATGTAGATGAGTTAAGAGAAGATATTCTCAAGGCATCATCACTTATAGGAGGTAAACATCGTCTTAATCTACACGAGATATATGGCGAATTTGGAGGGAAGAAGGTGGACCGCGATGAGGTGCTGCCAGAACATTTTGAGGGTTGGATGCAGTGGGCAGATGAACATGGCATGTACCTAGATTTCAATAGTACATCATTTTCCCACCCGAAAAGCGGAGATATGACATTATCCCACCCCAATGATGACATTCGCAATTTCTGGATACGCCATACCAAAGCATGCCGAGCCATAGCCGAAGAGATGGGAAAAAGGCAGGGCGACCCTTGTATGATGAATCTATGGATACACGATGGAAGTAAAGAAGTACCAGTTAATCGTTTGAGATACCGTAAGATACTGGAAGAGAGTCTGGATGATATATTTTCTATCAAATATGAAAATATGAAAGACTGCATAGAGGCCAAACTCTTTGGTATAGGGCTGGAGAATTACACTGTGGGTTCATATGATTTCTATCTAGGTTATGGAGCCAAAAAAGGCAAGATAGTAACACTGGATACAGGTCATTTCCATCTTACAGAAAGTATAGCCGATAAAGTATCTTCACTGCTACTGTTCACTCCCGAGATAATGCTCCACGTGAGCCGTCCTGTGAGATGGGATAGTGACCATGTGGTTACTATGACCGATGATTTGCTAGACCTAGCAAGAGAGATAGTACGCAGCGATGCACTAGAGCGTGTTCATATAGGTCTAGACTATTTTGATGCAACGATAAACCGCATAGGAGCATATGTGATAGGTTGTAGAGCCACACAAAAGGCATTTTTGCAGGCATTGCTAGAACCACAGCTATTGCTCAACCAGTATGAAGATAGCGGTAAGTATTTCCAACGTCTAGCTGTGCAAGAAGAGCTCAAGAGTATGCCTTGGCAGGCGGTGTGGGATATGTTCTGTATGAAGATGAATGTGCCTGTAGGCGAAAGCTATATCCTCGAAATAGAAAAATATGAACAGACAGTAACTTCAAAACGAGTATAGTATGGAAATAATCATAGGATTACTCATCATAGCGGTGGGTAGTTTTGGGCAGTCCAGTTCCTATGTGCCTATCAATAAAATCAAACAATGGTCATGGGAGAGTTTTTGGCTGGTGCAAGGTGTATTTGCGTGGATAGTATTTCCATATATGGGGGCAATGCTTGCTGTCCCCGAAGGCAGTAGCCTATGGCAGATAATTTCTACCTCTCCATCATCGGCACTGCATGCTGCGTTTTATGGTATGTTGTGGGGTGTAGGCGGACTTACATTTGGACTTTCAATGAGGTATCTGGGTGTTGCTCTAGGGCAGAGTATAGCACTAGGTACGTGTTCGGCATTTGGAACTATAATACCAGCACTCATAGCAGGGGAGAACTTACTGGAGGGTAGTGGTCTTATACTTCTGGTAGGAGTATCTGTAACCATTGCGGGTATAGCTGTGATAGGATATGCCGGTAGTATGCGAGCCAAAAACATGAGCGAAGAGGAGAAAAAAGCTGCAGTCAAAGACTTTGCATTGGGACGAGGTCTGGCAGTTGCATTGCTGGCAGGTGTGATGAGTGCGTGTTTTAATCTAGGACTACAGTCTGGCGAGGCACTAGTGGTAGATGGAGCTAACGAATTATTCAAGACTCTACCTACTACTATGATGGTAACACTGGGAGGATTTATAACCAATGCTGTGTATTGCCTCTACCAAAACGTTAAAAATCATACATTCTCAGACTATGGTAACAGCAGTGTTCTAGTACCAAATGTCTTACTATGTGCATTGGCAGGGGGGCTATGGTATTCGCAGTTCTTTGGGCTGGGTATGGGCAAGAGCTTTCTGGCATCATCTCCCGTCATGCTAGCATTTTCATGGAGTATTCTCATGGCACTCAATGTAGTGTTCAGTAATGTGTGGGGTATAATCCTCCGCGAATGGAAAGGAGCTGGGCGTTCTACTGCCTATGTGCTTACCATAGGAATGGCGATACTTATACTATCTGCCTTTTTACCCAATATATTGGGCTAGGGAAACATTTAAGTTATGTGTAATATGATAGAAGAAAACATAATCCTTAATAAAGAAATAGCCAAAATAGCCGAAGTCGCAGGTTATCTATGGCAACGCGGTTGGGCGGAATACAACGGAGGAAATATATCGGTATGTGTGACTCATGCTCTCAGAGATGATGAAAAAAAAGTCCCTGCTATAAGTCCTCGTGTAGAACTGCCAGTGGTAATGTCCCATCTATGTGGAGATGTGTTTTATGTTACAGGTACAGGCAAACGTATGCGTTATGTGTCCAGTGATGTGTGGGATAATGGTTCGCTTATACGTATAAGTGATGATGGTTCATACTATGAAATCATATATAAAAACCCTGTGCGTCCTACATCTGAACTGCCATCACATCTCTCTATGCATGACTATATGAGAGAGATAGGAAGGGATTCACGGGTGGTGCTACACACACATCCTACCGACCTTATAGCTCTCACTCATGATACACATTGGCTGGATAGTGAAAACATTACTCATATGCTGTGGAGTATGATTCCCGAATGCCGTATTATAGTTCCTAGAGGAGTGGGAATAGTGCCTTATGAGATACCGGGAACTATGGATTTGGCACGTTCCACCATAAAACAACTCAAAAATCACGATGTAGTATTCTGGGAGAAACATGGAATACTAGCTACAGGAGCCGACGTAGTGGATTGTTTTGATGTGATAGACACACTTAGTAAATCGGCACAGATATATCTCACGGCACGTACAGCAGGATTTATCCCCGAGGGTATGAGTGATAAACAATTGGACGACCTAGTTGTGGCGTTTCATCTAGAAAAATACCAAAAGTAATAGTATGGATATAAGAAAAACATTCTTTTTATCTTTCTTGCTACTCTCACTCACAGTTGTAGCACAGAAGAGTAATCTAGTGAGGGAGTATGTTTCTCCATCAAGGGTGGTGTCATGTACTGGAGATGTGAGTAACGTAGAACGTCTGCTTAAAAAGGGTATAGGACAGTCCACTTTGAGTAATGATGATGTATGTGCTATAAAAGGGCGTGCTACTATCATACTTGACTATGGGGAAGAACTGCACGGAGGGCTGCAGATAGTAACAGGTATGTCTCCTACTGCGGGGCCACAGAATCTTCATATCACATTTGGAGAGAGTGTGAGCGAAGCCATGAGTCGTGAAGGAGAAAAAGGAGCTACCAATGACCACGCTATGCGTTGTCTAGATGTGAAAGTCCCTTGGTTGGGGGTGGCAGAAATAGGCAATACGGGATACAGATTCTTGCGTATAGAAACTCTAGATGATAATGCCACACTTTTTTTAAGAGAAATAAGAGCAGTATCTGTGTATAGAGATATAGAACGTGTTGGTTCATTTGAGAGTGATGATAGCCTGCTTAACAGGATATGGGATGTAGGTGCTAGAACAGTTCATCTATGTATGCAGGATTATCTATGGGATGGGATAAAACGCGACCGTCTGGTATGGATAGGAGATATGATGCCCGAAGTCATGTCTATCCTCTCTATATATGGTGCCGATGATATTATCCCCCGTAGCTTAGACCTCACGCGAGATGCTACGCCTCTACCGGGGTGGATGAATGGCATTAGCTCTTATTCATTGTGGTGGATACTTCTTCACGAGAAATGGTATGAGTACACGGGTGATATCACATATCTGCAAAAGCAGGCGGATTATCTTTATCCACTTGTGGAACAGATTATCTCTACCATAGATAAAGACGGTCGTGAACATCTAGGAGGTACGCGTTTCCTAGACTGGCCTTCCAATGCCAATACTATGGCGGTAGATGCAGGATTACAAGCACTTACAGTGATGACACTCTCTAGCGGGGAGAAACTATGTCGCATACTGGGGAATGAGGCATTGGCAGATAAATGTCATTCATATCATCAGAAGACATTTGCTGCTGCCAGGAAAGTGGCTCGTGATTTTGTAAAAAAGAATACCAATCCCATAGGTGAGAAACAGGCCGTATCATTACTCTCATTGTGTGGGGCAATAGATAGCCATCAAGCCGCCAGTATTATAGAAAAAAACACTACCGATGGTTTCTCTACATTCTATGGTTATTTCATGTGTGAAGCACTAGCAAAGGCTTCGCATCATAAAGAGGCTATGGATATTATCAAACGCTATTGGGGAGGTATGCTTAAAATGGGAGCGACATCGTTCTGGGAGGATTTTGATTTAAGATGGATAGAAAACGCAAGCCCTATAGACCAGATAGTACCTGCGGGTGGTATAGATATACATGGGGACTTCGGAGCGTATTGTTATAAAGGTTTCCGTCATAGTCTGTGTCATGGTTGGGCGAGTGGGCCTACATCGTGGTTGTCTCATCATGTATTGGGTGTAGAGGTGATGGATACTGCTTGCCGTAAGGTACGTATTATTCCTCATTTAGGACATCTTAAATGGGTAAAAGGAACATATCCTACCCCATATGGAGCTATAAGAATTGAGCATCGTGTGATGGAAAACGGCGAAATAAAAACCGAAATAGAAGCACCAAAAGAAATAACAATTATAAGACAATAAAAACATTATGAAACGATTTTTTATAATAGTAATGATGGCTGTATGCTTGTCATCGTGTAGCAGTAGCTATGACAGTCTTAATGCTCCTATAAAGGGCAAATGGATAACAGCCTCCTCTTGCAGTCATAAGCCCAATACGTGGATTATGTATCGTCATACTCCTGTCATTTCATCCCTGCCCGATGAGATGATAGCCCGTATAGCGGTAGATAGTAAGTATTGGTTATGGATAAATGGAGAAATGGTGGTATTTGAAGGGGGGCTTAAACGTGGCCCTATGCCCGAAGGTACATATTATGATACTATAGACATAGCTCCATATCTTAAAAAAGGAAAAAACACCATAGCTATACTTATGTGGTACTGGGGTAAAGATGGTTTCAGTCATAATAGCAGTGGACGTGCGGGATTATTATTTGATGCACAGAGCCAAAACGAAATCATATGCAGTGATACTACTTGGACGAGCAGTGTGTATGACGCATACAGCGATACCGATGCTCCACATCCTAACTATCGTCTGCCAGAGAGCAACATACGTTATGACGCACGTCTAGGTATAAATGACTGGTATAAAGAAGAGAGTGATATCTCCCTGCCACAGGCGATAGAGCTAGATAGTATCCCCTATGGTACACTCGTGGCACGTCCTATCCCTATGTGGAAGGACTATGGTCTTAAAGAATATGTAGATACTATGCGTTGTGGAGATACGCTTAAATGTCGTCTGCCATATAACTGCCATGTAACACCATACATACAGCTATCTAGTGTAGATGGAGGAGATACTGTGCGTATAATGACCGACAACTATAATGGCGGTAGTGAGAAAAACGTTCGCGGGGAATACATCACTACTAGTGGTGTACAGGAATATGAGAATCTAGGTTGGATGAATGGACATTATGTATGGTATATTATCCCAGATGACGTAAAAGTGATGAGTGTAAAATATCGTGAGACGGGTTATGACACCGAATTTGTAGGGGCGTTTACATGTGATGACCCATTCCTTAACGAAGTGTGGAAACGTTCTGCTCGTACACTATATGTTACCATGCGTGATACATATATGGACTGCCCCGACCGCGAACGTGCACAGTGGTGGGGTGATGCTGTAAACGAATTGGGAGAGGCGTTTTATGCTTTGTCTCCATCGTCTCAATTACTGGCTAAAAAGGGTATATATGAGCTGATGAACTATCAACGAGAAAATGGTACTATATACTCTCCTGTGCCATCTGGCAGTTGGAATACAGAATTACCATTGCAGATGTTGGCATCGGTGGGATGGTATGGTTTTTATACGCAGTATTATTATAGTGGAGATAGCAGTTTTGTAGCTGATATTTATCCTCGTTTGCATCGTTATTTACATGATGTATGGCAGGTAGATGAAAAAGGTATGACCATATTGCGTAAAGGCGAATGGAACTGGGGAGATTGGGGAGAGGATATAGACATGGGAGTACTTACCTCTTGCTGGTATTATCTAGCTCTTAAGGCCGAAAAAGAATTTGCACGTATGGTAGGCAGAAATGAGGATATCCCACAGATAGATACTCTAATGAAGGGTATAGAAAAGGGATTTGATGAGGCGTTCTGGAATGGAAGGGTGTACCGCTCAAAAGAACACATAGGTGCCGATGATGACCGTGCACAGGCAATGGCCGTAGTATCTGGTCTAGCCAATAAAGAGTACTATCCACACATAATAGAGGCTCTTAAAAAAGAGTATCACGCTAGTCCATACATGGAAAAATATGTACTGGAAGCTCTCTATATGCTAGGCGAAGACACATTTGCTCTTCAACGCATACACGACCGCTATGCCAAGATGTTGGCTTATGAAGATTATACCACACTTTTTGAAGGATGGGGTATAGGAGCCGAAGGATTTGGCGGAGGAACCATAAATCACGCTTGGAGTGGAGGCCCTCTTACTATGATGAGTCAGAAAGTGTGTGGAATAACGCCTACATCACCAGCATTTAAGACTTTCTGTGTAAAACCACAGATGGGTTATCTCACTCATGCTAGTGCTACTATGATGGTATCTGGTGGAGGAGTAATAAATGTAGATGTAAAAGTAGAAGGAGAAAAGACCATAGTGGAAGTAGATGTCCCCAAAGGACACAGTGCAGAAGTAATCCTGCCTTGTGGTAAGAGCGTATCATTAGGCGAAGGACACCATGTGGTAGAGTAAATATCTGATTACTAGTCATACTGAAAAGCCGCACCCTGAAAGGGTGCGGCTTTTCAGTATGACTCCTATGTTATAGTTGAAAAGGATGCTAATCTATATTTGGAGTGTCCCATACTACGGTTTTATCACAGTGAACCGTAACTACTTGGTCGGCTATCTGGATACGGAAATCACCTTTTTCTAGAGTCCATTTTTTATCATAGTTTACAAATGCAAGGTCTCTGGCAGGCACCGCCAATTTCACTATTTTACTTTCACCTGCCTGTAATTCTATCTTTTCAAATGCTCTTAGCCTTCTAGAATCTGGCACTAGGCTGGCAATTATATCACTGGAATATAGTAGTACTGCTTCCTTACCAGCAACATTGCCGGTATTGGTAACTTTTACCTCAAATTCTAGTATATCATCGGCATTGAAGTTTTCTTTATTGACCTTAATGTCGCTATACTTAAAAGTAGTATAACTTAACCCATAACCAAATGGCCATAAGACATCTATGCGGGCGTCATAGTTGTACACGCCTTCCATCGTTGCCGATACTTCAGATACTTTATAGTCATAAGTAGATAGCATATTGATGTATTTTGAGTAGGTGTAGGGTAGTTTCCCGCTGAAGTTCTCACGACCAGATATAAGGGCAGCAAGAGCGTCCCCACCGTAGTTCCCTGGAAGAAGGATATTTACCACAGCATCGGCTATGGGTTCTATGTCGTTGATGATGCGAGGACGACCTCCGTTTAATATGAGGATGATAGGTTTCCCTGTCTTTGATAGGGCTTTAATCAAACTCTTCTGGCCTTGAGATAGATTTATGTCTTCTACATTTCCGGGAGTCTCACAGTAGCTGTTTTCTCCCACACAGGCTATTATGACATCATAGTTTTTGGCAGCTCCTACAACTTTATTGATACTTTCATCACTGTATTTTTCTCCTTCCCAGTTCTGGTTATCGGGCAGATAAGACACACCGGGGATATATTTTACATTTGATACGCCATATTCGTTTGAAAGGGCTTCATATATGGTGTTAAAGTGTTGTGTGTATTCATTTGCCTTGTCCCCTTGCCAAGTATATGACCAACCACCGTTGAGAACTCGCATGTTGTCGGCATTAGGGCCAGTTACTAGAATCTTTGTGCCTTTTTTAAGAGGAAGAAGGTTATTTTCGTTTTTAAGCAGTACTTGAGATTCTACAGCTGCTTGGTATGATTTCTGGGCAAATTCTTCACTGCCATATTTTTCATATTTACTCAAATCCCACGAAGGATTATCAAAAAGGCCTAAACGGAATTTAAGTCTCAATACGCGGCGTACGGCATCGTCAATACGGGAAAGTGGCACAGCACCTTCGTTTACCAGTTCTACCAGATAGTTACAGAACTGCCAGTCGTTGGGAATCATGGACATATCTATGCCTGCGTTTACAGCTATGCGTACAGCGTCTTTGCGGCTGGAGGCTATGCGTTCGCGGGTGTAAAGGTTGTCTATATCTGCCCAGTCTGTTACTATCATTCCATCCCAGTTGAGTTCTTCTTTAAGCCATACGGTGAGTAGTTCATAGTTTGCGTGGAAAGGCATACCTATATTGCTACTGGAGTTCACCATAAGTGATAAAGCTCCTGCTTGAATACACTCCTTGAATGGTTCAAAATAGCGTTCACGCATATCTATCTCTCCTACCGAAGAAGGTGTTCTATCTCTCCCAGAGACGGGGACACCATATGCCATGTAGTGCTTTATACAAGCAGCCATATGGTAAGGGTCTATGTCATTTGGGTTGTTGCCTTGAAGACCTAGGGTGTGAGCTACCCCCATTTGAGACTGTAGATACTCACTCTCGCCATAGCTCTCCCATAGTCTGGGCCATCTAGGGTCGCGTCCCAAATCCAGTGTAGGGCAAAATGTCCAAGGGACAAGTGCAGCACGAGATTCATAAGCCGTTACTTCACCCATATTAAAGGCGTGCTTTTTATCAAACGTAGCTGCTATATTGATTTCTTGGGGGAAGAGAGTGGCATCGGCTATGTATGAGGCTCCATGTATCTGGTCAAGCCCATAAAGACAGGGTATGCCTATATCCTTCATGGATTTTTCCTGAAGCTCATTTATCATACTAGCAGTGAGGTCTCGATTCTGTGCTTGGGCACTTATAACGTTGAGGATAGAGCCCACCTTGTATTTGGAGATGACAGAATCCAGCATGTCTTCTTTCCATTGAGGATTTCCGTTTTCGTCTTCACCTTGAATGGCGGTGATGGTTATCTGTGCCATCTGTCCTACCTTCTCCTCTAGGGTCATTCCAGATAGAATTTTATCTATCTTTCTTTCCATCTCACTATCTGGGGTGATAGCGGGGGCTGCTTTCTCTTCTTTGCAAGCCACAAAGACTAATGCTGCACATAAACATACAGCAGAAAATAGACGTATTTTCATATTTGTCTTTTATGATTTAGAATAAATTTATACTAGTATGGGATAATCTTAAATGTCAATTTCTGTGCTTGCGATGTGCGTACCTTATATATATCATATGTCTGTGCTCCCCATGAATCATCGCCACCTACACCAGTCATTGCTGCGTCTATACATACTTCGGTGAAATCGCGGCAGGTAATGTCTGATGCGTGGGTTTGCTTGCGTTTTACATTGCGGGCACTTTCTACATCATGAGGGTCGTTCTCTACAAAGTTTGTCCATTGGTATGGAGCATCAGACTCTTCTGTATCCAAATCCTCTACCCCTTGATGCAGAGTATTAAATTCAAAACAATCGCCGTCATTGGCTATTCCTTTATCGCTCATGGCACATATGGCTAGTCCGCTACCATTGTCATTGAATACCTCCACCCAACGCGTGTCCACTCTATGACCAGTCTCCTGTGGTCTTACATATGGGTAGTACATGTCTTTTACATCACAAGAGTAGATACCTTTCATAGCACCGTCTTTTCTATCACAATAATTCTCCCAAGGCCCTCTTCCATAGTATTTAACGTGAGAGAACTCTTTTGGCATTCTCCATCTCATGCCATATCGTGGTGCTTCGCCTAGAGAGGCAGGAGACATATGTGCATCTATGGTAAGGACTCCGCTGGGTTCTATGGTATAGGTTATGGTATTCTCACACTTCAAATCATCTAGTGGGTAGACGACAGTGATTACTCTGTTTCCGTCTATCATTTCTTCCTTAATGCTAGATGGTTTAAGATTCTTGCCATATGTTTTCCATAGTTGCCATTTGGCAGGAGAGCCATTGCCATAGTCGTTGTCATTGGGAGCTCGCCAATATGATGGACGGAAGCCAAAGTCATCTTTTATGTAGGAAGTACCATTGACCGTGTATTTCTTTAAAGCTCCTGTATGTGCATCTATCTCAAATTCTACTTTGGCTGTATGAGAAGGTGTTTTTACTATATGCTTTTTATTACCAGTATTCAATTTATACTGATTCCAACTACCATCCCCTTCAAAGTTTACATAGTAATCATAACCGTCTGCCATCTTGATTTTGGGAAGAGAGATGATAAGTGTATCATCGGCAGGAATAGACGTTTCTACTCTCTTTTTAAGAATAGTTTTCTGTTTTGCCTTATGAGAATAGTTACTAGGGATAGCTACTATCTCATAGCTGTAGTGGTCTATTTTCTTGAAATAGTTTCTATTTATAGCCATGAATTTGCCGTCATCACAAGGCTCAATCCATAGGTTCTGATATATGTGTTTGATTTCATTCATGGCAGGGTGTGGTTTTCTGTCGGGGCCTATGACACCATTGCACAGGAAGTTACCATCACTAGGAGCATTTACACCAAAGTCTCCTCCATATGCCCAGAATTCTTTACCTGTGCTGTCCTTGGTGAGTATTCCCTGGTCCACCCAGTCCCATATGAATCCTCCTTGAAGGTTATCGGCAGAATATATTACATCCCATAGGTCTTTGAAGTTACCTGTGCTGTTGCCCATAGCGTGGGCGTATTCACTCATGATATATGGACGGTCGGTATCTTCTGCTGCCCATTTGGCAAGTGTGAACGCACTAGGATACTGTGGGCAGTAAATCTCGGTGTTCCATTCTAGGATAGCTCTCTCGTGCTGTACAGGGCGTACCTTTTCTATGGATTTGAGGTATAGGAATGTTTCATAGAAATTATAGCCATTGCCTGCTTCATTTCCCATAGACCAATATATGATACTAGTGTAGTTCTTGTTCCTCCAGTACATATTTTTAATTCTAGCCATATGAGCATTATAGAAACGGAGGTCGTTACCTAATGTCCCTCCTTTTTTAAGGCTGTAATACATGCCGTGAGATTCTATATTGGCCTCGTCACACACATAGATACCATACTCATCACATAGCTCATAAAAATATGCAGGTTGTGGATAGTGACTGCAACGTACGGCATTGAAGTTGTTTTCTTTCATAAGTTTGATGTCATATTCTGCTATCTCACGGCTTATGACATGACCTGTATGCTGGTTGTGTTCGTGGGTATTTACACCTTTAATCTTGATGGCTTTACCATTTACAAGGAGCTGGTTACCTACTATCTCTACTTTTCTAGGTGCAAATCTGAATTCTATTTTTTCACTTTGCAGGCCGTCTTTTACCAGAGCTATCTCCCCGTTATATAGATTTGGGATTTCGGCACTCCATAATTTCCAGTTTTCAAATGGGATTTTGAAACTATGGGTAGATGTTTTTCCACCATCTATGGTTATGGTTTTAACCCCTCCTCCTATCAAGTCTTTTCCTAGAGCGAGGTCTATTGTGGAAGATTCTCCACGACTATTTTTAAGTACTACATCTAGTTCAAAGTATCCGCTACCTGTAAGCCCATCATCGGCCAATGTTTCTACGATAGGTGTTATCTTGTAATCAAAAATATGAACTTTGGGTTGAGCAAAAAGATATACATCTCTCTCTATTCCGCTTATTCTCCAGAAATCTTGACATTCTAGGTAGCTACCTGTACTCCATCTATATATCTTAAAGGCGATGAGGTTCTTTCCTTTTACCAGATATGGAGTTATGTTGTATTCGGCGGTGTTTTTGGAGTCTTCGTTATATCCTACCTCTATGCCGTTTACATATACATAGCAACCGCTTTTGGCTCCGCCTATATTGAGATATATCTCTCTTTCGTCCCAATCCTGTGGTATATCTATAACCTTACGATATACGCCTATGGGGTTCTTTTCTGGTAGGAGAGGAGGTTGTGGTTTGTAAGGTTTGAATTCATAGCCGTGGTTGGTATATATGGCAGTACCATAGCCATTTACCTCCCAGTTGGCGGGGACTTGGATTTTATCCCAGTCCCCGCTATTGAACTGTGGAGATATAAAATCGTCTTTATATGTGGCGTCGCTTTCACTCCACCAGAAATCCCATGTGCCGTTAAGGCTCATTACATATTTGTCGGGGTATCTCTCACCGCTAGCACCAGCTATCTGTGTACGAGGAGATACTTTTCCTATCTCTACGATGCTTGTCGTAAGATGAGGGATAGGTTTTTTATCCTTGTTATCAGATGCATAAATGCTCAATGATAACAAACCCAAAAATACAAGTAGAGCAAAGCGAATGTTTTTCATATAACTAGACGTTTAATCTATTGGACTTCAAATTTATATATACATGTGTGGGTGTAAGTCTCTCCCGGGTTGAGTAGAGTAGAAGGGAAATTCTCATGGTGTGGAGTATCTGGGAATTTCTGAGTCTCCAGAGCTATGGATTCGCGGAAACGCAATGGACGTTCATATTTTCCACATGTAGAACCATCAAAGAAATTTCCGCTGTAGAACTGCATACCTTCTTGGTCTGTATAGACAGATAGTTTTCTGCCAGATGCAGGTTCATAAACCGATGCAGCAAACTCTACTCCATCTCCCTTGCGGTCTATCACCCAGTTGTGGTCATAGCCTTTGCCATAACCCAGTTGTATGTCATCTGCTCCTATTCTCTCTCCTATGGTGTGAGGTGTACGGAAGTCAAATGGTGTGCCTGTAACATCCATAATCTCTCCCGAAGGTATCAGTACTTCGTTTACAGGTGTTATCCCCGAAGCATTGATTACCATCACTAGGTCTTCTATGCTTCCGTTGCCTTCGCCTTTAAGGTTAAAGAAAGAGTGGTGGGAGATATTAACATGGGTGGATTTGTCTGTGCTGGCAGTGTAATCTACTCTGAACTCGTTTTCGGGAGTAAGGGTATAGGTCATAGTGATGGATAGGTTGCCGGGCATACCGTCCTGTCCATCCTCTCGTAGATAGTACAGCACTATTGAATTTTCAGTTACCTCTTTTACGTCCCATACTACCATGTCTAGACCTTTAAGACCTCCGTGGAGAGTCTGACCGTTGTTGTTCTGAGGGAAATTATAGACTTCTTCGCCTATGGTGTATGTGCCTCCTGCTATTCTATTGGCATAAGGGCCTACCACAGCACCTAGAAAACGTTCTCCGGGGTTATTGACATAGTTGTCTATGTTGTTATATCCTAGGACTATATCTTCATATTTCCCATTGCGGTCTGGTGTCCATAGAGCGACAACTCTCGCACCAAAATTGGTAACCTGCATAGTTATATCTCCCGATGTGAGAGTGTATAGAGAGACATCTTTCCCCTCTACCGTAGTCTGGAAATCTTCCACAGGGAAGAGCACTGGGGCTTCTGTTTTATCACAGGCGGCCATCATAGTACATGCTAATGCCATAATTGCTAATTTTTTCATATTTGTTTTCAGAATTAAAATCTATGGTTATAGTTCTAGTTTACGAGCACCATCTGAAATGATGACATCATATACTTTGGGATAATGACCATATGAGGCATTGAATTTTTCTTTGGCAGTAGAGATAAATGTGTCATATAGCTCGCTTTTTACCAGATTGATAGTACAACCACCAAATCCTCCTCCCATAATGCGTGAGCCTGCCACGCCACATTCTCTAGCTATGGTAGCTAGCAGGTCTAGTTCTTCACAGCTCACCTCATAGTCTTTGGACATTCCCCAGTGAGTCTCATACATGCGTTCGCCTACTGTTTCTAGGTCGCCAGCCTCCAGTGCGGCACATACGTCTAGCACTCGTTTTTCCTCACCTATGACATAGCGGGCACGCATATAGTCTTCTTCAGAAATCTGACCTTTGATAGCGTCTAGCTGTGTCATAGTGGCTCCGCGTAATGTCTCCTGTCCCAGTAGTGCAGATACACGTTCACAGGATTCGCGGCGTTTGTTATATGGAGAACCCACCAATTCGTGTTTTACTACCGAATCCAGTAGTACCAGGCGATAACCATATTTCTCTGGGTCAAACGGGAAATAAGTGAATTCCATAGAACGGCAGTCAAGACGCATAAGATTTCCTTTCTTTCCAAATACCGATGCAAACTGGTCCATGATGCCACATTTTACTCCACAGTAGTTGTGTTCGGTAGATTGACCTATACGAGCTAGCTCAAATTTGTCTATCTTGTCATCATTGAATATATGGTTAAGAGCATAGGCATAGGTAGATTCCAGTGCCGCCGATGAAGACATACCTGCACCCAGTGGAACATCTCCAGCAAATGCCGTATCAAATCCTTTTACCACACCACCGCGTTTAAGGATTTCACGAGCCACACCAAATATATAACAAGCCCACGAAGCCGATGGTTTGTCCTCTTCCTCTAGACCAAATTCTGCATAGTCTTTCAAGTCCACCGAATATGCACGTATCTTGTCTGTGCCATTGGGTTTGATTTCTGCTATCATGCTTTTATCTATGGCACCAGGAAATACAAATCCTCCGTTGTAGTCTGTATGTTCACCTATGAGGTTTATACGACCGGGTGAAGTGTACAACTCTCCCTCTGTGGCAAAATGACGGGAGAATTCCTCACGTATCTGTTTAATGTCTTTTGTGTCCAATGTCTTATATGTTTATGAGTTTATATGTCTATGTGAGATGTATTAGAGATGGTTATTTTTCTTTCTGTCCTTCTTCTGGAAGAGCCATCTGGAATATCTTGCGTACGCGTTCCATATCATATTTCACGCCACGGTCAAAATAGTAAACACCATTCTGTTCCTGTTCCACGTCTGTGAGTTGTGTGTAGCAGAAACCACATATCTTGTCGCTATGGTCGATGATGGCTTTCACTTGTGATTCCAGACGTTTATAGAAATCTTCCTTGGTGATAGCTGCATCTCCATATCCCCAAGAGTCGCCTTTGGAAGGGTTGGCTTCGGCACATTTAATGCCTCCAAATTCGTCTATGATGTATGGGACTTTACCGTCATAGTATAGATGTGTAAGGGTGTTTTTATGTACTTTGCCGGGCATCTGTGGCTGGTAGAATTTCTTGCCGTCATAGAGCATGGTGTGTAGTTTGGCAGCGTCCTGCTGATAACTGTGTGTGGTGCAGAAATCTGATATCACATATAGACCTCCGCTTATGGTATTTACAGGGCGTGAAGGGTCTAGTTTGCGGGTTAATTCATATACATCTGTAAAGAAACGTCCCATTTCGTTGCTGGTATCTGCCCATTCTTCGTTGAATGGCGTCCAGGTGACCAGAGCAGGGTGGTTGCGGTCTCTTACCACGATATTGGTCCATTCAGATATAAAGTTACGGGCAGCTGCTACTGCACTGGAATTCTTACCCCATGAGGCCATCTCTCCCCATACTAGGTAGCCTAGTTTGTCTGCCCAATAGTAGAAACGCTCTTCAAATACCTTCTGGTGTAGGCGAGCTCCATTAAATCCAGCAGCCATAGACATCTCTATGTCTTTTTTCAATGCTTGGTCTGAAGGTGCTGTCCATACGCCATCGGGATAGAAACCTTGGTCTAGGACTAGGCGTTGGTAGTATGGTTTATTGTTCAGGTAAATCTTGGTGCCGTCTATGTGGATTTTACGCATACCTACATAGGCGTCTATTTTATCTAGGACTTCTCCCGATGTATTTTTTACTTCATACACCACATCATATAGAAATGGTGAAGATGGACTCCATAGTTTAGGTTTTTTGATAGGTATTACAACAGGAATGCCCTGTGCAGCGACTACGTCTGTTTTGGCGACTACTTTGTTGCCGTCTTTTACACTTATGATAAAGCGGTTGCCGTTTGATAGGTTATAGAATGTAGGGGTTACTATCAGTTTGTTTTGGTCTATGTCTGTGAATACCTGTACACGTTCTAGTCCGTATTTATCTACGGCTTCCATCCATACTGTCTGCCATATACCAGTGGTACGTGTGTACATACAACCGTGCGAATAGAGTTTTTGTGATTGTTTACCAGCAGGAAGGTTTTCTGAACGTAGGTCGCTTTCTGCATGAACCACTAGGCTGTGTTTCTTTCCATCGGCAACAAAAGGTGTGATGTCAAATGAAAAAGAGTCTGAACCGCCATAGTGACGTCCTACAAATTTTCCGTCTATGTAGATTTCAGATTCATAATACACTGCTCCGAAATTCAGTTTGATGTTCTTGCCTGTCCATTCAGCAGGGATTTGAATGTCGCGTTGGTACCATACGGCATTGATAAATTCTGTATGGGCAATGCCAGATAGTTTACTTTCGGGAGCAAAAGGTACGATGATTTTCCCGTCAAAGCCTTGACTGTTGATATATCCACGTTCATGACCTGTGTCTGCTAGGTCAAGAGTGAAACTCCACTCCCCGTTAAGGTTTATCCATGCATCACGTTCAAATTGCGGACGAGGATATTCTGCTCGTGGTTGCTGTGCATACAATGTAGCAAAAGAGAGAAATACTGTGAAAATGAATAATGCTTTCTTCATGATATTTTGTATATATATGTTTATAGTTTATCGTCTAGCAAACTTACGATTTTTTGCTCTTAAAATGTATTACTTGTATAGAAATTTGATGGTCTTAATGGGGTGAGGGTGAGATAGAAAAAGGATGGAATAATTTTATCTAAAATATGTTCCTGAATTGCGTGCAAGAGCAAAATAATGTGTATCTTGCGAGTTAAAATAGATAAGAATAAAATAGTGGTATATATATGAAATACGACGTATTTATAAGTTATTCGACCAAAGACAAGAAGGTAGTTGAAGGTCTATGTGCATATCTAGAACAGCACAAGATAAGGTGTTTTGTGGCGTATAGAGATGTAGATAAAACAGCTGTATGGGCCGAGAAGATAGTAGAGGGATTGGAAGAGAGTAGAATGATGTTGGTAGTTTTTTCAGAAAACTACAACTGTTCCGACCAAGTGAATAGGGAGATAGAGATAGCCAGCGAAGATAAAAAACCAATACTCACTTTCCGCCTGACAGATACCAAATTTAAGGGTGCCAAAAAGTATTATCTTAAAAATCTTAACTGGATAGATGCTTTTCCACATCCCGAAGAATCATTTGGTAGCGTAACCAATGATATCTCACGTCTGCTGGGTATAAAAATACCACCTATTACACGTGAAGAACAATCAAATGCTGGAGGAGGGATTGCACCTATACCTACTCCTATGCCAAAAAAGAAACATAAACATACGTTGGGAATAGCACTGTTTTCTATCGTAGGGATAGCATTGTTGTGTTTTATCATTTATTTTAACGAATGGGGTAATAAAGGAGAAGAGAAACCCGATGTTCCCGATGTAGTACTGGTGAATGACTCTATAAATAAGCCTGTTGAAGATGTCTCAATCCCTACTAATGTGGCGACTGAAAAACCATCATCACAGAAGGCAGAGAAGATAGATACTACCCCAGTTAAGGTAGTAACTACCGAGCAGCAGAAGACCACTACAACAAAGGCGGTTTCCACCCCAGTTAAGGTAGTAACTACCGAGCAGCAGAAGACCACTACAACAAAGGCGGTTTCTACTCCAGTTAAGGTTGTAACTACCGAGCCGAAGAAGACTAGTACAACAAAGGCGGTTTCCACCCCAGTTAAGGCCGTAACTACCGAGCAGAAGAAGACCACTACAACAAAGACGGTTTCCACTCCAGTAAAAGAAGAAAAAGCTACGGTGTATTTTATGGATAGTTATGGTAATGTGGGATATTTTAAGGAAGGAATTGTGCATGTTGAAGGTCGTAAATATGGTTATATAGACGAGACAGGCAAAGAGGTTACCCCTTGTATATATGATTTTGCAGGGGAATTTTCCGAAGGCTTGGCTTCGGTAAAGAAAGATGGCAAATGGGGTTATATAGATAAGACGGGAAAAGAGGTTATTCCATGTGAGTATGATAAAGCATATTATTTTTCCGAAGGCTTGGCGGTGGTAGGGAAAGGTAAAAAATGGGGGCATATAGATAAGATAGGAAATGTAGTTACCCCTTTTATATATGATTATACAGATTTTTTTAACGAAGGCTTGGCATATGTTATTAAAGGAAGAAAATTTGGATTTGTAGATAAGACAGGCAAAGAGATAGTACCTTGTATATATAATGATGCAAGTGAGTTTTCCGAAGGCTTGGCGGGGGTAGAGAAAGGTAAAAAATGGGGCTTTATAGACAAGACAGGACGAGAGGTTGTCCCTTGTATATATGATGATACAGGGTTATTTCACGAAGGCTTGGCAAGTGTTGAGAAAGATGGGAAAGAAGGTTATATAGATAAGACAGGAAAAGTGGTTGTTAAATTTATATATGATTTTGCCTCGAGTTTTTCCAAAGGCGTGGCTCATGTGAAAAAAGATGATAAGTGGGGCTATATAGATAAAACAGGAAAAGAGGTTATCCCTTGTATATATGATTATACAGTGTCTTTTTCCGAAGGCTTGGCTCATATGAAAAAAGATGGTAAGTGAGGCTATATAGATAAGATAGGTAAAGTGGTGATAATGGAAAAATAATGAAGGAATAAAATGATTAACCCATCAGAATTTATACACCCAGAAGACGCAGCAGCACTTCGCCAGTTGGAGAGTATACCCGGCTTTCCAGCATTGGTAAAAAAAGTGATGGCATTGGGATTTGAACAGTTGCAGTATGGACTTAATATGGCTACAGCTATACGCCTATCACCTACACAGCTGCCTCAATTATATAACCACCTCCCTCCTATATGTGAAAAATTAGGAATAGATGAACCAGAATTCTATCTGCAGATGGACCCTATGCCCAATGCTTGGACGTTTGGAGATACGAGGATTTATATCACTATAACATCGGGACTGGTGGAGATGATGAATGATGAAGAACTAGATGCAATCATCGCCCACGAATGTGGTCATATACTATTCCGCCATGTGTTATATCATAGTATCGCCAGATATATCTTTTCGGGAGCCGATGCACTGGGGATATTGGGAGCATTTGCAGCACCTATAAAGTATGCTATCTATTATTGGGAACGTAAAAGCGAACTTTCCTGTGATAGATGTGCAAGCTTAATAACATCGGCCGATGTGGTATCTCGTGTGATGGCTCGCCTTTCGGGTGGACCAAAGTCTATAACTGCTTCGCTCAATATGCAGGAATGGGCCCTCCAAGCCGACAAATATGATGAAATATATAACGATGGGCTATGGAATAAAGCATTGCAGATATCACAAATACTGGAATTGGACCATCCTTTCAGTGCTGTGCGTGTGCGTGAAATCCTCAAATGGAGTGAAACCGCTCAATACAAAACAGCTAGAGATACTATAATAGGATATGCCTCTGCCAAAAAATGCCCCAAATGTCACAAAGGCGTTGACACAGAATGGAAGTTCTGTAAGTATTGTGGAGAAAAATTGTAGATGTAATAATCCACCTAATGTAGTTCATGATAAATACCACATATACATATTTCAATAATTAAATATAATACATTATGTTTTTTGATAAAGAAGGAAATCTAAATCTAGATGAACTGGTAATAGCCCATGATTCTTTTAAGAATATAATGGAAGATGGTCAAGTTACAGATGAAGAAATCGTTACTCAAACACAAAAAATTATAGGTATTCTCCGTGATATGGAAGGAAGATACAGTAAGGAAGAATTGGCAGAAATTAAAGAACTTCTTGTAGAGATGAGTGTTCTATATGCTGCATATAATATATATTCAATTCAAAATATAAATAAAGGCTATGGGGACATTTAGCACACGAGAGATTTTACAAGGGTCACCATCTGTGATTTCTGTTATAGCAGACCATATAAAGACTGAATTTCAGAAAGATGGTTATGAGGTAATAGTAGATGTATTGAGTAGTGGAGGTTATGATATTTCTATTACAAAAGGGGGTATATTTAAAACGGTATTGGGTATGAAAACGGCGTTGAAGATTATGTTACTTCCTAGGGGTAATAGTATTTATTTTGATGCTAGTGTAGGGATATGGGGTCAGCAATTAATACCTACTATAGTATCTGTATTTTTCTTTTGGCCTGTATTGATTACCCAGATATGGGGAGTTGTAGAGCAGTCAAAACTTGATGATAGGGCATTGGATATAGCAAGAAGTATAATCTATCAAAATACCAATGATGAGGTGGTGCCATCTACATCAAACGGCAGTAAGTTCTGCACGTGGTGTGGTACCAAAAATGAATCATCAGCCAATTTTTGCAAAGAATGTGGTCAAGCTTTATAATTATGAAATACGACGTATTTATAAGTTATTCTCGCAAGGATTATGCCGAGGAGATAATAAATGAAAAGGGAGAAAAAGAAGAAAGGATAATCCCAGGGAATATCGTTTCCCAGATAATTAAATATTTGAAAAAGAATAAGATATCATATTGGTGGGATGAGTATGGTATGTATTCGTCTGATGAGTTTATAGAGATTTTGGCGGAACATATAGCAGAATCAAGGATACTCCTGTTTATCTCTACCGAAAATTCCAATGCGTCCAAATGGACCCCAAAGGAGATATCTTCGGCTTTACATCTTGAGAAAAAGGTAATACCTTTTAGGGTAGATAATTCAAAATACTCTAATAGCGTACTTTTTCTAATATCAGATATAGATTTTATAGATTATAGTAAAGACAAAAAGAAAGCTTTTAAAAAGCTGGAGGTATCTATAAAGAAAATACTGGAAGACGAAAGATTGCGTCTAGAAGAGGAACGCAAGCGTAAAGAGGAAGAAGAACGTCGCCGTCAAGAGGAAGAGGAGAAAAAGAAAGAAAAGGAAATCAATAAGCCCATAAAGAAGGACTATAAGTACTACGCCAAGACAAGACACTGGAGTGTGAATGTGCTGTTATGTGGCATGTTTGGTGTAGCATTCGGGTTTGGTGTTCTTGCATATCTATTAAAAGAAATGGGAGAAATAAATAAAGTAGAGATGTGGTTGTATGTCTCGTTGGCAGCGGGGGGAGTAGCTGGTTTACTGGATATTCTACAGAACAATAAAAGAGGTGTATATATACTGCTCTCGCTTATGGTTATCCCATTGTGCGTGTTTATAATGGGCTATGCACATACAAGAATTTTTACTATCCCTATAGTCTTTCTATTATCTATATATATTATTCTTATATGCATCATGCCTATCAAGAAAAATGGTATAAGAGCATATGATTTACTAGAAAAAGGTAGATGCTGGATAAGTAAAAGTCGTCCACGAGATAACGCAAATGTTTTTCCTTATGTGCTTTTTATAATTTTCCTAATAGCCTTCATACATGTAAATATAAAGTATAAATTTTTTAATTGTGGAGGAGGATTTAAGGAAGGTATGATGGCTGTTGGAAAATATGACAAGTGGGGTTTTATAGATATGACAGGAAATATAGTTGTCCCTTTTAAGTATGATGATGCAGGGCATTTTTTCAAAGGCTTGGCGTTGGTGAAGAAAGATGGCAAGTGGGGTTATGTAGATAAAACAGGGAAAGAAGTTATTCCATGTATATATGATTATGCCTCGGATTTTTCTGAAGGCTTGGCTTCGGTAGAGAAAGATGGGAAATGGGGTTATGTAGATAAAACAGGCAAAGAGATAGCACCATGTATATATGATTATGCCTCGGGTTTTTCTGAAGGCTTGGCTTCGGTAGAGAAAGATGGGAAATGGGGTTTTATAGATAAGACAGGCAAAGAGATAGTACCATGTATATATGATGATGCTGGGTGGTTTTCTAAAGGCTTGGCACGTGTTAAGAAAGATGGAAAATGGGGTTTTATAGATAAGACAGGCAAAGAGATAGTACCATGTATATATGATGATGCTGGGTGGTTTTCTGAAGGCTTGGCACGTGTTAAGAAAGATGGTAATTGGGGTTTTATAGGTAAGACAGGAAAAGAGGTCAGTCCTTGTATATATGATTATGCTGGGTCTTTTACCGAAGGCATGGCACGTGTAGGGATATTATCTTTTGACGATTTAAGATTTGGCTTTATAGATACAACTGGGAGAAAAGTTGTATCATGTGAATATCAAGAGGCGAGTGATTTTTCCGAAGGACTTGCTGCTGTGAAAAAATATAATGATAAATGGGGTTTTATAGATAAGACAGGGAAAGAGGTTATTCCATGTGAGTATGATAAAGTAGAGTATTTTTCTGAAGGTCTGGCACGTGTTAAGAAAGATAGAGAGGTATTTATTATAGATAAAGAAGGAAATAGGGTGATAGATTAAAGAGTATCTAGTAAGATGTATAATAGTTAGATATTTGATAGTAAATTATTTGTTATAAATATGTTGCAAGAAATAGCAGAATTGGTGAGAAATCTATGGGATAGAAATCCTCATAGAGATTCAATAGAATGGTGGGCAGAATATAACCCCATAGATATAAATGTGTTTGTACTGTGGTTGGTTATATTCCTGGGAGCGTTGAGTGTCATAGTATATCTCATATATAAAGATAGATTGTCCTCCATTAACGATTTTATATCTAGACACCTTCTCTTGCTGTCATTGGTGGTGTGGATAGCGGGAGTGGTCTTATATATGATAGGGTATTTCTGTTCCCATATGTCTTGGCTGTCTATTATACCGCGTGCTGTCATTTCTTCCTTTAAGATGTTTGTGGTGGTAAATGATTTGGCTAGGGTAGAGCCTTTGATGAGGGAAGACGCTGTGTATATGGCTATATTTTCTATTGTACATCTGTTGGCAGCCTATATAACATTCTTGTTTATCTTTAAGATAGTAGGTTTTAAAATAAAATCTAGTATAAAGATAATCAAATACAAGATGTTTATGGGTAGGGATAAGCAGGTGCATATCTTCTGGGGAGTGAACGAAGCATCATACTTATTGGCCAAATCCATATATGAAAAAGCATCTAATGATGATATCATCTTTATAGATGTAGATGAAGAAACCGAAGATAGTACCAATAGAAAAGCAACCATAGCCAATATAACCAATAGTATTACCATAAAAAATAGTGATATCATACGCCTTAACCATATAGATGCAATGGTAGAACATTGCTATGGAGGGCCAGCATCGGTAGATACAAATGATTGTAATGATGTATTCGGGGCGTTACGATTAAATAGTATAGGCTCTATTGTAAAAAGAAGTAAAAAAGTCAAATTTTATTTCTTTTCAAATGATGAATCGGCCAACGTATTGGCGGCTATCAATATCCAGGCCGATTATAGAGTACGCTTAAAAAATAAAGAAGATGTTACTATCTATCTTCATGCCCGTAGAAATGTATGCAATGAGGTATTTGACCATTATGCACAGTATAACATGGATGATACCACTAGAAAACCTATCAAGATAGTGGATTCAGCATATATGGCATTGGAATGGGTGAAAAAAGAAAAACAATACCTACCAGTCAATAATGTAGATATTGAAAAAGGAACAGGTCTTGTTAAAGATTCTTCATTCACATCAATGGTTGTAGGATTTGGAGAGACAGGTGTCGAAGCGTTCAAATTCCTGTATGAGTTTGCAGCATTTGTGGGAATAGATATGAAAAAAATCCCATTCAAATGTTATGCCATAGACCAAAATATGGATAAAAAAAGAGGTGCTATACGTGCCAAAATGCCTGCAATAAATGAAGATGAGCTATCTCTTGTTACAGCATCTGTGGATAGTGATGTTTTCTGGGAACTATTGAAAAAGGAGATAAATAATCTCAATTACATATTCATAACACTTAATGATGATAATGTGGGATTGTCTCTGGCAGTTAATATCTTCAAGTATGCCTTGAGGTATCGCAATGATGATTTGCCAAAACTTAAAATAATGATAAGATGTTATAATGTGAGCAATGAGAAAAAAATGAAGGAGGTAAAAAACAGCCTCAATAGATCTATCGATGGCCAAAAGTAGAGATATGTATGTTTGGACTGATGGAAGATCTGTATAATTATGATACTATTTTATCAAATGCCGTTCTCAATGAAGCCAAAGAATTTAACCGAGTATATAATGACTCTAAATTAAGTGCTGATGAGCAGTGGGAGAAGGATTTTGTAAAAGAAGAGATAGACGGAAAGGAAATATCTGCCATAGATAAATGTATGGAGAAAGAAAAGATATCTCGTTATCACGCTATATATGACATAAACCGTCGTATAGAACAGAATATATCCAATGTCTTACACCAGTCCACCAAAATGATACTTATGGGCATAGATGATGAAAAAATGACACCTCGCCTAGAATTATATCATGGTTATGTAGATTCTTTGAGAAAAAACACTATACATTACGACTGTGGGGGCGAAGCGGGAGATTTGTTACATAATATCGCCTATGTAGAACATGAACGTTGGGTTGCTTCACATAAATTAATGGGGTATATAGAAGCCCAAGAGAAAGATTTTGTAAAGAAATATCATTATTGTATGCAACATCTAGATAAACTAAGTGATGAAATAAAATCATATGATGCCAAGGTTACAAATACTACTATAAAGCTTATATATAATAAATTATCACAAAAATAGACGGGAACTCATAATCATCCTATACCCACACATAAGACAATGAAAGAACCGTATTTGCCTAGCCCTGTAGATACAAGTAATATATATCTACCAGAGGAATTAAATAAACTTATAGAACAGATGGCCAAAAATGTCCACGAGGTGTGGGCAAAAAATCGTATAGAACAGGGTTGGACTTATGGAGAGGTACGTAATGATGACTATAAACAACATCCGTGTCTGGTGTCTTATGAAGAACTACCTGATGAGGAAAAGAAATATGACCGCGATACGGCTATAGAGACATTAAAGTTGATATGTAAATTGGGTTTTAAGATTATCAAGGAATAAAAATCCTTTAAAGTTTCCTTTAAGAGAAAGTAAATAGTAGATGGTTTTTCTATAATAAAAAATGGTTGCCTTCAAGGCAACCGTTTGATTTTCAGTGTGGTCCCACTTGGGCTTGAACCAAGGACTCCCTGATTATGAGTCGGAAAAATTGATATTTCCTGAGCTTTTGTTTTAATGAAAGTATACTGATATTCAACTATTTACAATTTTATCTTATCCATTGAAACTCTAAAAATACCCCTGACTCAAATAGTTTGTTTACGCATTGTTTACGCAGAATCACCTTCCTGTACTCTAAAAAATAGTTTTCAACAAATATCATTATTCGTCTATAATGTTTTTATCAACTCATCCAATCCAATAGATAGATTCAAGATGTCATTCATATACCCGAGTAAATCAATTTCATTGTCAAGAAATAGATCTTGACTACTTAACACCCATTTACGCATTCTACCAGTTTGGTGAACTTCAGGTGTTCGGAAGGTATCATCGAGACGAGAAATGGAAGCATTTAAGGATTTTATATCAGAAGAATCAAGATGACCAACCATTCTCTTGCCAAACTCCTTCTTGCGGCTGTCAGCTTTAACAAAGGAATCGTACTCGTCAGGACAAAATGCTAGTACGAGAACCCCCATAAATTTATCATAAAAAGCTCTGTATCGCATCACTAGATCAATATTCTCATGAAGCATTTTCAATTTCTTCTTGAAAAGTACAGGATTTGACAGAATATCGATGTCATCTCTCCTGTTTATAGAATCGCCATCAGGTGCAGCCTTAATTGAATCAATAAACAGAAAGGCTACTGTAATCTTCAAATCAAAAAGTGCAGCGAACAAACGTCCGCCTTTTGGTAGGATCATGCATTTGTCAGACCATGCAGGAAGATTGATGGCAGAAAACGATATGCGGATTTCCTCATAGACATAGTTCTCAAGCAACTCGTTAAACCTGATTACTTCAGATTTATCCTTCAACATAAATTCTTGATCTTTGAAAGTGTTGACATTAATTCCAAAGAACTCCCGTCTATCTTCTTCTACAGCAGAGGAATATATTATTTTCTCATTCTTTTGAGTCTCAATGGCTTCTGTTGTATCTAAAACAATTCTGTCTTGAGATGTATTTCCTATATTATCCATAATTATTCTAGTATGCACGTTATCTCGTACTTCTCTCCCGGAATCCATCTTTATACATATCTACCATAAATTTGGATTCCTCATCTAATTCGTCGTATACATGTTTAATTTCAGAGAAAGCGGAGAGGAAGTCCCCTATATATACACTCATGATTGCAGTGAACTGCATAATTGCTGTTTCTTTGAGATTATTCATTGCATTCCCTTTATAAGCTTCTTTAAATTGAATAACTGATAGATAAGAAGGATGTGCCATGTTACATGCATACTTGTATAAGCCATGAAGGACGTCGGTATCTAAACCGATATAATCACGAACATGATCCCAGCCAACATGTGGATTATATTTGCCTTGGGAAAATACGATTTGATATTCCCCCTTCGTAAATATCGTTTTATCCAATTCTTTTTGTTCTTTTTCGGTCAATGATTTATACAATTTTGTATTGTGAATCCTATTCTTACACTCTTCAATAATACATTGCTCTTCATTTAGAACCTCTATATTCCTTTTGAGTGCGTCCTCTGTAAAGAGTTTCTGTCTATTCACTAAACCGGAAGCAACGTATGCATTCTCCATTACTATTTGTTCATCTTGAGTTTTTGGTATAATATTCACAATTTCAAAAGCACACAATTGTTCGTATGCGGTTCGCACTAAAGTGAATAACACAGTATGGTCTGTCAGTCTAAACAAAGTGTTTATACCATCTGTGTGGTTAAAACCACCAAGAAGATTCCTAAACGATTTTGCTTTTGTGAACATCATTTGCACACCCAGGCTCATTTCGGCTCTAAACTCGTTCTTAAAGCCAACATACCGCAACGCCACCATTACCTTAAAATAGAAATCAATCAACCAATCAAGATAATTAATTCTATCTTCCAATGTGTTTAGTAGTAACATTCTGCGAAAATTTCTGTTATTTATACTTTTGTCCTTCATGGAGAATTTATTTTTAACAATAGAAAACTGCGGCAAAATGTTTTGTTAGCTAATTGTTCTCAAAACATCTGATTTTTGTCTTTCACTCAAACAATAAGCCCACTCAGCATCGGCTATGAGTGGGCCTATTGTATATCTATAATATTGGTAGAGATTTAATACCGTACAAATTATACTTACTAGATTCGTATTTATATCTCCATGCCACGAGATTGAAATCTAATGAATATTCTGAGGATAATCGTTTCAGAGTTCTAAGAATATATTGATTTGACAAATTCTTTGAGCCTGCTGACATCATTTTCTTCCATGTATCTTTTGGAATAAGCATGTCTTCCGCAAATTCATTCGCTTCTCTTTCCTCTTTGTTATCTCTAGAATAATCATGCTCTGAGGACACAAAAACAGAGCACGAATTTTCTTTGTTTATTGACATGTGTTTAAGTATATGGCCTAATTCA
>JAGAUI010000038.1 GCA_017620815.1 Flavobacteriales bacterium
AAAAAATGGCGCCCCTGGCGGGGCGACATTTTTTTTGATCGAGTATAGTCACGGAAGAATTACAGTTGCACTCGGCAACAAAAAAGCGGCACCCGCAGGGGGCCGCTTTTTTGTTGCCTAATTTTGTTAATTATCCTATGTAAACAGCTTTTTTAGCAAAGCCGAGGTAGATAAATCCTATTCCAAAGAAAAGCAGTACGGTCATAATTATGCCGCAATTGAATTTTTTGGAAATCTCGTTACATACCAATGCCCATAGAACTAATTGTACTATTGGAATAAATAGTATAACAAGAGTCCACCACCAAGCTTTTCCTGCAACTTTTGTAGCAGCATATACATTGTAAAAAGGTACAATGCCTTCCCATATGGCAAGTCCAGCTTTCTGGAAGGTAAAGCCCATGCTTACGAAAATCAAAACAGCTAATAGAAATTCCATAATTTTATTTTAATGATTTAATGTTAATATAATTAGATAGTACAAATGTAGTGATTATGTATGATATAAGCCAATGTTTTCAATGTAAAAATTTATGTAAAGCAGCACGTATTATGATTTTGAAATAGTAAAAATAAATTAACTCACTGAAAGAGTGAAATAAATATCACATTATAAGAAAAATTTGTTATATTTGCCCTGTCGAATCCCGAAGGTGTTTCTAGCTGTTCGGGGTTCTTTTTATTTTGTTTTCCGAGAGCAAAATAAATTTTTCTATAACCATTAAAAATAAATGAAACTATGGCAAAAGTGTCTTATTACACACAGGAAGGATATAACAAACTGAAAGCAGAACTAGACCACTTGAGAAATGTGGAACGCCCTCGCGTTATAGCTGCTATAGCCGAGGCTCGTGATAAAGGAGACCTTTCAGAAAACGCAGAATATGATGCAGCCAAAGAAGCACAGGGTATGCTTGAGATGCGTATAGCCAAAATGGAAGAAACACTAGCTAATGCTCGCGTTATGGATGCGTCTCAACTAGATAATTCCAAAGTTCTTATATTGAGTACTGTACGCATACGTAACGTACAGAACAAACGCGAGACTCGTTATACGCTTGTGGCACAGAATGAAGCCGATATAGCCAAAGGTAAAATATCGGTAGATTCTCCTATAGGTAAAGGCTTACTAGGTAAGGCAGTAGGTGATATAGCCGAAATCAAAGTGCCTAACGGTATAATGAATTTTGAAATTCTGGAAATAACTAGAGAATAAAACATATTACTCAAATACCTTTAAATATATTTATCATGGCATCGGTATTTTCTCGTATCATAAACGGTGAACTGCCTTGTTACAAAGTAGCCGAAGACGAAAAAAACATCGCAATACTAGACATAGAACCTATAGTAGAAGGTCATGTTCTGGTAATCCCCAAAAACGAAGTGGATAAAATCTATGAACTGCCAGAGGAAGACTATCTATCACTTATGGCATTTGCAGCTCGTGTGGCTAGAGCAGTAGAAAAGGCTATGGACTGCATAAGGGTAGGATATGAAGTGGTAGGTCTGGATGTTCATCATGTACATGTTCATCTTTTGCCGTTATCTGGCCCAAAGGATATGGATTTGTCCCGTCCTCATAAAGAGCTATCTGGTGAGCGAATGGCAGAAATAGCTGCAACTATTGCATCACATATAGAAAAATAATATCCATTATGACGCCTTGGGAAACCGAGGCGTTTTAAATGTGATTATATAAGCCAAAATATCTGTTTTGATAAATAAAAACTTTTAAATAAAATTATAAACCTTAAAAACTAAAAGAAAGTGAATTATTTGTTACTCATTGTAGGATTTGCGGTGCTTATCAAGGCATCGGATTATCTGGTGGATGGAGCATCATCTCTAGCTCGTCGTGCAGGTATGTCAGACTATTTGGTAGGTCTTACGGTGGTGGCTTTTGCTACATCGATGCCAGAACTGGTGGTAAACCTTCTGGCTATAAAGGATGGTATAGATGGCATAGCACTAGGAAACGTAGTAGGTTCCAATACGCTTAATATCTTTATAGTGGTGGGACTACCGGCTATGATAGTGCCAATGTTTTTCAAAAACAAAAAATTGCTGCGTGAGGTGTTCCAGACGCTTATACTATCTGTGCTATTGTTATATGTGGCGTGTGATAGTATGTTCCGTGAGGGTGCAGTAAATGTGGTAAGTCGTTGGGAGGGTATAGTGATGTTGGCTCTCTTTACTATATGGATTATATATACTATCCGTACCTCCAATGCCGATGAAGCCGAAGTAGAAAAAATGGTGCGTCTATCGGCTATGCGTACCACTATATATCTTATAGTGGGTGTGATAGGACTTTTCATAGGTGGAAAACTCATAGTGTCATCGGCTTCTAGTATAGCTGCAGCACTAGGTATGTCACAGACAGCGATAGGTCTTACAGTGGTAGCATTCGGTACTTCGTTGCCAGAGATTGTGACCAGTATCATAGCTGCACGTAAGATATCTGGAGAAATGGCTGTGGGTAACGTGCTGGGCTCCAATATATTTAACGGACTATTAATCCTAGGTCTTTCGGCTAGTATTATGCCTGTGAGTGTGGGAGAGACATTCTCTCAGCTAGACCTATATATTACTATGATAGGTAGTGTAATGCTTATGGTGTGCATAGGACTATGGAAAAAAATATCTCGCCTATGGGGTACGATATTTGTAGTGTTGTACATGCTGTATGTGATGTATGCACTAGGAGTAATAAAATTTTAGATAATTAAAATTTAAACCAGATACCTTAATATGGAACTCAAATTAAAACGTCCTATATGTTTTTTTGACCTAGAAACTACAGGTACAGACATCACCAAAGACCGTATAGTAGAAATATGTGTTGTAAAGGTATTCCCAGATGGACATCATACATCTTCTACTTGGCTGGTAAACCCCGGCATGCATATCCCCGAAGCAGTATCGGCTATACACGGTATCACAGATGAAAAAGTAAAAGATGCTCCGTTTTTTGATACTGTGGCTCCGCAAGTAGCAGAGCTTCTTAAGGGAAGTGATGTAGGTGGTTTTAATTCAAACCGATATGATATCCCTCTACTTGCCGAAGAGATGTTGCGTGTAGGAGTGGATTTTGATATGAGTGAGAGGGTATCGGTGGACGTACAGACTATTTTCCACAAGAAAGAGCAACGCACACTTTCGGCTGCATATAAATTTTATTGTGGAGAAGAACTAGAAGGTGCTCACGGTGCAGAGGCCGATACTATGGCTACATATAAGGTTCTATGTGCCCAGTTGGACCGCTATGATGACCTGCCTAATGATATGGAGGCTCTCGCCGAATTTACCACACAGAAAAAAACAGCCGACTATGCTGGTTTTATAATATATGATGAGGCAGGTGATGAGGTTCTTAATTTCGGTAAGCACAAGGGTGTACGTCTTATAGACCTTTGGCAGAGAGAACCGGGATATATGGGTTGGATAATGACAGCCGATTTCCCTCTTTACACCAAACGTGTAGTGGAACGCGTACGTCTTAAATTACTCAATACCAGAAACAAAATTTAATGATTAAATACCATGGAACAGAAAAAGCAAGATGTACTTATAGATGTGTTTTTCCGCAGTTTTTATATGAAATGGGGAGGGATACTTCTACTATACCCTGCTGCATTGATATTGGCGTGGGCTATAATTACAAGTGAAGCTAAAACAGCTCTGGAAGCGAGAGAGTTGTTCATGGGTTCGTTTGTATTGTTTTCATATTACACGCTTGTGTGGATGGTGGCAGTGCTACTGTGTGCGATACCTCTGTTTTTTGGGGTGAGATTGTGTAGCGGTAACAGAAATAGTAAGATAGTGGGAATCCTCATGATTCTGGTATCTGGTGCTGGCCTTGCTTTTTCTGTGCTTAGAATATGGGGACAGTATTAGTATGATGACGATGACGTCCATAAAAAACGGCAGCCGAAGGCTGCCGTTTTTTATGGACGTCATTTTTACTCTTTCCTGTGCAGTGTGAAGAGGGTTATCTCTGGACGTATCCCTACACGGGCAGGGAAGAAATGATATCCCAACCCTCTGTTTACATATAGCATTCGCCCGTTTTCTTCATAAAGTCCCGCCCAATACTTATAGACATATTTAACTGGTGACCAACGCCATCTATCATTTATCTCTATCCCGAACTGCATAGCATGAGTATGCCCTGAAAGCGTGATGTCCACCATTTGTGGGTGGGAGGATACTATATCTTCATAGTGAGAAGGGTCGTGGGATAGTAGTATAGTAAACTTGTCATTGTCAATACCATCCAATGCGGCGTCTATATCTCCTAGTGCGGGGAAAGGCCCTCGACCCCAGTTTTCTACTCCTGCTATATAGATACTATCATTCCCAATGCCTATTGCTACATTTTCATTGTCAAGGATTTTGTATCCAGCACTATGGTAGTACTCTTTGATGTTTTTAATGGAGTTTTCTTTTTCTAGTGAAGAGAAATAGTGTTCATATGTAGCGTAGTCGTGATTTCCCATTACGGCATATTTGCCATAGGGAGCATAGGTCTTACTTAAAATCTCTACCCAAGGTTTCATTTCGCTAGAGTTGCCATTTACTATATCTCCTGTAAAGAGTATAATATCTGGATATAGAGAGTTTATAATATCCATAGCTTTTGAAATCCTAATGCTGTCTCTAGAATGTATATCAAACGAACCCAGATGCAGGTCTGATATTTGCACCACACGCATAGAATCCATAGAGACAGGTAGTCTGGATGAGTATATATCCACATGGTGTACCTTCCAGTGAGTCTTGGTATGTAGGATGCTTAAAAGCAGTATGCTACATCCTATGGCAGAAAGTACTATCCCTATGACAAATATCCCACGTTTGCGGGAGGGGATAGGGCGGTGGAGGATATGACGTTTATATAAACGGTATATGTCTTCTGCTGCTCCTGTTATAGCTATAGGTAGAGTTATAGAAGAATAAAAAATAACAACCATCGCCACTGCCTTAAAAATAGCAAATGCGTCATAATTTTCTCCCCATAGATATATAAGAGCATAGACTATGGTGGTAATGCTGGCGGCTATGTATATAAATCTGCTTAAACGTAATCCTATGTGGGATTTGATATAATGGAAGGTGTATATTCCAGCTATACAGCACAGTAGGAGTACTGGTATGATTATTTTCATCGTTTGGGTGGATAAGGATGATATGAAATGTAAAAGCAAATATAAATACTTTTTTTAAGTTGAAAAAAGTAAAATAATCATATCAAATGATTACATTTGTGAAAGAAAAAAAGAGGGCATATCGCTAGAGAAAGCGGTCTGCCCATAGGTGGTTTAAATACTTGTCATATTATTTACTAGAATTGGAGATAAAAGACCTCATAAAAAAGATACGCAAGAGCTCTTCATATAAAGCTCTCAAAGAGCTATGTCTTAAAGATAGCCCAGAAAAGATAAGTGTGAGCAGTACTCCTACTGCATGGAGGCATCTATTGCTATCAGATGTGCTTAAAAGTTCCGAATCCCCTGTGCTGCTTCTATGCCCAGACAAGGAGAGTGCATCATATGCCTATGGCGACATGAGATATTTGCTAGGGGAAGAAAATGTGTTTTTCTATCCTTCATCATATCGCCGTAGTTATCAGTGGGAGGAGATAGACAATGCCAATGTTCTATTAAGAGCCGAAGTCCTTTCCTCCATCTCACAAGGTGTCAAGAGCAAATGTATAGTAAGCTATGCCGATGCGGTATTTGAAAAAGTGCTGCCACGTAAGTCTATAACATCCCGTACTATATCTATAAAAAAAGGCGATACGCTGCTAGTAGATGATATGGTGGACAGACTGGAAGAGATGGGGTTTGAGAGGAGGGATTTTGTATTTGCATCGGGGGAGTACTCTATAAGAGGCGGTATAATAGATATATTTTCATATAGTAATGATAGTCCTTATCGTGTTGAGATGTTTGGAGATGAAGTGGACAGCATACGCACGTTTGATATAGAGAGTCAACTATCTTCTATGACGGTATCATCTATGACCATCCTTTCCAATGTAGAGGAAAAACGCTCAAACGACAACCGTATAAGTTTTATAGATTTTCTGCCACAGGATACTCTCATCATGGCAGATAGTCTATCATCTGTGGGGGGAGTCATATCCCGTATGTGGGACAAAGCAGTAGAAGCATATAAATCACACGAGGATTCTCCCGTAAGACAGCTTTCACCTAGTGAACTATTTATAAACGAGGAAGCGTTCCGCCGTTCGGTAGAGTCACACAGAGTTATAGAGTGGACGTCTAGGACATATTTTAAGGCAGATGTATCCTATAAAACAGATGTCTTACCCCAGCCTGTTTTCCATAGAAATTTCACGCTGCTGGCACAAAACCTCACAGAAAACACAGCAGCAGGTTATACCAATGTCATACTATGCTCTTCCTCCACCCAATCTCAAAGGCTTAAAGATATATTTGATGATGCAAGGCAAGAGGTGCGTTTTGATGTAATAGAAGGTACATTGCATGAGGGTTTTGTAGATAGGGAATCGCGTGTGGCTTGTTATACAGACCATCAGATATTTGAACGATACCATCGTTATGCTACTCCTCGTATGTATGACCGTCAGCAGACATTATCTCTTTCTCAACTATCAGAATTGGAAATAGGGGACTATGTAACACATATAGACCATGGTGTAGCCCGTTTCGGTGGATTGCAAAAGATAGATGTGGGAGGCTCTATGCAAGAGGCTATAAAACTGGTCTATGCTGGTGGAGATATACTCTATGTGAGCATACATTCGTTCAGCAAGATATCAAGATACAGCTCACGAGAGGCTACAGCTCCCAAGATAGACCGTCTAGGTTCTACGGCATGGCATTCGCTTAAGGAACGTGCCAAAAAACGGGTAAAACAAGTAGCATTTGACCTTATAAAGTTATATGCTCGTCGTCGTATGGTGGAAGGATTTGCTTTTTCTCCCGATAACTATCTACAGAATGAGCTCGAAGCCTCTTTTATCTATGAAGATACGCCAGACCAGTTGCGTGCCACCGAAGCCGTGAAACGTGATATGGAGTCATCTCGCCCTATGGACCGTCTGGTGTGTGGTGATGTGGGTTTTGGTAAGACAGAAGTGGCTATACGTGCGGCGTTTAAGGCTGCTTGTGATTCCAAACAAGTAGCAGTACTAGTGCCTACCACTATACTCGCATTCCAACACTATCGTAGTTTTACATCCCGTCTTAAGCGAATGCCTGTAAGAGTAGAATATCTCAATCGTTTCCGCAGTGCCAAAGAAAAAAGTGCCATATTGAAGGATTTGGAACAGGGACGTATAGATATCATCATAGGCACACATCAAGTGGTGGGTAAAAATGTCAAATTCAAGGATTTGGGTTTGCTCATCATAGACGAGGAACATAAATTTGGAGTAGGGGTGAAGGATAAACTTAAAACTCTTAAAACCAATGTAGATACCCTTACTCTTACAGCTACACCTATACCCCGTACACTGCAGTTCTCGCTAATGGCTGCACGAGACCTCTCTATCATAGCTACTCCGCCACCAAACCGCCACCCTATAAACACCCAAGTGATAACATTTGACCAAGAAGTGATACGCGATGCTATAAGCTATGAACTATCTCGTGGAGGACAGGTGTTTTTTGTCAATAACCGCATAGAAGATATACAGGAACTAGCCGGTATGATACAACGTCTGGTTCCAGATGCACGTATAGCAGTAGGACACGGGCAGATGAAAGGCAATGAACTGGAAAATCTCATGTTGGGATTTATGGAGGGAGAATATGATGTGCTAGTATCTACTACCATAGTGGAGAGTGGTCTTGATGTCCCCAATGCCAATACGATGTTTGTAAATAATGCTCATATGTTTGGGCTTTCAGACCTGCATCAGATGCGAGGACGTGTGGGACGTAGTAATAAAAATGCTTTCTGTTATTACATAGCCCCACCATATAGTAGTATGACAGATGATGCCCGTCATCGTCTGGAGGCATTGGAAAAATATTCGGCGATAGGGCAGGGTATAAACATAGCTATGAAGGACCTTGAGATACGCGGAGCAGGAGACCTGCTAGGAGCAGAACAAAGTGGTTTTATAGCCGATATAGGATTTGATACATACCAGAAGATACTCGCCGAGGCGGTAGAGGAATTACGCAATGATGAGTTTGCAGAACTTTTTGAAAAGACAGAAAATGACAGCATATCATTTGTCCCTCCAGCCACACAGATAGATACAGACCTAGAACTACTCATACCAGATGATTATGTGTCTTCTAGCATAGAGCGTTTGAAGCTGTACAATACACTTACATCGGTTAAAAGTGAGGAGGAATTGGCGGCGTTTGCATCGGCACTCAAAGACCGTTTTGGTGAACTCCCACGGCAGGTGGTAGAACTTATAGACTCTATACGTATAAAATGGAAAGCGTCTATGATGGGAGTGGAGCGTATGATAATTAAACGAGGTATGATGCGTCTTTATTTCCCAGAGGATTCTTCCAGTGCATTCTTTTCAAGTGATGTCTTTACCCGCATACTATCATGGGTAGCAACGCATGGAGAGAGATGTCGTTTTGAGGAGAAGACTATGAAAAATGGTGCAGTGGCACTAGTGTTAAAGGTAGAGAACGTGAAAATCCTTCCTGTGGCAGTAAAAATCATAAACTCTATGTATGATAGTGTGATAGTAGAGGATAAATGATGTATATTTGTAGATAAGAAATATAAACAGATGATTTCTATGGTAAAAAAATGTCTTTTAACGTTTGTGTTTTCTGTGGGATGTTCTATGATGTTATTCTCACAGGATAAAAATATTGAAAATTCAAAATATGACCACGTGTGGGAAGAAAGTGAAGGTTTGCGTAGAGTAAGACGTGGCTCTTTGTTTGGATTTATAGATAGAGAAGGAAGAGAAGTGCTTCCGCTTAAGTATTATTTTGCCTATGACTTCAGCGAAGGTGTAGCTGCTGTGAGATATGATGGTAAATTTGGATTTATAGATAAAGAGGGACGTGAGGCTCTGCCATTTCTTTATGATGATGGGGCTACATTCAGCGAAGGAATGTGTGCCGTAAATGTAGGTATAGTGTGGGCATACATTAACCGCGAAGGAAAACAGATGATGAACTTTAAATATACCCATGCCTATCCTTATAAAGAAGGACGTGCTAGGGTTCGTTTTGGTAAATGGGGATTTTTGGATAAAAATGGAAAGGAGATAATACCTCTCACTTATGAGGCTGCCGAAGACTTTAACGATGGTAGAGCCAGAGTAAAAAAAGACGGCGAGTGGTTCTATATAGACTATAACGGCAACAGAATAGAATAAATACCTGTGTAAGGAAATGGAAAACAGTCAGACAAATGTCTTTCTTACTCCCATAGAATACCTCAAAGGCATAGGTCCTCGTAGGGCTATGACCTTAAAAAACGAATTGGGGATATATAATGCGGGAGACCTTCTGACGTTTTATCCTTTCCGTTATGTAGATAAATCTCGATTTTATACCGTATCCCAATTGCGTCAAGTGCAGGATGTAGATGTGCAGGTGGTAGGACGTCTGGGGCGTGTGGAAGAGGTCAAACAAGGGTTAAAGGTAGTGCGTATGACCGCCACTCTTTCAGATGGTACAGGAGTGATGCAACTGGTGTGGTTCAAGGGCTTTTCATGGATAAAGAGAAACCTTAAGGAAGGTGAAAACTATGTGGTGTATGGACGTGTGAGTATCTTTGCTGGGAGAGTGTCTATGGCTCACCCCGAGATGGAAACACAATTGCAGTATGAGGCTTCGCCTATGGGTACATTGGTCCCAGTGTATTCTTCTACCGAAAAAACACAGAAAGCGGGTATCACACAGCGGCTTATATCTACCGCCATACATTCGTTTCTGGAACAGTGGGATAGTCATATACATGAGACTCTTTCTCGTGATGTACTGAAGGAAAATAATCTCATGGGACGTAGAGAGGCTATACGCAATATCCATTTTCCTGTAGATAATGAGAGTTTATCCCGAGCTCGTTATCGTATGAAGTTTGAGGAACTTTTCTATATGCAGATGGCAATGGTACGTAAAAAAATAGCCCGTGCCAATCGTTTTACTGGATATAAGTTTGCAGTGGTGGGACGTCTTTTTAATGAGTTTTATGCACACCATCTCTCATTTGAACTTACAGGAGCCCAGAAACGAGTCATAAAAGAGATACGCCGAGATGTAAATACAGGAGCCCAGATGAATCGTCTGGTACAGGGTGATGTGGGTAGTGGTAAGACCGTAGTAGCTCTTATGGCTATGCTTATGGCTCTTGACAACGGATACCAAGCCTGTATGATGGCTCCTACCGAAATCCTAGCCACACAACACTATAATTCCATATCTCGTATGGTGGAAGGTATGGGTGTACGTGTGGAATTACTCACAGGCAGTACGCGTACTGCACACCGTCGTGAGATACTGGAGGGACTGCAAAATGGTGATATTCATATAGTGGTGGGGACTCATGCTCTTATAGAGGATACGGTGATATTTAAAAATCTGGCATTGGCTGTTATAGATGAACAGCATCGTTTTGGGGTAGAGCAACGTTCGCGTCTATGGGGTAAGAGTGCTTTTCCTCCTCATGTGCTGGTGATGACAGCTACGCCTATCCCTCGTACGCTGGCTATGACGGTATATGGAGACCTAGATGTATCTGTCATAGACGAACTCCCGGCAGGAAGACGTCCCGTGCAGACGCTGCATCGCTATGAGCAGTCGCGTCTAGGAGTGCTGGGTTTTATGAAAGGGCAGATAGACAAAGGTCGTCAGGTGTATGTGGTATATCCTCTTATAGAAGAGTCTGAAGGAATGGATTATAAAAACCTCATAGATGGATATACAGACCTAGACGAATACTTTGAACGTCCAGCCTACAATGTAGAGGTGGTACACGGACGTATGAAAGCCGAAGAAAAAGATGCTATCATAGAACGTTTCTCATCGGGAGTAGCCAATATACTGGTCTCTACCACAGTGATAGAAGTAGGAGTGGATATACCCAATGCTACGGTGATGGTGATAGAGAGTGCCGAACGTTTTGGACTGGCTCAGCTGCACCAGTTGCGGGGTAGAGTGGGACGAGGAAGAGAACAATCATACTGCATACTGATGACAGGCGATAAACTAAGTGATGATGCTCGTCGTCGTATGGAGGCTATGGTCTCCACGACCGATGGTTTTAAGATAGCCGAACTAGATATGAAATTACGTGGATGGGGAGATATGATGGGTGTACGTCAAAGCGGTATGGCAGACCTTAAAATTGCTGACCTTACCCGTGATGCCGATATCATGGCAGCCTCCCGTGAAGCAGCACAGAAAATACTCTTTAATGACCCAGACCTACGAGAGCCACATCACGAGATATTGCGTCGTTCTTATGATGTGGTGATGAAAGGCAAGGCTCTGTGGGGATATATAAGTTAGTCTTTTTATTGTATATGTGGATTATACAGGGTCCACGTCTATCGTTATACGTACCGTGCGGAATGTCTTTTCACGAGTAATAGCAGACGATACCCTCCTAATGATGTCCTTTACTCCCGATGGATTTTCTCCCATAGGTATTTTAATGTAAAGCTGTTTTATATAGAGGTTGTTTATGCGTGGTATGGGATTGTCTTCTGGTCCTATGATTGTTCCACGATATAGCTGTGATAACCAACTGGCAAATGTCCTGCTGGCTACATCTAGCGTATAAGGGTCTTTGTGGCGTAATACCACGCGTATCATGCGACAATATGGCGGGTAATAGAACTCTTTTCTCTCTCGCATTATCTCGTGGTACATATTTATATAGTCTGTACGGGTGATGTTGCGAATGACAGGGTGCGTAGGGTCGTATGTCTGGAGTATCACTCGTCCAGCGTCTTTACGTCCAGCACGTCCGCTTATCTGGCACAACATCTGGAAACCGCGTTCATAGGAGCGGAAATCATTGCTCTTAAAAGTGTTGTCGGCGTTGAGTATTCCCACTAGTGCCACACGGTCAAAGTCAAGCCCTTTGGATACCATTTGTGTACCTATGAGTATGTCTGCTTCTCCTTTTTCAAATGCTGTTATAATCCGCAAGTGTGAATCTTTGCCTGTCGTGGTGTCTGAATCCATTCGCAATATACGGGCATCTGGAAATAGGCGACGAGCCTCTTCTTCTACTTGCTGTGTGCCCAGCCCTTTGGTGTCTAGGTGCATACCTCCACATACAGGACAGGTGCGAGGGCGGGATTGCTCATATCCGCAATAATGACACTTCATGCTGTCTGAATGACTATGATAGGTAAGACTCACATCGCAATGTGAACACTGTGCCACCCAGCCACATTGCAGACATTCTACTATAGGAGAATGTCCTCGGCGGTTTTGGAATAGTATTACTTGGCGGGAAGATGATAGAGCGTCTTTTATCCCTTCTATAAGAGTAGTGGAGAAATGCCCCTTCATGCTTGCTGTGCTGTATGCTTCGCGTATGTTTACAAGTGTGATAGATGGCATTATTACTCCTTGGTAGCGTTCTTTAAGTTCTACCAAATGGTATTTACCGCTTGTGGTATTGTGGTAACTTTCTATGGCTGGTGTTGCACTCCCCATAAGGACTTTGGCACCACACATATGTGCTAGAACAAGTGCTGTATCGCGTCCGTTGTATCGTGGGGCAGGGTCCATTTGTTTGAAACTAGGGTCGTGTTCTTCGTCTATGATAACCAATCTCAAATCATTAAATGGAAGAAATACAGCACTTCTTGCTCCTATTATAACATCAAAACGATTTTCCTTCTGGCTCATGGTGCGTAACCATACTTCGGCACGTTCCATGTCATTGTATTTGGAGTGATATACTCCCACTCGCGAACCAAAATGTTTTTTAAGACGCTCTATGAGTTGGGTAGTAAGAGCTATTTCGGGCAGCAGATATAGACATTGACCACCTTTTTCTATGGTGCGAGAGATGAGGTCTATGTATATTTCTGTCTTGCCGCTACCTGTAACACCATGTAAAAGAACGGTTTTCTCCTCATCAAAACCTCGTTCTATCTCTTCCAATGCTTTTTGTTGAGCCATAGAAAGAGTTTTTATTTCGCTTGTCTGACCTTCTGCATTTAACCTGTCTATGTTCTCTATCTTGAGTTCTAATATCTCCTTTTTAACCAACGCATCTATCGTTGCATATGTTATGCCGTGAAGTCCTGTGAGGTCTTTTCTTTTTACACGACCATCGTTGTTAAGAGATAGAAATGCCAAAAGAGCTTCACGTTGTCTGGAACTGCGTTTGGTGAGTTTCATAGCTTCCTCTATCTCAAAGGAAGGGTGAAGGTATAGATAGCTTTCGCTCTTTGGTCTATAACGTTCGTTGTATTCCTTAAATATAGATACAGCACCCTTGTCTATCATATCCTTGATGATAGGTATAACATTTTTACGGTCAAGGATTTGAGCTACATCATCTATAGAGAGTTCGCTGTTGTTTCCTAGGGCTTCATATATGAGGAATTGCTCATCTGTGAGTATGTTTTCGTCCTTAAAATCACCATTGAGTTCTAGTTTGGTGGTGCTTTCTATCTTCATGGCCGATGGCAGAGCTGCACGCATCACTTCGCCACTAGTGCAGCAATAGTATCTCCCTACCCAATTCCAAAGCTTCAGGCAATTTCTACTCACGCAGGGTTCTCTATCTAGTATTTCAATGATGTCCTTTGGGATGTAAGTGTCTGGTTTCTTTACATTTGTATCCACTATAAGGCCAGTATATACCCCACGCCGCAATTCTACTACCACGCGTTTTCCCACAGCAATATCCCCTCTCATGCCCTCTGGCACGTGATATGTAAGAGTATTTTCTATGTTAAGAGGAAGTAAAATATCGGCGTACATATATATAAATAAGGTCTTATTTGAAACTACAATATTACTCCAAAATCCTTTAATATGCCAAATAATACGTCTTCATATGTGTGTTAAAGCTTTTTTATGAGGTCTAAATGCTTGAAAATTAAGCGTGAGAAAATTAAATAAAAAATATGTGTAGAAAAATTTGGAAAAGATATTTATCTTGCTGTATCTTTGCAGTCCGCGCTTGAGAGAAGGGGTGTGGTGGTTGTGAAGAAAAATTAACACAATTAAATTTGGCGGAATGCAAAATAATATATAATTTTGCCCCCGCAAAAGCGAAGAGTTCATTGAAAGAAAAAATAAGCCAAAAACCGAGCTGGACTTAGAGATAGGTCTAGCAT
>JAGAUI010000039.1 GCA_017620815.1 Flavobacteriales bacterium
AATTCACCTCCGTTGTTTTTCTATTTCCTCTGAAATTGCCAAAAAATTGGGAGCCTCGAAAACCAGCTTTGCTGTGCAAAGCAAAGTCTCGGCTCTTTTTCCAATTTTTTACCAAATTCTTCGGGAAAAACAAAGGGGACATTTTTTCCTCTCGAGGAGAATATTTAAAACCACCCGTTGTGGCTACTCCACAAAAAGGCTCGCCTACAGCGAGCCTTTTATTTTAAAACTGCCCGCAGGTGCTACCTGCCAGCGGGGCTTCCCCGCGGCGAGCCTTTTTTTTTACTCCTCTTTTCTTTGCCGTTTCAAAGGCAGGTGCTACCTGCCATTGGGATTGTATGTGAAGAATGTGTAATAATTGCGATATTTTTAATGTATTTGTTTTGTTTTTGAGAAAAAATATGGCTGTAAAATGTTTTTAATAGAAAAATGATGCGATTTTGAGTCTGTGGTTTGGAAAATGAAAATAAAGATGTATTTTTGCCCCTGTTATGAATAAAATTATAGGCAGACATATTACTCTTACTTCTACACCTGCTATCACGCTAGGTGGTCTGCTTATATGCACTACTACCCACACTATTACCCCTTGGGGGTAGGGCGTGTATTTTTTCCATTTTTCTACATGTAGTATTGTAGTGTTCTCACAAAGGTCTTTGTGGGGTGGATATAAGGGTGTTTAAAATCAATAGTAATTCTGAATAATCTTAAAAAACGATATGAAAAGTAAATCTGTAAAAGTGTTTGCTCCTGCCAGCGTAGCCAATATGGGTGCAGGATTTGATGTGATGGGCATGGCTCTAGATGGTGTGGGAGATATTCTGGAGATGAGCAAGGAAGATGGTGATGGACTGGTGATAGAAAACGAAAGCGGAGTGGACCTCCCCGAAGACATAGAGAAAAATGTCATTACCCCAGTGGTGCGTTCTTTTATGAAGGAATTGGGACAAAAAGCAATGATACGTATAAAGGTACTTAAAAAGATACTGCCGGGTAGTGGTATAGGGTCTAGTGCGGCTTCGTCATCGGCAGCAGCGTGGGGTATGAACGAACTTTTTGAACGTCCATTTGAAGGAGAAAAACTGGTGGAGTTTGCCATGGAAGGAGAAGCCCTGCTAAGCGGAACACGTCATGCAGACAATGTCGCCCCTGCTCTTCTAGGTGGAGTGGTGTTCATGCGTGGATACGAACCTCTGGATATGGTGCGTCTGCCAGTGCCAGATAATTTCTGGTGTAGCGTGGTACATCCTCATATAACAGTGAAAACAGCCGAAGCTCGTGCCGTCCTCCCAACAGAAATACCATTGCGTACAGCAGTAAAACAATGGGGTAATGTAGGTGGACTGGTGGCAGGATTTGCATTGAAAGATATGGGACTTATATCACGTTCTATGGTGGATGTGGTTGTAGAGCCTCACCGCAAATGTTTTATCCCCTCATATGACTCACTTAAAGAAAAATTATCGGCAGCAGGAGCTCTAGCATCCAATATATCGGGTAGTGGGCCATCGGTGTTTGCTGTGAGTGATAACCGCGAGAGGGCAGAAATACTATCCAAAGTAATGAAAGAACATTTTGATGCTCTAGGCATAGAAAATGATGTGTATGTGTCTCATGTATTGCCTATAGGAGCTAGAACACTGGAATAATCACAAAAAAAGACGGAATGATATGAGATATTATAGTACTCGTGATAGAGAAAAGAAACGTTTTTATAGTCTGCGTGAGGCAGCATTTATGGGACTCGCTCCAGATGGCGGACTCTTTATGCCAGAGTCTATCCCACAGGTAGATGTGGAAAAATTATTGGCTCTCTCGTGCGGAGGATTTGTTCCTGTAGCACAACATGTGGCAGAACTGTTCTTTGGAGATGATGTAGAAAGTGAAAAACTTAACAAAGCGGTAGAAGATGCTCTTAATTTTCCTGTGCCACTAGTAGAGGTAGGAAAAGATATATACACACTAGAACTCTTTCACGGCCCTACATTTGCATTTAAGGATGTGGGGGCTCGTTTTATGGGACGAATGATGAGTCTTTTGCGTGAAGATGATGAAAGACTGACTATCCTTACAGCTACATCGGGTGATACGGGTAGTGCCGTAGCAGGAGGATTTTATGGCGTGGAAGGAATAGATGTGGTAGTGCTTTATCCCGAAGGAAAAGTGAGCGACCTTCAAGAGCGACAAATGACTACGCTGGGAGGGAACGTGCATCCATTGAGGGTGAGAGGTGATTTTGATGATTGCCAAAGGGTAGTCAAGGAGATATTTGCACATGAAGAGTTCCGTGGGTCATATAATGTTACATCGGCCAATTCTATAAATATATTACGCTGGATACCACAGTCGTTTTATTATTTCTATGCTTGGTGCATGTGGCATAGAGGGGTGGATAAAGCCTCTCCAATGGTGGTTACACCTAGCGGGAACTATGGAAATATAGCATCGGGTATGTTGGCACGTAAGATGGGATTGCCTATAAGCGGATTTGTCGCTGCATCAAATGCCAATGATATCATACCACACTATCTCTCTACAGGAGAATACTTGCCTCGTCATTCTACACAGACCATAGCCAATGCCATGGATGTGGGCTCTCCTAGTAACTATGAAAGGATACTGGATTTATATGACTATGATGAGAAACGTTTGAGAGAAGATGTGAAAGGTTATAGTTGTGATGATAGCCAGATAAAAGAAGCCATACGTGAGATATATGAGAAATACTCATATGTGAGCGACCCTCATAGTGCGGTGGGTTACCTAGCTGCCAAAAAATATAACGTAAAAGGTTTTTATCTCTCTACCGCCCACTGTGCCAAATTTTCCGATGTTATAAAAGACGCCATGGATTATGATGTGGAACTACCAGCAGGACTGGCCAAATTCCTCAAAAAAGAAAAGGTCTTTACACCCATAGATGCTACGCGTGATGCGGTGGAGGATTTTGTTAAAGGACTTTAGATTTAAAAAATACGTCCAATAAAAAGCGGCCGCCACAGGCGGCCGCTTTTTATTGAGTGCTTAAAACTAAGCTACTGTCATTATATCTTTTTCTTTTTCTGCCATTATGGCTTCGGCACGGGCAACGTATTTGTCTGTGAGGGATTGTACTTGTTCTTCGTATTGTTTCATAAGGTCCTCGCTAGCGTCTTCGGTGCGGCGAATAGCATTATTGGCATCTTTACGTATGTTGCGAATGTTGATTTTGGCAGTTTCCAGTTCGGCTTTTGCCATCTTGGCCAATTCGCGACGACGGTCTTCGGTAACGGGAGGAATGTTGATGATAAGCATTTCACCGTTATTGGCAGGAGTGAAGCCTAGGTTTGAGATAAGGATAGCCTTGTCTATGACATTAAGTAGGCTTTTCTCCCAAGGTTTTACTGTGATAGTGCGAGCATCTGGACACATAACATTGGCTACTTTGTCAAGTGCTGTAGGAGTACCGTAGTATTCCACCATTACTCCATCCAACATCATAGGCGAAGCCTTGCCGGCACGTATCTTGGTAAGAGCTTTTTCAAAGTGAGCGATGGAGCTATCCATGCGTTCGCCTGCGTCTTCCAGTATCAATTCTAATTCTTCGTTCATCTTTATCTATGGTTTTATTTTATTTCTTTTCTACAACTAGTGTTCCTACATCGGGATTGCCCATACATACTTCATAGAGGTTACCCTGTTTATTCATATCAAATACCACGATAGGCATTTTGTTGTCCTGTGATAGGGCGTAGGCTGTCTTGTCCATGATTTTAAGACCGCGTGTGTATAGCTCATCATAGGTGATGGTAGGGAATTTGACGGCCGTAGGGTCTTTTTCTGGGTCGGCGGTATAGATACCATCTACACGAGTGCCTTTAAGGATAGCATCGGCCTCTATCTCTATGGCACGCAATGTGGCAGCTGTATCGGTAGTGAAGAATGGGTTTCCTGTCCTGCCGAAAATATAACTATGCGACCTTTTTCCAGATGGCGTATTGCCTTGCGTTTGATATAAGGTTCGGCAATGCGTATCATATCTACGGCTGTCTGTAGGCGAGTTTCCATGCCTTCGGTTTCTAGGGCTCCTTGTATGGCTAGACCGTTAATTACCGTAGCGAGCATACCCATATAGTCGCCTTGTACTCTGTCCATTCCTTGCGATGCCCCCTGCATACCGCGGAAGATATTACCTCCTCCTATGACGATACCTATCTGCACACCTTGTGAGGCTACTTTTTTAATTTCCTGTGCGTATTCTTTAAGACGTACAGGGTCTATGCCATAGTTCTGGCTACCCATAAGGGCTTCGCCGCTCAATTTAAGTAGTATTCTTTTGTATTTCATCGTGTATGTGTTTTTCTGATGGTAAATAATCGTTACAAAAATAGTAAAAAGATAGAAATAATGAATAAAATAGAGAAAATAAGGATGGTATAAAATAATAATCCTTACATTTGTAGGGTAGATAGCGAGAGCTATCTATAAGACATAGAGATTATAAAAGAAGCGTTATGCTCATCTTGTAGTTGAGAACGTAGGAAATTTTCAAACTATATACAAAGATGACATGGTGCATCTCACGTGATATGCGTGGGCTGTTTTGTCATATCTGTATATAGGGTTTCCTACGACCTTCAACTAAGTGTGGCATGCAGTTCCACGCTTCTTATTTTAAACTTAAATTCCTGTGGAGCTGAGGGAGTGTGGTTTTAAATATGAATATGTATGAGCAGGAGGTAGAACATCTTATTTTTAAAGGTATTCCTATAGATGGTCCCCTTGATGAATTTGTTGAGAAATTGAAGGGTTATGGTTATCAGTATTTGTATGAGGAGAATGGTGATGCTTTAATGGAAGGTGCATTTGCTGGAATAGGTGGATGTTGTATAGCTATTTCTTCTATTAAAGGGAAAAATATCGTGTATATAGTTGGGGTGCTATTCCCGGCGTGTGAGGATTGGAGTACCCTAGAAAAAGATTATATATTTTTAAAAACTAAGCTTATAGAGAAATATGGAGAACCATCAACGGTTATAGAGAGATTTACTGGGTGTGTTCAGCCAGAAGACAATATTGAAAAACTTCATGAATTATATATGGATAGATGTGTGTGGGGAACGTTGTTTAAAATAAAAAACGGGGATATTCTGTTGGTGTTGCGTAAAAGTATAAATGGAAGAGGTTGTTATGTCGTGTTAAAATATTTTGATAAAATAAATACGGCTCTTGTTGATTCGTTAGTTATAGATGATTTGTGATGCTAAGATGAATAAAAACCCGGCCGCCCACAGGGCGGCCGGGTCGTTTATAAAGTAATGTTATTTGACAGATTATTGGAACATTTTTTCTGCTAGCTCCATGTTCTTGGAGTGGTTGATAAGTTCTACAAGATTGTTTACATTAAGCTTGCGTAATAGACGTGCTTTATATGTAGAAACAGTCTTTTCGTTTATTCCCAACTCTTCGGCTACAGCTTTGTTGCGTTTACCTGCTGTAAGAAGACGTAGAACTTCTATCTCACGTATGGATAGACGTTTATATAGACGACGTTGTGCGGCATTTGGACTTACGCGTCGTTGAAGTGCCATACGTTCGTTCAGTTTGTCTGAAATATAGATGCCACCTTCGCTTACACGGCGTATAGCTTCTAGGATAGTTTCGGTAGGTTGTGATTTGCATACATAACCCATAGCACCAGTTTTAAGGCAGTTTACAGCATATATTTCTTCTGGGTGCATAGACATGATAAGCACACGAATGTTTGGAAATTCTGCACGGGCATTACGCAATATGGTAAGTCCGTTGGTCTGTGGCATTTCAAGGTCAAGGACTAGTACGTCTGTGTGATGGTTTTGGTTAAGTAGTTCTATAGTACCTTCCATGGTGTCTGTAGCACCTATTAGGTTGATGTCCTCTGTCTGTTTGAAGATAAGTTCCAGACCTTTTCTTACTATATCGTGGTCATCTACTAGTATAACGTTTATCATGATAATGTTAATTGTGGTTAATAATTTTCAAAAATATATTTGTAGGCGTAAAACCTACACTTGCAAATATATGTATAAAAAATTATTTGTACGTAAAAATTTCATTAGCAAATGTTAATTAACTTTTCTCGTGTAAAAATTTACATAAAATCGTCCTTGGCGTTTATGATTAAGAAAAAATACATATATTTGTCGAGTCAAAGCCCATTTGATGATGCAGGATAAATTTTTATTCATATCTCCTGTATTTACTTCCCCTGTTTATAAAGTCAAAAAATAAAGCGGTACTCGCTATAATAATCAATTATTTTACGTCCATTATGTTCAGTATAGACGAGATTTCACAAATGAAATTGCCCGAATTACAGGAAATGGCAGCAACACTCTCCATTCCTAAATACCGAGCAATGAAAAAAAACGAATTAAGGGATTTACTTATAAAGACATTGGCTCCTGAAGGCGAAAAGAAAGAAGGGTTGGAAAAGGAGGAACCTGCTTCCCCAATGAAAGACCCCGATGTTCCTAAACCTAGACGTGGCCGTCCTCCCAAAGTCAAAGTAAGTGATGAGGAGGTAGAAAATCCTGCTACTAAGACAGAAAAAAAGGTAGATGTATCTCCTGAAGTCAAAGAGGGCCTCCCCAAGGAACAGGTAGAGACCCCACGTCCTATGTCGGAAGGACAGATGAGGGCGTTAAGAGCCCAGCAGGAGATAGCTCGTCGCCGTGCCGAAATGCAACAACAGCAACAGCAGGGTGCTATGATAGCCCCTCAACCTCGTACACAAAACAATCAAAATGGTATAAAACCACAGCAGAATGTGCCATTGCAGAAACCTCAAGTGCCAGCTCCACAACCCAAACCACAATATATGTCTCCAGACTATGAGTTTGAAGGGCTTATAGAGTGTGAAGGAGTGGTGGAAATAGGCAGCGAAGGCTATGGTTTCTTGCGTTCGTCAGACTATAACTATCTCTCTTCGCCAGATGATATCTATATTTCACAGAGTCAGATACGTCTTTTTGGACTCAAGACGGGAGATACCATGAGAGGTATAGTACGTCCACCCAAAGAAGGTGAGAAATTCTTCCCTCTGGTGAAAGTGAGTCGTATCAATGGTCGTGACCCAGCATTTGTGCGAGACCGTATAGCATTTGAACACCTCACTCCGCTTTTTGCCGATGAGAAATTCAAATTGGCTGGTAAAAACGCTACAACCTCTACTCGTATCATAGACCTATTTGCTCCTATAGGAAAAGGTCAGAGAGCCATGATAGTAGCCCAGCCAAAGACCGGTAAGACTATCCTACTTAAAGATATAGCCAATGCCATAGCCGCCAACCATCCCGAAGTGTATCAAATAATGCTTCTGATAGATGAACGCCCAGAAGAAGTAACCGATATGCAACGTGGTGTAAAAGCCGAAGTGATATCATCTACATTTGACGAACCAGCAGAACGCCATGTACGCGTAGCCAATATAGTGCTGGAGAAAGCCAAACGTATGGTGGAGAGCGGTCATGATGTGGTGATATTGCTGGATAGTATTACGCGTCTGGCACGAGCATATAATACAGTGTCTCCTGCTAGTGGTAAGGTGCTTTCGGGAGGTATAGATGCCAATGCTCTTCATAAACCCAAACGTTTCTTTGGTGCGGCACGTAACATAGAAAATGGAGGGTCGCTCACTATCATAGCCACGGCTCTTATAGATACAGGTTCCAAGATGGACGAAGTCATATTTGAAGAGTTCAAGGGTACAGGTAATATGGAATTGCAGCTGGATAGAAAAATAGCCAATCGCCGTATATTCCCAGCCATAGACCTAGTCTCATCTGGTACACGCCGTGATGACCTGCTATTGCCAAAAGATGTGCTTAATCGTATGTGGATATTGCGTAAAATGCTGGCAGATATGAATTCGCTGGAGGCAATGGAATTCATAAAAGACCGTCTGGAGGCTACTCTGAACAACGAAGAGTTCCTTATATCTATGAATGGATAAAATTTAATGTTAAAAAAGACTATTTGTCTTGTATGACTCAATTATTTGTTCTAATTTTGTCGTGCTAAGTAATTTATAGAAGAACAAAATAAAATAGAGTAAACATGAAAACAAAACTTTCTTTATTGAAATCAGTTCTTCTGGTCGCTCTTGGAATGTTTGCCTTGACTTCTTGCGAGAAAAGCGCAGAAGCTATGAGCTATGATTTCAAGGACCTACCAGGAACATTTGTTGACGGATCACTTGTGATACGTGTTGCTGGTACGGCTTTGTCTCCTTTCGGCGGAACTAACAGTACTTACACCAACCAGACATTCGTTGTAGAAGATGCTTCTAACGGTGGTGCTCAGGCTCTACGTTTCATCTCTACTGGTGCAAACCACGATGTAGATGTAGTAGGTACATATGCTGGAAAAGAAGATATGATGGTTTTCAAGGCTGAAAACGTGACATACACCCACAAAGGTGTAACACAGGTAGGTAACCTTGTTGCTCACTGCAAGCCAAATGGATTCCGTATCCACATTGCAAATGAAGATTTGTCATCTCCTAACGTTGGTCAAGCTCTACGTTATAGCTCTCGTGACCGCCAGGAACCAGAACCACCAGTTGTTCCTGCTCCTTAAGAGAAAAACAATCTTCTGATATAGGACACAAAGCCCGCCTTTTAGGCGGGCTTTGTTATTTTAAAAAAATTTTGTGGGGAAATAAAAAAAACGTACATTTGGATACTCCATAGATGATAAATCACATATCGTGCTGTGGAAGATAAAAAACGTATATAGATAACTTAAAAATCACATAAAGATGGAACTGCTGAAGTTAATAGTACTCATAGGATTGGCAGTGTATTTTGTAGCCGATGCTGTGTTGCTCCTGAAAAACCGCCAATTTACTGTAAAACGTTCTCGTACATGGGCTATAATCATAGCTCTACTGCTCATAGGACTGCTGCTATGGGGTAGATTTACGGGTAATCCAGTAGGTGGAGAGGAAAGCTATGGACTAGACGGTAGAGAGTATTTTATACTAGGACTTATATCTCTAGCTACTGTATATGCATTTGTGGATTTTATACGCTCACTTATGAAAAAGGATTCATTCCAGAAAGAAGCTACCAATCCCGATGCTAAATGCACGACTTGGGGAGGATTTGTACGTAGAAAATTGACATTCTTCCTTTTCCTAGTGACAGTCTTTATTTTCTATGTGATACTTAAACTGTAAGGAACTGGAAATGTATATGCACAAAAAAGCGGCACCCGTAGGGTGCCGCTTTTTTGTGCATCACTGCCTAGCGGTCTATCTCCACCACGCGGTACGATTTGTCAAATTCTATGTCTAGTCCGTTTGATAGTTCTATCTCTATGCCACGGCGGTCTTGAGATATTTTTTCTATCACACAGGAAGGATAGTTCTTTTTAACATATTGGGAGATGGGTGTGGGTACTATGGCACTAGGGACAGAAGAGCGACATTCCACTTCTTTCCATTTGCCATTGCTATCAAATTCTATTTTTGTTCCGTCATTGAGATATACGGTATAGTCTTTATCCATCACGTCATCGTCTATGTATGCTCGATTTATGGTAGAGGATTGAAAATGTTTCTTGATAAACTGCGTTGCAGCAGAAGGTAGAGCGTCGGGATTGATAGGGCGGTCGTCATCGGCATAGGCAGATGTTGTCAATCCGATGATACTCATGATGAGAAAAAATAATCTTTTCATAATGGTAGGGTTTAATGGGTTTACAATAAATTAAAATTTTCCAAGATAAAGATATGTAATGTGCAGATACATAGTTGTTAAGAATGTCATAAAGTTTGTTTATGTGGGAAAAAAAGCCCCGCCACACTGTGTGTGGCGGGGCTATATCATCGTCTAGACTTATGATTATTTCTCAAATGGGTGAGGAGCAATCATGTTTTCTGGGTCTAGGATTTCGTCTAGTTTTGCTTTGTCTAGGACGTTGTGTTCTAGTACCAGTTCATAAACGCCTTTACCTGTAGCAAGAGCTTCTTTGGCTATCATGGCAGAATTCTTATAGCCTATGTATGGGTTAAGAGCTGTAACTAGACCTATTGAGTTCATAACCATGTTGCGGCATACATCTACATTGGCAGTGATGCCATCTACGCATTTCTGTGCCAATGTGTCCATAGCACGGCATAGGTATGTGATAGATTCTAGTATAGCTTCGGCTATGACTGGTTCCATGGCATTAAGCTGCAACTGACCTGCTTCGGCAGCAAATGTAACAGTAAGGTCGTTACCTATTACCTTGTAACATACCTCGCTCACCATTTCAGGAACTACAGGGTTTACTTTACCTGGCATGATAGAAGAGCCGGGCTGAAGAGAAGGTAGGTTGATTTCGTTGAAACCGCAACGAGGTCCAGAAGAAAGCAGACGAAGGTCGTTGCTTATCTTGGAAAGTTTTACAGCCAGACGTTTAAGAGCAGAAGAGTAGATAACGTATGAGCCAGTATCTGGAGTAGCTTCTATAAGGTTTGAAGCCTTGATAAATGTCATACCCATTATCTCTGAAAGTTTTGAAGTAACTAGTTCTGCATATCCAGGAGTAGAGTTGATACCAGTACCTATGGCGGTAGCACCCATATTTATCTCTTGGAATAGTTTTGCGTTCTGGTTAAGACGGTCAACTTCTTCAGAAAGAGTAGCAGCAAATGCCTCAAATTCCTGACCAACAGTCATAGGCACAGCGTCCTGCATTTCTGTACGTCCCATTTTAAGGATAGAAGCAAATTCTTTTCCTTTGGCACGGAAAGAAGCGATAAGAGCTTCTAGGTGTTTTATAAGTTCTATGTTTGAATAGATGAACGCTACTTTAAGAGAAGTAGGGTATGCGTCATTGGTACTTTGAGAAAGGTTTGCGTGGTCGTTAGGAGAGATAGTCTTGTAGTCGCCACGTTCTTTACCCATAGATTCCAGAGCTATATTTGCTATAACTTCATTGGCGTTCATATTGGTAGAAGTACCAGCACCGCCTTGGATAAGGTCAACAGGGAATTCCTTGTCAAATTCACCGTCAATGATTCTCTGGCAAGCACCTTCCATAGCTTGGAATATGTCTTTTGGAAGTAGTCCTAGAGCGTAGTTGGCACGAGCAGCAGCTAGTTTAACTATACCTAGAGCTTTTACTAGTTCGCGGTAGTCGCTCACTTTGATACGGGAGATGTCAAAGTTCTCTATCGCACGTTGTGTCTGAACTCCGTAATACGCCGCAGCGGGTACTTTTACCTCGCCCAACGAGTCGCTTTCTATTCTGTATTTCATCTTTTTGAGAATGTTTGGTTTTTAATATGTTATTTAATCGTTTATGGGTGCTAATTTAGAAAAGATTTTTCACCTTGCCATAGCTTATCAAATAAATACTCCTAACACATTTTTTGGCGGTTTTTATTGTGAAAAAATCAAATATGTGGTGTAAATGATACACTTTTAGTTGAAAAGTAGAGAAGAGATTGATTTTTTAATACATGTGTTTATTCTCCCATCCCTTCCAACATATCTGGACGACGTTCACGAGTGCGGCGTAGAGCCTCTTCTGCTCGCCATTTTTCTATCGCACTGTGATTCCCGCTCATAAGTACATCTGGGACTTTGAGACCTCGGTACTCTACAGGACGGGTATAGATGGGTGGAGATAGCAGGCCGTCTTGGTGGCTATCTGAAAGAGCACTCTGTTCATCACCTAGTACACCAGGGATAAGGCGTACTATGCTATCGGCAACTATTGCAGCAGCTAGTTCACCGCCCGATATCACATAGTCTCCTATGGATATCTCGTGAGTGATATGTAATTCTCTCACGCGTTCGTCAACGCCCTTGTAGTGGCCGCATAGTATGATGATGTTTTCATACATGGAAAACGTATTGGCCATAGACTGTGTCCATTGTTGCCCGTCTGGAGTCATGTAGATAACACAGTCATAGTTCCTTTCAGACTTGAGTTTTTCTATGCACTTGTCTATAGGTTCTATCATCATAACCATACCCGCTCCTCCCCCAAACTGATAATCGTCCACTTGGCGGTATTTGTTTTTGGAGTAGTCGTGTAGGTTGTGTACATGTATTTCCAGAAAGCCTTTATCCTGTGCACGTTTCATGATAGAATGTGCAAACGGACTATCGAGCAATGCTGGTACTGCTGTTATTATATCTATTCTCATGTTTTATTGTATTGACATTTCAGATAGTTTATCTAGTGTATATTTTATCATATTGTCTATGGAGTCTTGTGGATGGGAGGAGAATGTCCCTGCTGCACGATTGGCTATGATGCAGTTTATAGAGCAGGCTCTGTGTCCCAGTAGAGAGGAGAGCCCATAGATGGCAGATGTCTCCATCTCATAGTTGGTAATGCGTAAGCCTTTATATGAGAAATCCTCTATCTTTTTGTTCATGTCCTCTTGTGATAATGCCAATCTCAATACCCTGCCTTGAGGCCCATAGAACCCTATGGCAGTAGCGGTAAAGCCAGAGTGTGTTTTCTCGCTACATAGTGCATTGTACAGGTCTTTGTCGCTGGATACTACATAGGGACGGGCGGCGTCTTTATTCCAATTGGTTTGTTCTATAAAAGCGTCTTCCAGTTCTATGTCTCTCACACTATGGCTGTCATAGAAATGAAGGACTCCGTCTAGTCCCAGCCCATATCTGGAAACCACATAACTATCCACAGGTATATCCTCCTGTAATGACCCCGATGTCCCTATGCGAACTATACGCATAGAGCTGTGGTGGGGCTTAATGCAGCGAGTTTTAAGGTCTATGTTTTTAAGTGCGTCAAGTTCGTTGATGACTATGTCTATGTTGTCTGGCCCTATACCAGAAGAAAGGACAGTCATTCTAGTGCCTTTATATGTGCCTGTATGAACTACTATTTCGCGGTGTGAGCTACGGTGTTCTATGCTGTCAAAATGACGAGATACACGTTCTACACGGGCGGGGTCCCCTACCAGAATAACCGTATCGGCACATTCTTCTGGGCGTAATCCTATGTGGTATATCTGTCCTTGTGGAGTGATAAAAAGTTCAGATTCTTTTATAGTATTCATAGATAGTATTTTATTTGGTGCGGGTATAGCCTTGGGAGATAAGATATGAGCGTACCTTTTCTGTAAGGTCGCCTTGGATTATTATCTGGGAGTCTTTAACGCTGCCACCTACCCCGCAATGTTTTTTCACTTTACGCCCTAGTTCTTCTATGTCTTCTTCTTTCCCTTGATACCCATCGATGATGGTAACGACTTTTCCTTTGCGTCCACTGGTGTCGCGTTTTACCTTGAGACGTTGAGATTCGGGAGAGAGGGTTTCTATTTCTTCCTCCACGGGTGATAAGTCCACGTCGCTATTGGTAGAGAATACTAGTCCTCCTAGCCCTTCAAATGAATGTGATATGTTTTTGGCCATATATATGTATATGATATGATGAGTCAAATATACTAATTATTGGACTATATTGTATGGAGATTATTTGAAAAATTTGAGATATCGCAATAGCATTTGTGATAGGCGTGGGGATTGAGAGGCTAGGTTTATAAGTGTGAGACGGTATGCTGTCTCGCTCATCTCCCACACGCGTGTAGTGCCACGTGAATCACTTATCCATATATTCTGAAGATGGGATGAGGTAGGTATCTCGTTGTTAAGTAGTATGCGTATGGCGTGTTCTATGGCGTGTTCTATGACAGAAGGGTCATCTATGCCATAGATATGGATTTCACTGGACAGGCGTGAAAACCTTCCTGTACTGTCCCTGTGGGAATTACGTCTTTTAAATGGTAGGTTTTTCATGTAAGATGGAAGGAAATAGCGTTTGGGTGTGGGTGTGTTCATGGTGTGTGTCATGTAGAGGGTTATAAAAAAGCCCTGAAATCTGCTTATTTCTTTATAAATGTACAAAGTAAAAAGCAAATATCATGTGAAAAGAAAAAAATAATGTATTACCTTTGCACGGTACGCCAATGTGGCGTTTTTAATATAGAATATATACTATGCTTACACGTCGTCATATAAGAGCCAAAGTAATGCAGGCTGTCTATGCCTACCGTCAAGGCGGAACGCAGGATATGGTAACTTGTCGTAAAAATCTAATACACGGTCTGGAAAAAATAGAGGAACTTTATAGCTATCAAATGTCTCTACTGCTATCTGTAAAAGATATGGCAGCTGCACGTATAGAAGCTCGTAGAGCTAAACGTCTGGCTACTCCAGAAGACCTCAATCCAAATATGCGTTTTGTGGAGAATCCTGTATTTGCTATGATAGAGGAAAACACAGCCCTTAAAAAACTAATGGAGCGTTATGGTTCTCCGTGGGCAGACCGCAGTGAATATGTGGAATTGTGTTATAACGCATTGCTCTCTTCCAGCGAATATGAAGAGTATATGAATGGGGAAACCGCTACATATGCCATGCATAAAAAGATGGTCGTATTCCTCTTTAAAAAAGTGATAGCACCTATGGAAGAACTGGCAGAATACTATGAGGATTGTCAGATGGATTGGGTGGGAGATCTTCAAGTAGCCAATAGTATGGCTCTTAAAACCATAACAGACCTCTATGAAGACTGTAATGCCAGTGAAATGGAAATACCTACACTCTTTAAGGATATATTGGACCGTGATTTTGCTATGAAACTTATGGATAAAACCATAGAGTATGGGGAAGGATTCCATGGAGTGATAGAGGAAAAACTCAAGAATTGGGATTCTGAACGTGTAGCTATGGTGGATTTTATCCTCATGGAGATGGCTGTGGTGGAATTTGTACATTTCCCTTCTATCCCTACCAAGGTTACACTCAACGAATACATAGAAATATCCAAAGAATACTCTACTGTTAAAAGTAATACGTTTGTAAACGGAGTGCTGGATAGAGTCCTAGTAGAACTCACAGCAGAAGGCAAGATAGTCAAAACAGGTCGTGGACTTATGTAGAAATAATGTAAAATTTTGTATTTTTACAGCCTCACCCATATAAACTTAAAATGATGAAAAAGATATTTTTGGCAATAGCCATAGTAGGTCTATCGGTAAGTATGTGTGCTTATACTCCAGAAAAAAAGGAGGATAAGAAATCTCAACAATCTACCGAAATCAAAAAGGAAAAACGCCCCATCATGGCGTGGGAACGCAATGCCCGTAAGTGGGATTTTGGTAATGTGGAGAGAGGTAAAAAGGTTTCCCATGTATTTAAATTTAAAAATACAGGAAATGCTCCGCTGGTAATAGCCAATGTGGCTACATCGTGTGGATGTACTATGCCTGAATATCCTCGTGAGCCTATAATGCCTGGTGAAGAATCACAGGTAAAGGTAACATTCAACGGCGAAGGCTGGGACCGTTTTACCAAGTCTGTAACCCTTACGGTAAACACCCGCGAAGGTCGTGAGATACTATATATTACAGGAAATATCATCGACCCTAAATAACACAGAAATCATAAACTTAATCCTTAAATAAAATGAGTCAAATTATCCTTCAAGCAGCCGCAGGTGGCGGTGGAATGAGCATGATTATCATGCTAGTAGCGTTTATAGCTATCATGTATTTCCTTATGATACGTCCTCAACAGAAACGTCAGAAACAGGAAAAGAAATTCAGAGAAGAACTACAGAAAGGTCAGTGGGTGGTAACCATAGGTGGTATTCATGGTCGCCTAGTAGAGGTAAATGAAAATATAGCTGTCATAGATACCAAAGCAGGACATATAACATTTGAACTTTCTGCTATCTCTCGTGACCTTACTTTGGCACGTTACGGTAATAAAGAGGCTAAATAATAGCATAAAAGAGTAAAAGTAAGAGCCTGCATTTTAAGCAGGCTCTTTTGGGATATATATGTATATGGAGGAGAAAAAGAAAGCACAGGAGGCATTTTCTAGACTGTATGATATAGTAGAGGAATTGCGGGAGAAGTGTCCGTGGGATAGAAAACAGACATTTGATACTTTGCGTACCAATACCATAGAAGAGGTATATGAACTAGCCGATGCTATCATAGATAAAAATATGGAAGAGATACGCAAGGAATGTGGTGATGTAATGCTACATGTCATATTCTATGCTATCATGGGACGTGAATGTGGAGCTTTTACTATGAGCGAGATACTCAACGGGGAGTGTGAAAAGCTCATACGTCGCCATCCCCATGTCTATGGAGATGTGTGTGCTGAAGATAGCGAGACCGTAAAACAGAATTGGGAAAAAATAAAACTCACCGAGGGACGTAAGTCTGTCTTATCTGGTGTGCCTCGTAGTCTTCCTGCTATGATTAAAGCCCAACGTATAAAGGAAAAAGCACAGGGTGTAGGATTTGATTGGGAGAATGCCAGTGGAGTGTGGGATAAAGTGTGTGAAGAGATGGAAGAACTGCATGATGAGGTGGAGCGTGGAGATAAGGAGGCTATGAAAAAGGAACTTGGAGATGTGTTCTTCTCTCTTATCAACTATGCTGAACATTTAGGCATCAATGCCGAAGATGCTCTGGAGACTACCAATAAAAAATTTATCTCACGTTTTATGACTATGGAGCGTCTTATAGAAAGTGCGGGAGGTAACATATCACAGATGAGTGTTGATGATATGGAGGTATTCTGGCAAGAAGCCAAAAAATATGACAAATAATACTGGTGAAAACTCCATAAAAAACGGCAGCCGTAGGCTGCCGTTTTTTATGGAGTTGATTATTTTTTCTTTTCCAGAGGTAATTTAAGTCTAGCACGACGGTTGAGTTCTTCTAGACATTCTTTACATAGACAACCTGTATATTCTCCCGATATATAGGCTATCACGTCTGGATGGATTTCTGTGGACATACACCAGCAGTTTTCTATGTCTTCGTGTAGGCAAGTAAATGTCTTGCCACATCTTGGGCAGGTTTTTTCCATTTTTTATATAGTTTTATTCTAGTCCAAATGATGAATCGTCGTATTCTGCTGTTGCTTTTCCGTTTGAAAGCATTTTGAGCATATTTATCTCGCTTTGAGTAAGGAAACGCCACATGCCTCTACTTAAATTCTTTTTGGTAAGAGGGCCTAGTTGTACGCGGTCTAGTTTTACTACTTGGTATCCTAGATGTTCAAATATACGACGTACTATACGGTTACGGCCTGAATGTAGTTCTACACCCAATTCGTTATGGCGAGCATCTGGCAGGTATGATATGTTGTCCACCTGTATGATGCCGTCTTCTAGCTCTATACCTGCACGTATGTTACCCATGTCTTGGGCGGTGAGGTTGCGGTCAAGTGTTACCTGATATGTTTTTTTGATGTTGCTAGAAGGGTGCATTATGCCTTTGGCCATTTCACCATCGTTGGTAAATAGTAGAAGTCCCATGGTAGAACGGTCTAGACGTCCCACAGGATATATCCTCTCGCGTGTAGCATTTTTTATAAGGTCCATTACCGTACGACGTTTTTCGGGGTCATCGGTAGTGGTGATATAGTTTTTGGGTTTGTTAAGCAGTACATATACTTTCTTTTCTGCTTTGAGCTCTACTCCGTCAAAACATACGCGGTCTGTAGCTTGTACTTTATATCCCATTTCGGTAACCACGGCTCCGTTTACCATCACATTCCCGCTGCGAATGTACATGTCGGCATCACGACGTGAGCATACACCAGCATGAGCTATGAATTTGTTAAGACGCATACCTCCTTCATCTTTACCACGGCGAGAAGAAAGGGCGCTGGTGGCACGTGTGGATGGACGAGGAGATTTGGGTGTGGAATGAGAAAGGCGTTCTTTGGAAAGGACAGCAGCCGAACGTACGCGGTCTTCGCGGCGTTTTTCTGGGTTGTCGTGGCGATTATCTGCACGAGCGGTGCGAGCACGTTCTGCCTCGCGTGCCATTTCTGCTCGTTTTTCTGGGGAGATATATACGCTTTTGCGGTTGCCGGTCTTTATGTTTTCTATTCCGCTTGTTCCTCTAGGGATACGATTGCGTTTATTTTCAAGTGTGTTTCTTTCTCGGCGAGAAGGGTTCTCGCCTCTAGGACGAGATGATGATGTAGAAGATGTGTTACGACCTTTGCGTTGTATCATATAAATGTTTTTTAAGTTGCTGTCATCCAGACAGTAATATCTATGTGGGACTATGAGATTATATGCCCCATTATCAATGCTGCAAAGATAGGCTTTTCATTTGGGATTTTATCTATATGATAGAGATGTATGTATAAATTTTTTTTCACCAGATGAGATGTTTCATGTATTTTTCACTACATTTGATACATAATACACAAACGATATGCACACTTTCATTTCCCATTTATGTGATAGCATAATGGCTATAAAACGACCTCTGCATGAGGTAAATATAGTAGTCCCAGCACGGCGTGCAGCACTTTTTATAAAAAAAGAACTGGCAACTAGATATTCGGTTCCTTTTATAGCCCCACATATATGTACTATAGAGGATTTGGCACAGGATATATCCCATCTTACGCGTGCTACGATGACTACCTTGCTATTTGAGTTTTATGCTACTTATAGGCAGTACACTGGTGGTGATAAATGTGATACGTTTGATGTGTTTATAAGATGGGCTCCTACCCTGCTTTCAGACTATAACGAGATAGACCGTTATATGCTATCTCCCGATGCTGTATTTGCTACTTTAAAAGATGTAGAACGTATAGAAGGTTGGAATCTGGAAATGCCACTTTCGCCGCTTATGCAGACGCATAAAGAGTTCTGGCAGATGGGTGAGGAACTTTATCACGCTTTCAAGGAAAGACTCCTATCTCAAGGCATAGGGTATTCGGGAATGATATTCCGCCGTGCAGCCGAAAACGCCGCACGAAGTGCGGCGTTTATAAACGATGACAAGTCTTGGATATTTGCAGGGCTTAATGCTATGAGCCGTTCTGAAGAGAGTATTATCTCCTGTTATGTAAAAGAAAAAAATGCTCGCCTTCTCTACCAATGCGATGACTACTATATGAACGAATGTCATAGTGCGGGATTGTTTTTAAGACGACTTAAAAATAACGCTGTACTAGGACGTGATTTCATGTGGCAGATGAGTGAGATGTGTGAAAGAAAAAATCTTGAAATAATATCGGTTACTCGTACGGTATCACAGAGCAGAGCTGTAGCGAGTGTGATAGAAAATCTCATAGACAGGAAAGAAGGACTGGAGGATACAGCAGTGGTATTGGCCGATGAGAAACAACTAGTGCCTATGCTTTCCTCATTGCCCTCTAGTGTAGATTCGGTAAATGTAACTATGGGATATCCTCTCTCTATGTTGCCAGCGGCAGGTTGGGCAGAATCTATGATGGATATGTACACTACTGCGGTAAGACTTCGTCTTAAGGGTTATTACCACAAGGACATTTCACGCTTGTTGTCTCATAGTCTGGTGGCAAAATGGCTCAAAAAAGACGGTAGAGATTATTCCTCCATAGTGCAATCATACATCATAGAGGCCAATGCGGTGGATTTTACATTGGATGGGTTCTATAATTGGTACTCTTCCAAATATAAAAAATCCCCCATCCCAGAACCTATTATCCTGCGTATGAATCTCCTGATGGAGAAAATAGAGCCAATCCCACAGTTGTGCTGCAAAAGAATGATAGATATACTATCGTCTATGAGAAACATAAGTGAGCTTTATGATGATATGAGTATGGAATACATATATCATACTCACGAGATATTTTCTATGCTTTCTGGTTATATGGAGCGTTATAATTATGTAGAAAATGTTTCCACATTGCGAATGCTGTATCATCAGTTGGGAGGGGGACATACGGTGGATTTTTATGGAGAACCATTGAAAGGATTGCAGGTGATGGGTCTGCTGGAAACGCGATTGCTTAACTTTAAGAACGTCATCATAAGCGGAGTGAACGAAGGTGTACTCCCAGCTACCCGTGGGGACAATTCCTTTATTCCTCACGATGTGAAACGATATTACGGACTGCCTACCAATAGTGAAAAAGATGCTATCTATTCATATCATTTCTTCCGCCTATTGCAGGGAGCAGAAAATATCACACTTATCTATGATGCCGATGAAAGTACGATGGGTGTCATGGAGCCTTCTAGATATGTGCAGCAGTTAAAACATGATATGGCTTCTATGTGGGATATAAAAGAGGTGGTGATGAATTCTACGGCTGGTAAGCTGCCAGAAAGAAATGTGAGAAAAGATAAGACTTCCTATGCGGTGAGTCGTACTAGGACTATACTGGAAAGGGGGCTATCGGCATCGGCTATATGCAGTTATATGTCGTGTCCTATGGATTTCTATTATCGTCGTGTGCTGGAGATGGGAGATGTGGAAACGGTAGATGAGTCTGCGGCAGCCAATACGATGGGCTCTATAGTACATCGCGTACTCCAATCTTTATATACTCCTTTTATATCGTGCTATATAGATGCAGAAAGTATAGAAAAAATGAAACTATGGGCAGAAAAGGAAATAAAAAATGCTTTTGATGAGCTGCTGGTGGGGCGTACATATAGCACGGGAAGTAATTATCTAGCATACCAAGCAGTAAGACGTCTGGTTTATAATTATCTTGACGTTCAAAAGAAAGAAATAGAAGATGGAGCAAAGGTCTATGTCGTGGCTCTGGAAGAAAAACTGGAGACCACATTGGATGTAGATGGAGTAAAGGTGAGACTCTATGGTATAGCCGACCGTATAGATATGTATGATGGAGTATTGAGGGTTATAGACTATAAGACAGGTAGAGTAGAAAAAAAGGATATGAATATGGATGATATGGAACTGTTGAGGTCTTCATATATAGATGAAGGTGGCGTAGAGCATCTTTTCTCTCAAGGCAAATCCATGCAGCTACTTTTCTATGCTTATATCTACATGCAAATGATGAAAGAAAAAGGTGAGAATATAGATAGTGTAAGGGTGGGCATAGAGTCATTGCGTAAACCGGGTGAAGGTACTATGATGCTCACTCTAGATGGCAGAGAGGATATATCTCTAGATGATATGGAAAAATATGAAGAACGTATCAAGGGTGTGATACGGGAGATGATGGATAAAGATGTGCCTTACCTAGAACTGGGGACTATTTATTATGATATTTTATCTTAGCATACAGGTCCCATAGTACTACACCTGCACATACGGCTATATTAAGCGAATGTTTGGTGCCTTCTTGTGGGACTTCTAGAACCATATCACACATATCTACCACTTCCTGTTCTACTCCAAATACTTCGTTACCAAAGACCAATGCGTATTCTGTGTCCTTGGCAGGGGAGAATGTTTCTAAAGATATGCTGTCTTTTACTTGTTCTACTGCTATGATTTTGACACCTTCTTTTTTAAGGCTGTCTATAGCGTGGGCAGTGGTAGGGTAGTGTTCCCATAAGACAGATTCTGTAGCACCTAATGCCGTACGATTGATGTCCTTATGTGGCGGAGTGGCTGTAATTCCACACAGTAGTAATTTCTTTATAGCAAAAGCATCACATGTACGGAATACCGAACCTATGTTATTAAGACTGCGGACATTGTCTAGGATTACATAGATAGGGGTTTTAGGAGCTTTTTTAAAGTCTTCTACCGTAAGACGGGAGAGTTCTTGGCTGGTGAGTTTTTGCATAGAAATGATAAATTTTAATTTTTTGCAAAAATAGTGATAAGAAATGATGAAATTGGCTTAAATTAGCAAATTGTAACAAACATAAAATGTAGAACATGAAAAAACTTATTATTTTGTCGTTTTATGCATTTATTACTGTCCTATCGGTAAATGCTCAACCTTATCCATATATGGACGTTAGTGGCTATGCGTCTATAAAAGTAACTCCAGACATAATAAATGTATCTGTTAGTTTTGGAGAGAATAAGGAATTCTTTGGGAAACAGAATATAGAAGACCTGGAACAGAAAGTCATCAAAGTATTGAAGGAGAACGGTCTTGATATAAAGAAAGATGTTTCTGTACAAGAAAGTTCGTCACAAGGCGAAGGAGGACGTGTATATATCCGAAAAACTATAAGTTTTACGTTGGATAATTATAAAAAATACTATGACATAGTTCGTGAACTGGATTTCAAAGGAATACAAAGCGTTCGTATAAATTCTACAAAATACTCCAAAGAAGATGAAGTGAAACTAGCACTGCTGCCCGAAGCTATGAAAAACGCTCGAGCTATGGCCGAAGCTATACTTAAAGATAGCGAAGCCGAAGTAGGGAAACTACTATATGTCAATGCCCAGAATGTGCGTATGTCATATGCTCAAAATAAGGCTGTTATAGTGGGGTATGGGACTAGAAAAGATGCAAAAGAATATGTTGATAAACCAGTAGATATAACATTGAGTGTAGATATGTCGGTGTGTTTTTCTATTTCATATCCCAAGTCTGAATAATGTTTTTGTGAAAAGATAATAAACATATCATTGTAAAAGTGTCATATAAAAATATATTTGTACCGATATTTATACTGTGTGTGAGTGGATTGGCTGCTCAGACAACTCCCGAGAAACTCCCCGTCCCCGCTACGCTGGAGGAGTGTGTGGACTATGCGGTGAGAAATAATATATCGGTAGCTCGTGCCATAATAAGCGAATCCTCCTCAAAACTTGATTACAGGGACGCATGGGGTGCATTCCTGCCTACGGTGAGTGCATCGGGAGGGTACAACCATAACCAAGGCTTCAGTTTTGACTCCAATACCAACCAACGCACCACTTCTACACAGCAGTCTGTGAGTGTGAGTGCTGGTATGAACATAAACCTCTTTAATGGTTTTAAGGATTTAAACGCATACCGCCGTTCACAACTCTCTATGGCGGCTACCCGTTACCAGAGTAAACAGCTGCTCAATGATATAACACTTAATGTGGTTTCGGCATATCTTTCTATACTTTCGGCCATAGAATATGAAAAAGTAACCCAAAACCAGTGTGAACTATCCCGTATGCAGGTAGAACGTATGAAAAGAATGATAGCAGTGGGTAAAAATGCACAAGGAGACCTCTATGAAGTGGAGGCTACATTGGCACGGGATGAACAGGCACGGGTAGATGCCAGTAACCAAAAGACACTATCATATATAGCTTTGCGACAGCTGCTAGCTATGGATATGGATGCTCCGCTGGAGGTGGTGGCAGAAGGTTATGAAAAATTGGCTCGCCCTACGGTGCTGGATTCAAACCCTATGGAAATATATATGAGTGCCGTAGAGGGACTGCCAGAAATAAACAAAGCTCGTAAAAATATAGAGATAGCCCATAAAAATATAGCTATAGCCAAAGGTCAGTTCTCTCCTAGTCTTAACGCTGGTTATGGTTGGTCAAATAGTTTTATACTAGACTATCACAACCCTGTAACGGGAGAACCTATAACCATAAAAGACCAGTGGAAGAACAACTCCCACCAGTATTTTCAGGTGAGTCTGTCTATCCCTATATTTAATAGACTATCCACGGTAAATAATTTGAGGAGGAGTCGCCTTAACCTTCAGGAAGCACAATATGCTCTCACCGAAGCTCAACAGTCTCTCCAGCAGAAGATAAGCCAAGCCTATGCCGATGCTAGTTCATCTCTGCAGAGTTTCCGTGCCGCCGAAAAAGCAGCCAAAGCCTCGCAGGAGGCATTGCGTTATGCTACAGCAAAATTTGAACAGAGTAAGCTTTCGGCATATGAATATGAAACAGCCAAAAACCAACTTATGCGTAGTCAGACAGATGTACTCCGTACCAAATACGACTATATCTTCAAGACGTTTTTACTGGATTATTATCGCTCACAGAATATAAGATTTTAACAATATATAGTTACTTTTGCTATGATGAAAGGAAAATTAAATCTCAAATATGTAATCACAGCCGCAGTGGTGTTTGTGATAATTATACTGGCAGTTCTTAAAAGTAAGGGGTTCATAGCTGCAGACGATATGTCTATGGAGGTGTCGATAGGAGAGGTGCAGAAGACGTCCATAGTACAGAGGGTAAATGCATCGGGTAAGATACAGCCCAAAACCGAAGTCAAAATAGCTCCAGAAGTATCGGGAGAGATAATAGAACTCACCGTCAAGGAAGGCGATGAGGTAAGACAAGGCTCGCTGCTGGTGCAGATAAAACCAGATATTTATCTATCATCGGTCAATCGTGCCAATGCTGCTGTAAAACAATCTGTGGCTTCGTTGGAACAGTCGGCGGCTAGACTTAAAGAGGCTCAAAATGAATACCAGCGTTCCAAATCTCTTTTTGAGAGTGGAACTATTTCGCGTAGTGATTGGGAGGCGACAGAAACATCATATAAAGTAGCTGTGCTTAACCATGAGGCAGCCGAATCCCAAGTAGAGAGTGCCAAAGCCTCTCTCACCGAAGCCGAAGATAACCTCACTCGTACACGTATCTATGCTCCGCTTACAGGAACCATATCTCGCCTTAATGTGGAAAAAGGTGAACGAGTGGTAGGAACAGCTACTATGGCTGGTACCGAAGTATTACGCGTGGCAGACCTCGATGTGATGGAGGTAGATGTTACAGTAAGTGAAACAGATATAGTAAAACTAGCAGTAGGAAACCCTGTGGTGGTGGAAGTGGATGCATACTGGGGACGTAAATTTGCAGGGGTGGTAGAGGAGATAGCTTCTTCGTCTTCAGACGCTTCTGCATCGGTGGACCAAGTGACCAATTTTGCAGTGAAGATACTCCTGCTGGAGGACTCATATAAAGGATTGGTAGAAGAAAAGAAATTGCGTCATACTCCATTTAAGCCGGGTATGACAGCATCGGTAGAGATAGAGACTTCTCGTAAGGATAACGTGCTTTCTGTTCCAGTAAAATGTGTTACTACACGTTCTGTAAAAGACTCTACTGATGTGTCTGATATACGTCAAGTAGTATATGTCTTCCAGAAGGGTAAGGCGGTAGAAAGAGTGGTAGAGACAGGAATACAGGATGATGAAAATATAGAAATACTATCGGGACTTTCTGAAAATGAGCAGGTAATAACAGGCCCATATACAGCTATTTCCAAAACTCTATCTGATGGAGTGCAAGTAAAATCTAGCAAAGAGGGAAAATAAAACGATGAAGATAGCTCTGGTGGGGTATATGGCTAGTGGCAAGAGTGCTATGGGACGTTCTGTAAGCAGAACGTTGGGCATAAGACATATAGACCTAGATAGCTATATAGAGGAAAGAGAAGGTCGCTCTATCCCAGAGATATTTGCTAGTGGAGGGGAGAAAACTTTCCGTGAGATAGAGAGCAGGTCTTTGAGCGAAGTGTTAGAAGGAGAGGAAGATGTGATACTATCGTTTGGAGGAGGAACACCCACATGGAGGGATAATATGGATTATATAACACAGAGGTGTGAGACGATATATCTGAGTGCATCGGTCATGACACTGGTAGATAGACTCTCTCGTAGTCGCAATCCACGTCCGCTTGTGATGGGCAAGAGTCGTGAAGAACTTATAGACTATGTGAGAGAAAACATAGAAAAAAGAGAACCATACTATAAAAAAGCTCATTACACTGTAAGTGTGGATACTCTGTCCATAGAAGATAGTGCCAGCCGCGTGCTAGAACTTATAAATGAAAAAATATTAACAGTAAATAAATAATATATAAAAATGAAGCTTTTAGAAGGAAAAGTGGCTCTTATAACAGGAGCATCTAGAGGTATAGGTCGTGGCATTGCCGAAGTTTTTGCGGCTCATGGTGCCAATGTAGCCTTTACTTATCTATCATCGGTAGAAAAGGGACAGGCTCTGGAGGCCGAACTAGCAGCCTATGGTATCACCGCAAAAGGTTATCGTAGTGATGCTTCTGACTATGAACAGGCTCATGCACTGGCCGATGCAGTAGTAAAAGATTTTGGACGTCTAGACATATTGGTAAACAATGCAGGTATCACCCGTGATGGACTGCTCATGCGTATGAACAAAGACCAGTGGGACGCTGTAATCAAGACCAATCTGGATTCTGTATTTAACCTTACACATGCTGTACAGCGTACTATGTTGCGTCAGAGAAGTGGTTCTATCATAAATATGTCATCGGTGGTAGGTATAAAAGGTAATGCAGGACAAGCCAACTATGCTGCATCCAAGGCAGGTATCATAGGTTTTACAAAATCGGTAGCACTAGAGTTGGGTTCTCGTGGAATACGTTGCAATGCCATAGCTCCCGGATTTATAGAAACCGAAATGACTGGAGCCCTAGACGCCAAAGTGGTAGAAGGTTGGGTAGAGTCTATACCTCTTAAACGTGCTGGAACAGTGGAAGACATAGCAAATGCTTGTCTATATCTGGGAAGCGACCTATCTACTTATGTTACGGGACAGGTTCTTTCTGTAAATGGAGGTATGCTTACATAGAAAGATGTCGTCGGTGATAAAAAGAGCGGCACCCGCAGGGTGCCGCTCTTTTTATCACCGACTAATCATCATTTGGAAGGTTTCATAGAGTAGGCAGGGAAGTTTACAGGAAGAATGAAAACAAAAGGTACTTTTCTATCCCCGCTGGTAGCTGCAAGTAGCCAGGGTTTCATCTTCTGAAAGGCGTTCCATACGGCTAGGCTATAATCGTGGTGTGTTGTTTTTAATATCTCTATTTCAAACGTTCCGTCCACATTTACTAGAATCTTTACCAGTACTCTTCCCCCGTTGATGCTGTTAACCAGCCCTTCGGGATAGACTATGTTTTTGGTGAGGTCTTTATAGATTTGTTTATTGTTGCAGTTATGTAGTTTGGAGGGGTCATTTACATACCTTAGGCAGGATTTGTTATACACTGGAGGGTATGTAACCTGTGCGTTGAGTGTGGTGAAAAATAGGGCAAATGCTACTAAGGATAAAAACTTTTTCATAATGTTTATTTATAATGTGACTATTTCCTGTGTAAGTGCTACAAATGTAAAAAAATCCCCGATGTTCTCATCGGGGATAATATATATTTTAAGAAAAAGTATTAGCGACCTTGTGACTGTGTAAATGTTACAGGAAGCATATAAGATACTTCTACTGGTTTACCACGCTGTTTACCAGGAGTGAAAGGTTTGATTTTTGAAACCACACGCAATGCTTCTGCGTCTAGGTTTTTATCAACACCACGAGCTAGTTCTCCTTTAACAGTACCGTCTTTTTTGATGGTAAGTTTAATGTACACACGACCACTTATACCCATTTCAAGACATATCTGTGGATATACGATGTTCTTTGAAAGGACTTCGTTAAGTTTTTTACTAGTACATTCTAGAAGTTTTGCGTCTTTACCTTTGAAACGTTCACAACCAGGGTAGATAGGTTTGTCCTCGATAATGGTGAAAGGCACTACTTCTTCCACTTCTTCTTCTACGGCTACAACTTCTACTACTTCAATTACTTCGGCAGAAGATGTTTCAGCAGACTGTATTACCATTTCCTCGATTTCTTCCTCGTCTTCGGCTATGATGATTTGTTCAGGAGCCGCTGGTGGTGGAGGTGGAGGAGGAGGAGTGTCCAGTGGACGTTCAGTAATCATAACCTCTTCATCATCTAGATTAAGAGATACCTTACCTAGGTCGATGTCTGTGTTGTCATAAGACTTCCATTCAAATGCGATCCAAGTTATAAAAAGTGTAGCTATAAGACCTATTTGAAGGAACAGACCCTTACGACGTTCTAGGTCGGCTTTGGGGGTTTTCTTTGGTTCCATTGAGATAATGTTTTTATAGATTATTAAATATTATTCGCCTGCAAATATACATACAAAAACTGTGCCAAAGTGTAGTCCATATAGAAATATTTTTTCATAATTTTGTGTCTATGGAAAAAAAAGGACTTTTATATGTAGATACACACTCTCATCTATATGATGAGGCATTTGATAATGACCGTAAAGAGACTATAGAGAGAGCTGTAGAAAGCGGAGTAAAGAAAATCATTCTACCATCGGTAGATAGCAGTACTATGGATAGAATGATGTGTATGGTAAAAGAATATCCATCTGTATGTAAGATGATGATAGGTGTTCATCCTACATCTATCACATCTGAAAACATAAAAAGAGAACTGAAGGTGGTAGAGGAGAACTATCCTCTCTATGATTGGGTGGGGATAGGAGAGATAGGTCTGGATTTTTATTGGGATACTACATATAAAAAAGAGCAAGAAGAAGCATTTGAGTGGCAATTGGATTTGGCGATAAAGCAGAATGCTCCTGTGTCTGTCCATAGCCGTGAGGCTATGGACAGGACTCTGGATATGATGTCTAGATATGACGTGAGAGGGGTGATGCATTGTTTTTCGGGGACTTATTCTCAGGCTTGTCGTGTACTGGACAGAGGTCTTAAGATAGGTGTGGGAGGTACGGTGACATATAAAAATAATCCTATGAGAGAGATAATACGTGCTGTGGGATATGAACATATTGTCTATGAAACCGATGCTCCTTACCTGCCACCTGTGCCTCATCGTGGAAAACGCAACGAAAGTTCATATATCCCTCTCGTGGTGGCATATCTTTCAGAATGCCTAGATGTGTCTATGGAGAAACTATCTGCTGCGGCACAGAAAAACGTGGAAGAAGTTTTTGGTCTTACTCTTTAAGATAACATTTACTATATTGGGGTAAAATTCTCTGACGTGTGTAGATTTTGCCTGTGTGTTATTTTTTTTGCCTCCACTCTCTCCCTGTGGGGGAAACATCCTCCTTATAATCTTAAGTATCACATAAAAGATGTGTGGGGGTATGTGGATAGCGTAAAAGCCGATGCCAATCCTTTATGTGATGCAAGCCTAGACTATAAACAAAATATGCTGGCTCCTGCCTCCACTACTGATACTCTTACTTCGCTACTTGATGTCTTGCATCGTTGTGTGGGAAGAGGTGTAGATGATGAGATGGTGTATATGGAGCTATCGCGTGTGTATATGGCGATGGGACGTTATGATGAGGCATTTGGGGTTATATCTCCATGTGTGAAACCATCTCATGCAGCCTTGTGGTATGCAGCTGTGTCTATGTGTGAGGGGCAGTACTTGCGAGCATTGTACTTTAAAAAGATGGTGGATAGAAATTGGGCAAAAGAAAATTATCCCGATGTGTTGGAAGGACTGGATACTATGTGTGTGGAGAGTGTTGAAAATAAGGATAGAGTGGTTGTGTCTGGCGAAAAAGAAAATATGATGGTAGATACATCACAGGTCGTTTTTTATGATAAAAAGTATAGTGAGGTGTATGATGTTTATGCTACTCATAACTACTTGCAAGCCGAAAGCATGATAGAAGATATCATGAAGGATGATAAACTGCCCATATCTCGCAAAGCAAAATTTCATCTGCTCTTGTCTATATGCAGGGGTAAACTATATGGTACTGGCTCAATGATACGTTCTATGCGTGCTGTCGAGCAGTTATATAAAGATACTCCCCAGTCAAGTTTTGCCAGTAGGGTGCTTAAAGTGTATGGTAAGTAGTGATTTTTGATGCAATGAGAGAAAATTTATATATTTGTGGTTTGGAAATATGAACAATAAATCAATATCAACACTTAAAAGTAAGTAATAAAATGAAAAACAAAGGTTGTGTAATAGCCGCCATAGTAGCGGCAGGACTATTGCTAATAGTTATATCTATAGTTTCTTGGGGTATAGGAAAGTATAACACTATGGTGGAGTTGCGTAGCGGAGAGATGGGTTATGAAAAGACGTTGGCCGATGTGGAAAGTCAGTACCAACGTCGTAGTGACCTTATCCCAAACCTAGTTGCAACGGTTAAAGGTTATGCTACTCACGAGGAAAAAACTCTTACCGAAGTAGTTGAAGCACGTGCAGCTGCCACTCAAATGACCATAGACCCATCACAGCTTACACCTGCTGCTCTTGAAAAATTCCAAGCCTCACAGGGACAGCTATCACAAGCATTGGGACGTCTTATGGTGGTTGCCGAACGTTATCCAGACCTTAAAGCCAATGAGAACTTCCGTGAGCTATCTTCACAGCTAGAAGGTACAGAAAACCGCATACAGGTAGCGCGTCAGCGTTATAACGAGGCTGCTTCCAAATACAATGCTTACATAATGAAATTCCCTGGAAATATCATAGCAGGCATAACAGGATTTGATAAGGCGGCTCTATTTAAGGCCGATGCAGCAGCTGCCACTGCTCCCAAAGTGGAGTTTTAGTGGGGATACGGCACATAAATAAATATAGATAAATATGAGCGATATAGTAAGAGATTTCCTTTCTCCAGAGGGGGAACGTAGTGTCATAGACGCCATTCGCTGTGCCGAAAAAAATACTTCGGGGGAGATACGTGTGCATATAGAGGCGGGAGATGGATTGTTGCCTCCATTGGTACGTGCTTCGCGGGTGTTTGAGATTTTGGGTATGCACCATACAGAAAAGGGAAATGGAGTGCTACTTTACATAGACGTAGCACATCACGGATTTGCTATATGGGGAGGTCGCGGTATAGATGAGGTAGTCCCCGAAGGCTTTTGGAACGGAATATACATACTTGTGCGTGATAATTTCCGCAGTGGCAAAATTACCCAGGGTCTTGTAGAGGCTATAACACAAGTAGGAACCCTTCTCAAAGAGTTCTTCCCTTACCAGAGTGATGATGTAAATGAATTACCAGACGAAATATCCCGAGGCAATGTATAGATATATATATGTAATAGTATGTGTGTTGTTTTCCATCCCTATGTGGGGTAAGAGTGATTGCATACCAGAAAAGCCATCTTTGCAGACATCGGTATATGATTATTCTGCTTTGCTTACAGGGGAGCAGAAAACGGCATTGGAAAGAAAACTTATTGCCTATTCAGACAGTACATCTACACAGATAGTAGTAGCCATAAAAAATGACTTGTGTGGTGAGGATATATCTATGTTGGCTATAAACTGGGCACACGAGTGGGGCATAGGACAGGAAAAGGAAGACAACGGAGTCTTTATCCTGCTTTCTCCATCATCACGTAAGATATTTATAGCTACTGGTTATGGAGTAGAAGGCTCTCTTACCGATGCTATGACTCGCCGCATAATAGAAGAAAGGATTATTCCATACTTCCGCAATGGAGATTATTACGGGGGTCTGATGGCAGGGGTTGACGCTATATTTGAGACTCTTACTGGACAGTTCAAGTCAACGCCATCTACAACAGGTGATGATGATATGAGTCCTCTAGTGGCATTACTTCCTATCGTTATTTTCATAGCTATAGTCATAGCTGTGAGTGATTCCTCCAGCAAGAAAAAAGGAGGTAGTGGTAGTGGTGGCACTGGCGGAGGTATGTCCACAGGCGAGGCTATACTGCTGGGAATGTTACTAGGAGGTTCGGGGCGTTCTAGTGGTGGATATTCTTCGGGGGGATATGACGGTGGAGACTTTGGCGGCGGTTTCTCTGGAGGCTTCGGTGGAGGTTTTGGCGGCGGAGGCTTCGGCGGAGGCGGTGCCGGTGGTAGTTGGTAAAAAGATATGAATATAGATGAAAAAATAGGCAGCCCTTGAGGGCTGCCTATTTTTTCATGAGTTATTTTAAAAATAATACATACAAAAAGTGTGGTAAAGAGCAAATAATAACTACATTTGCAGGGTACAAACCGTACAAAAAGTGTCTGACTGATTCTCTCAAAAGAAATCTGGTAAATTTTTTTAGGAAGAGGAAATAGCAGACAGGTTATCCCACATCATATCGCGAGATACTGGTGTGGGTGTCTGTGCTTGTCTTCTTCCGCGGTTTACCAGAGCCCTTTTGAGGGGCAAGCCACAGCTCCCACACTTTTATATATAAAAGTTAAATTCTTCTATGGGAGCTGAGAAGAACAATAGTTTTTCTCATGAAACCATTAAAATTTATCGCAGCAATTATGGCCATAGCACTGGCTGTGGCTTGTAGCAAGGGCATTACAGACTCTCCCGAACCCACTCCTCCTTCCCGTCCTCAACCACCTGTAACATCTACCGATAGTATAGTTACCGTGTCTTTCACCACGGGCGGTGAGGTTGTTTTAAGTGAAGAACCTCTCACCAAATCCATAGCCACCTCACCCGATGACCTATGGGGTTTTCAAGTCTATCAATATCCAGACTCTGTAGCTGGGGAGAATGCGACGTTTAGTGGAATAGAATATATGTGTGGTTACTATGATTGCCTTGACTCTATAAAGATGCCGTTGGTAAAAGGTAAATGGTATGGTTTTACCCTTACCTATATTCCTAATGGTAAAAATATTATAGCTATTAATGAGGGAATATACGGTAGCCCATTTAATAGATATGTGTCAAGTGGTAAAAAACTTAATATATTGTATTATGGTGAAAAAATATCCAATTTATATTATGGTGAAGTATCTTTAGGTGTTGGTAATTACGGTGCTTTTGAAAATTTTTATTTTTCATCTGTAGAACGATATCAAGGTGTAAAATGGAATGTGTATGCTACCGATAGTACTACTACTATCGCTATAAACCTATACCGTATGATGACTGGTGTGAAAATAGTGGCAGAAGATTTTACTTCTGGTACTATTTTAGTAAAAGGAGCAGATAGTGGTGGAAATCTTTCTTATAGTGTAGATCACGTGTTTATCCCAGCTATGGATACCATAGTTGCTACTCGTGATACTATAATGCCAGATAGCACTGTGGTGACATTAAGTGATACTATTATACAGGTAGCCAAAGAATCTATATTGGATATTACTGTACAAACTCCTTGTATGCCTATGGTAAATGCAAACTATTCCCATTCATTGGCTGTCCGTGGTGATTTTCGAAAAAAGATAATGGAGGAACAGCCTTTTGTTGATGAACAGGAGGGGGCTCTACAGGTGGTGTATAAAGATACTACAGGTGTGGAAGTATCTCTTTATTCAAACAACAAGTTTGAATTTAAACGTCTTACAAAACACGTTATAAAACTTAACGTGGCAGACATACTTAATAAAGAGGCAGGATTTGAACCAGATATAAAAGATGATCCATCTACTCCTATGGAAGAAGAAGATGTTAATTTGTAGTATTGGGAGTAAAAATGAGAATTGTGGTGAAGTGGCAGCCCTGGGCTGCCGCTTTTTTTTGGATAAAAATTCATCGCTTAAAGAGTGTAAAAGGAAAATAAACACTAAATTTGCTATCGTTAATAAAAAATAAACATTAGTAGTATGAAAAAACATCAGAACATTTTGCTGGCACTGCTGGTAGTGGTATGTATGTGTATCACAGCTCCTGTTGCACAGGCACAGAAAAGTAAAGATTTTGCAGGACTTGCACGTTTTGCAGAAAAAAATGCAGCATTGGCACCAGTAGCCAAAGGTGAAAAACGTGTCGTTTTTCTGGGTAACTCCATCACAGAAGGTTGGATGAAACACCACAAGGCTTTCTTTGAAGAGAACAAAAACTATGTAAACCGAGGCATTAGCGGGCAGACATCGGAACAGTTCCTCTTGCGTTTCCGCAGTGACGTGATAAACCTACGCCCTTACAAAGTCATCATCAACGTAGGTACCAACGACATAGCCGAAAATACCCGCCCATATAACGAAGACTATACGTTTGGTAATATAGTGTCTATGGTAGAACTCGCTCGTGCCAATAAGATAAAGGTCGTGTTGAGTTCTGTTCTTCCTGCCGCTGGATTCTCTTGGCGTAAGGACATGAAAGACGCTCCGGTGAAAATAGAAGCTCTCAACGCCCGCATCAAGGCCTACGCACAGAAAGAAAAGCTGCCATACATAGATTACTACACTCCTATGGTATATGGTGAGAAACGCGAACTTAACCCTGCATATACTTATGATGGTGTCCACCCTACCGCTGCTGGATATGAGGTGATGGAAAAACTGGTGCAAGAAGTACTTAAATAGTAAAAAGCATAATAGGTAATAAAATACGCCGCCCGTGGGGCGGCGTATTTTATCAATGATAGTCTATAGGTAATTGTTTATGCTGCGGATATTTGGCAGAGTCTCGTCTATCGTGTAGTTGAGAAAACGGTTCATAGGCATCATAGCAGCAAATGCACGTCGTGTTTCTTCTATAAGACGATTTTCATCACATAATACGTCATCGGTTATGGGACGATACATATCATAGTGTTTCATCTTGAGGAACTCCCCGTGAGGGAAATCGCGAGGAAAACCAGCAGGGATTTTTTTAAGGCTGTCTTCGCGAGAAAGCACAAAACCACTTTTTTCCAGCGAGTTATTTAAAACTAAAAATTCGTCAATGTTGTCATAGATATCCATGCGTACAGCACGTAAAGTGTCGGCATCGGGGCAGTAAAGACCTCCTCCCCACAGCGAACCGTGTGTAGGGTCTAGATGAATGTAATAACCCGCATAAGGACTCTTTTTGCCTCGGCGGTTGATGTAGGCTCCCATATGTGTCTTGTAGGGGCGTTTGTCTGGAGAAAAGCGTATGTCGCGGTATATGCGGTATGTGCAGTCCTTGACTTCTAGATGTCCTACCGCAGGGTCTATCTCTAGGACGATGGGTATGAGTTTTTCTACCAAATGTTCAAATGTATCTTTGGCTTCCAAATAATCGTTACGGTGAGCAGCAAACCATTCGCGGTTGTTGTTTTCTGCCAATGCCTTTAAGAAATCCAGAATTTTTTGTATCATATTTTTATGTCTATTTTTCTGTTTCAAAAGTACACACTTAATAGAAAAAAATAAATAAAAATTGCTATTTTTGTATTCTGACCTATGGTCATTATAAATGATATAAACTATGAGTCAAAAAAAACAAGAACAACTATCTACGGGGGTACTTACAGGGTTGAGTAGAATATCTCGTGGGACTACTTTTACAGGAGATGTAACATCTGATGGGGACTTCCGCATAGATGGCACGATGAATGGAAATATCACTACTACGGGGCGTATAGTGGTAGGCAGCGGAGCAGAAGTCTATGGTGATGTGAAGTGTTTGGCGGCCGAAATAGAGGGCGTGGTAGAAGGTAAATTGGATGTGGAAGATGTCTTATCGGTAAAGAGTACAGGGGTGATAAGGGGAGAACTCGCTACCTCCCGTATAGCAGTGGAGTTGGGAGCTGTTCTAGATGTACAATCATGTAAAATGAAAAAAGAAAACAAGTAAAGCATATGGAGAAACGTAAAAAATTCAGTGAGCTGTCATCTGAAGAAAAACGTCGCCGTACACAGGAATATGTCCAAGCGTATGCACGTTATTCTGGAATAGCCATTCAAATGATAATCCTAATAGGAGGAGGGGCATACCTAGGAGTATATCTAGATGGTAAATACGATACTTCGCCAGTGTGGACGGTGGTTTTCTCGCTGCTAGGAGTTGTGCTTTCTCTGCTCATGCTGTTTAAGTCCCTAGTGGCTATGCAGAACTTTAATAAACGAATGGAGGCAGAACGTCGCCGCAGAGAGGAGGGAAAAAATGATAAATAGCAATAAAAAATTATACCTCATCTATACCATAGTAATGGCTCTGGTGGCGGTGGCAGGAGAGCTTTGGATGCCAGAAGACTGGAAGATATATTATAATCCATGGTTGCTGTGCGTGGTGCTATGGGCGGTTTTTATGCTGTCTTTCCGTATAGGGGTAACGCTAGATGCTAGTGACCCTTACCGTATGCTTTTCTCATATGTGGGAGGAGCCGCAGTGCGAATGGTGGGTGTGATAACAGTCATTTTTTATCCTGTTGTAATGGGAGAAAAGGGTAGTTTTGATGGTATGAATCTCATATTTTGTGTGATGGGTATCTATGCTGTCTCTATGATTTTATATCTTTTGAGGATAAAAAATAAGGCTTGATAACCTTTCTAATGTTAATAGATGAGTAAATGAATAAAAAGTCATTGGCATATCGTTAAAAAATCATACCTTTGGCAAATTGAATTAACATACTGAAAATACACTCTGAATAAGGTAATACATACATATATGGCACAAAAATTACTGCTCGTATTATTTTTTACATTAGGATTTTATAATCTTTACGCATCTGATGCAGTATCAGAAGAAGGAAAAATAGACCAAACAGCATTTATAATGGGGCATATACGAGACTCTCATAGTTTTCATATATGTGATATAGATGGTCATGCTGTGGGAGTATCACTGCCAGTGATATTGTGGTCTGAAGGTAAATTGGTAACCTTTATGTCGGGAGAGTTCCATCACGACACAGAAGGTCATCATGTGGTAGAAAAAGACGGCCAACGATTTGTCTTGTATTTTGACGGGTTCAATGAAAAGGTCTATAAAGCTACAGATGAAGCCCAAGAAGATGGTAGCTATCTATTGCGTGATGAAAACGGAAAGGTTATTTCAGAGACTCCGCTGGATTTTTCTATCACCAAAAACGTGGTAACACTTATAATGGTGGTTGTGGCAATGCTTGCTATATTTGTGACGATGGGTGCTTTCTACCGCAAGAAATCAAACGTTGCGAAGGCTCCTCGTGGCATAGCTTCGCTATTTGAGCCGCTGGTGATTTACATAAGAGATGAAATAGCGCTTCCAAACATAGGCGAGAAACATTATAAGAAATACACTCCTTATCTACTTACATTGTTTTTCTTTGTAATGTTTACCAACCTCTTTGGTCTTATACCATTCTTCCCATTCGGAGCCAATATATCGGGTAATACATCATACTCCATGGCTCTGGCATTGCTTACATTTATCATAGTTCAGTTCAGTGGAACCAAAGCATACTGGAAGGAAATAGTGTCTATGCCCGGTGTGCCAAAACCAGTTATGTTGATATTGGCGCCAGTAGAGTTTTTGGGATTGTTTACTAAACCATTTGCCCTTACTATCCGTCTATTTGCGGCCATAATGGGTGGACACATCATCATATTGAGTCTTTTGCTGCTCATCTTTATGTTCAAGATGTGGGTGGTAGTTCCAGCTTCTGGTATCTTTATAAGCTTTATGTACCTTATAGAAATACTGGTTGCCGTTATCCAAGCATATATCTTCACTCTGCTTACAGCTCTATACATAGGTATGGCCAAAGTAGAAGAACACGAACATCATTAATCTGAAATAAAAGAAACACATATTTTTTAACTCATTAAATAATTATACACATTATGACAACAGGTATATTTGGAGCTATTGGTGCAGGTCTTTGTGCAATAGGTGCTGGTCTAGGTATCGGTAAAATAGGTGCATCTGCCCTTGAATCAATGGCACGTCAGCCTGAGGCCGCTGGTAAAATTCAGAGTGCGATGATACTTTCTGCTGCCCTTATCGAGGCAACAGCACTTTTCGGAGTGGTGGTATCTCTTATGAGCCTTTCAGCTTAGTAAAAAGAAAAAGCATTCATAAGGGGCGAAGGGTTGCTTCTCCCCGAATGCTTTTCCATTAAAGTTTATGTGAAATAAAATAAAAAACTATCTATATGGACTTATTATTACCCGGATTAGGAACATTGGTGTGGAATACGTTGTTTTTCCTGCTTACTGTAGCCGTTCTTACAAAACTGGCATGGAAGCCTATCCTGTCAATGCTAGACGCTAGAGATAAAAGCATAGAAGAGGCTCTTTCAGATGCACAGAAAGCTCGTAATGAACTCCAAGGCGTAAAACAAGAAAGCCAGAATATCCTGCGTGAGGCTCGTGGAGAACGCGATACTATATTGCGTGAGGCCAAAGAAGAAGGTGCTCGCATAATAGAGGTAGCTCGTGGCGAAGCTTCTATTCAGGCAGCAGGTATCATTAAAGATGCCAATGCAGTGATAGAACGTGAAAAACGTATGGCAAAAGAAGACCTTAAAAAGGAATTGGCAGAAATATCTGTTGGTTTGGCAGAAAAGGTACTAGGAGAAGAACTTGAAGATTCCAAAAAACAACAGGAATCCCTCGAGAAATCTATCAAAGAAATGCAACTATAATATCCCACCCTTTTACACAGACGTAAGGAATGAAAAATATATCATTGTGTACACGTTATGCCAAAGCCTATGTTGATTTGGCGATAGAAAAGGGAGAACTGGACGAAGCTGTCGCCCAAGCAAAGGATTTGGCTGCATATCTAGATAAGAATCCTCAGGTGGCAGAAGTGGTGCTCTCACCGCTTGTAAGCCGTGAGGAAAAGATAGAAGCTCTATCTAGTGCTGTGAAAGGTAAAAAGGCGGTAGAAAACTATGTGAGCCTTATCATTGGTAAAGGCCGTGCCGAATACCTCACAGATATACTCGCTGCGGTGGATACCCTCAATGACTCTATAAAAAATATATGCCACGTGGCTGTGGAAACTGCTGTGGAACTTACAGCTAAACAAATGTCAGACATAGAAAAACGTATGATGACAGCCACAGGAGCTTCACAGGTGGTTCTACATACTACGGTGGATAAAAATCTGCTAGGTGGTATGAAAATTACGATAGATGATAGAGTATGGGACGGTAGCATACGCGGACGACTAGATGAAATCAAAAAGAAATTCCAGTAGTCCTTTATCTTCAATAGAAAATAGAAAAAAATAAATAAGATATGGCAAATATAAATCCAGCAGAAGTATCTGCTATCCTTAAAGAAGAGCTATCTGCGGTAGGTTCATCATCTCCTGTATCACAGGAAGTGGGAACTGTGCTAGTGGTGGGTGACGGTATTGCCCAGCTCTACGGATTGAGTGAAACTCGTTTGGGTGAAATCATCCGCTTTGAAAATGGTACCGAAGCCATAGCCTTGAACTTGGATGAATCAAGTATAGGCGTGGTGTTTATGGGACCTTATGGTGATATAACCGAAGGTTCAAAAGCTTATCGTACAGGTCGTGTGTCATCTATTATGGTGGGCGAAGGTATGTTGGGACGTGTTATCAACACACTAGGTTACCCTATAGATGGTAAAGGTGATATAGCAGGACAGACATATGAAATGCCTATAGAGCGTAAAGCTCCTGGTGTTATCTATCGTCAGCCAGTGAACCAACCATTGCAGACAGGTATCAAGGCTATTGACTCTATGATTCCTATAGGACGTGGACAGCGTGAGCTTATCATCGGTGACCGTCAGACAGGTAAATCAACTATCGCGATAGACACTATCATCAACCAGAAACAGAACTATGAGGCTGGTTCTCCTGTTTACTGTATATATGTAGCAGTAGGACAGAAAGCATCTACTGTGGCTCAGCTGTATAAAACACTGGAAGACGCAGGTGCTATGCCTTACACTATCATCGTAGCTGCCAACTCTTCAGACCCAGCAGCGATGCAGTACCTAGCTCCTATGGCTGGTGCAGCGATAGGTGAGTTCTTCCGTGATAGCGGACGTGATGCTCTTATCATCTATGATGACCTTTCAAAACAGGCTGTAGCATATCGTGAGGTATCACTTCTATTGCGTCGTCCACCTGGACGTGAGGCTTATCCTGGTGATATCTTCTACCTACACTCTCGTCTTTTGGAACGTGCTGCCAAGATAGTAAAAGACGACGTTATCGCTGCACAGATGAATGACCTTCCTCCTTCTATGAAGGCTATGGTCAAAGGTGGTGGTTCGCTTACAGCTCTTCCTATCATCGAGACTCAGGCAGGTGACGTTTCTGCTTATATCCCAACGAACGTTATCTCTATTACAGACGGACAGATATTCCTAGAAAGCGAATTGTTTAACAGTGGTGTACGCCCTGCTATCAACGCTGGTATATCGGTGTCTCGTGTGGGTGGTAACGCACAGGTTAAAGCGATGAAAAAAGTGGCTGGTCCATTGCGTACAGACCAGGCCGAATATAAAGACTTGGAAGCATTTGCCAAATTTGGTAGCGACCTTGACCCAGCTACACAGAACGTGATAGATAAGGGTCGTCGTAACGTAGAGCTATTGAAACAGGGTAAAAATACTCCTCTTTCGGTAGAGGAAGAGATAGCTGTGATATATGCAGGCACTCAGAACCTTCTACGTACCGTACCAGTGCAGAAAGTAAAAGAGTGGGAAGAAAAATATCTCACAGAACTTACTACTTCACATAAAGCTGTGATGGCAGACCTTCACAAAGGTGTTCTTAATCCAGAGATAGAGGATACGCTTAAGAAAGTAGCTGCACAAGTATCGGCAGATATGTAATATATTGAAATATAGATATTTAACGGGGAGGGGTAGATACTACTTCCCCTTTTTTTATATGGATTAGAAAAAGTGAAAAAAAACTGTAACCTTTGCAGGGAAGCCCTGCCGCTGGTTTTAAAAACGCTCATGGGGACTATATCACTTTAATGTAAATAACAGATAAAAAGATAATAGGTAAAACATAAAATATGAAAAATGTATTTCTAATGCTGGTGGCAGGATTGCTACTGGTTTCCTGTGGAGAAAAAAAAGAAGGCGTAGCACCAGATTTTGCTACTGCCGATGTGGTCTATCCTGCCGATAGCATTGCGATAGATGAGATATTGATGCCTGTGTATTGGAATAGGGTGGGAGAGGATAAAATTGTTTTGTTTTCTGAAGGGACAGATACGGTGGCCTACACCTATACTTTTCCAGATTTTGACTTCCTGTATAAATGGGGAGTGCAGGGTGAAGGACCCGAAGATTTCCAAGGTACGGCTTATGGCATTGGTCTTTCTGGGGAGGGAGATGATACGTTGCGTGTTCCGATGCGTAACAAGATGAGAAAATATGTCATGGGAGATAGCACGGCAGTGTGTGTAGATGTCAAACCTTATGATATCCGTTATATAGATGAAATATCAAAAGGCCCTATAAGGGTGGTTGATGGAACTTTCTATGCCTTCCCAAATGTCGCTATAGATATGTCTGGCAAAGGTCGCAGACAGCAGTTGGTTATATATGATGATGTGAAAAATGAAAAAGTAGATTCTATATATCTGGATGTGGTAAATGTTGTAAAACAACACTCGTGGGGAGTGCAGGGTAGTATCTATAACGTTCCATCTATTGTGGTGAGGGGAGATACTCTGATGGTAGTATATTCAGACCTGCATAGAGTGGAGGCTTATACTATTTCATCATCTGGAAAACTGAGCAAAATATATGCAGTGGGAGATACCCGTGGAGTGGAAGAAATATCGGCACTTGATTGGGATAATATGCCTATGAGGATAGAGATAGCAGAATCCTGTGTAGATAAAGATGAGGTGTATGTCTTTTATTTTGTAGGTAGCAGTGAGGCGATAGATGAGGAAGACCTTGATAATATCAAGTCTTACGCTGTGGTGTATGATATGCAGGGGAAAGTCAAAAGAGTAAAAGCATTTGACCGTCTGCTTACCAATTTTATATGCCACTATGGAAAAGTCTATGCGTTTAATTTTGATGCAGATTTTGAAAATGTGTATATTTACACCATGTAAATAGATATTCATTTGTAATAAACATTGTGTAGATATGAAAAGTAGATTTTTATGTGCTGTAGTATTACTATTTTCTTGTGTGCTACTGCATGCACAACATCGTGCCGACCGTCAAAACCTAACCGATGAAAATGCGTTCACCATGATACTTATGGGTGACCCACAAGGCTATGTAAAGTATGACATCAATCAACCTCTGCTGGAGTTGTGTACGGCATGGATAGCCGATAACGTGGACCATCTCAATATACGTGCGGTGCTGTGTACGGGGGATTTGGTGGAGCAGAATGAGAATATCACTATGAATCGCAATATGCTCAACCAGACCAGTAGAGAGATGTGGGAGTCGGTATCGCGTTCGTTTGCTCGTATGGATGACAAAGTGCCTTATATAGTATCCTGTGGTAATCATGATTATGGTTATCGTTCGGCAGAAAACGGCAGGACTATGTTCCCAAAGTATTTCCCATTTGAGAGGAACAGCACATGGAGGGATTGTCTTGTGGCCGATTTTCCAAATCGCAACGGGGATATCTCTATGGAGAATGCTGCATTTCTCTTTCAGGATAAAAACTGGGGTAAGATATTGGTTATCACCAGCGAATTTGCTCCACGAGACGAAGTGTTGCAGTGGGCCAAAGGTGTGATAAATAAAAAGGAATATGCCGATGCAAAAGTGATATTTATGACACATTCCTTCCTCAAATATCGTACAGCTGCCCGTACGTCAAATGAAAAATATAAACTCACTCCTCGTAACTGGGGACAGGACGTATGGGATAAACTTATAAATGTCGCAAGAGTAGATATGGTCATATGTGGTCATACGGGTAAACCAGGTGCATTTGAAGATGCGGTGGCATATCGTAAGGATATAAACGAGATAGGTCACGAGGTTCACCAGATGATGTTCAACGTTCAGATATTGGGCGGGGGCTGGGAAGGCAACGGCGGTGATGGTTGGGTGAGAATACTGGAATTCATGCCAGACGGTAAGACTATCAAGGTGCGTACTTATTCTCCGCTGTTTGGTATTTCGCCTTCTACCAAACATTTGGCACATCGTACAGGAGAGTGTGACCAGTTTGATATAAAAATAAAAAATTAGTGTAGATATGAAAAAAGCGATTTTATGTATAGCCATAGCAGCCATTATGTATGCCTGTGGTGGTAGTGATGGGAAAAAGAGTTCTTTTCCGCAGTATGAATACTGCCAAGCCGATAGTGTGGCGATAAATGAAATACTTGCTCCACGAGAGGCAGATGTCTTTATGAACGAATTCTATGTCGTGTTCCTCTCGCCCAAAACAGATAAAGTGTTCTATCGTTATTCTATCCCAGATTTCACCTTTATGGATACTACATTTACCCGTGGTGAAGGCCCAGATGACGTGGGGTATCCATATCTGTGGAAGAATAACCTACCGGGAAGTGATTTCTGGTTCTTTGACGGGAATAAACGCGAGATTAAAAAATGTAGTATAGGCCCCGAGGAAATAGCTGTATCCAAAGTCATAGGTAAAGACGAAATGGTTAATCGTGCCTCTCCTTTCCGCTCTACTGTGGTAAATGATAAATATGTGGTTTATGACCCCATCAGTTGGACAGAAAGTCGTTCTCATATAGTGGTGGCTTCGCTTTCGGACAGTATGCGTGTGCTGGATTCTATACCTACACTGGCCTTTGTGGAAGTTAAAGAGCTAGGAGGAGGGCGTGCCGCTATAAGTACCAATACCCCTAATGTCGCCATCTATGGCTCACGTATGATGTGTGTTTATCCTATGCTGGGGACAAGCATTCGCTATGATATAAAAAATGATGGAAGTATAGAGTATGTAACTACTTATGGTAAGGAGTACACGTATGATGATGTGAAAAATATAGATTGGAAGACCAGAAACCAGAGTGCCGAATTTAGCACTCAAGTAAAAGCTTGTACGGCCGACTATATCTTTATGAGTAAGGGAAATTATGAACGTGTAGAAGAGATAGACCCCGAAACAGGAGAGAGTGAACAAGTTATAAAATGGACAGGAGTGTCCATAGAGGTATATGACTGGGAGATGAACCCTGTCAAGGAAATAGAACTCAATAAAAAAGAAGCCAATATGGTTCTGGTGGACGTATATCGTAACAAAGTCTATGCTTGGGATAGTAAAAAGGATTTTGAAAAGGTATATATCTATGACTTTAAGCTAGATGCTCCATCTGCCGAATAACGATGCGTGATATTATGAGAAAATTTTTAATCTTTATCATGCCGCTGCTACTGGTAGCCTGTGGTGGAGTGGATAATGAGGGTGGTAAAGATGCAGAATTTAAGTCCATCTCTCTATGTGCCGATAGTGTTGCGATAAACGAAGTGTTGGCTCCTTATTCTTGTAAAGTGGTGGACGGGAGTGTTCTGCTGGTGAGTGAAAATACATCTAAGGCTCTCTTTCATTATCGTCTGCCAGACTGGACGTTTTTGGATACGATGTTTGCACGCGGTGAAGGTCCCGAAGATGTGGGATTCCCCATATTTATGGATACAGACGAGCATTCTGTATGGCTTACAGACATTATGCGTGGTAATACATCTAGATTATCTATCAAGGAAGGGCGTGTAAATGTAGATACTGTTTATTCACAGAACATAACAGGCGTGAGGATAATGGTAGATGCTGCTATGATGGGTGACAGATATACGTTGGAGCGTCGTAGTAGCGGAGGTGATTGGAATAATATAGATAAAATTTACCCAGATTATCTATATGTTACAGATGTTACCGATGGCAGCATCAAGGATAGTATGACTGTATATTCTTATAATGAAATAGAATCCTCTACCAATGAGAATGGTCAGACTTCTCTGCTGGCTAGGATAAGAAACGCACCTGCTACGGCTATATGTGGAAACAAGGTATTGTTATACTATCCTTGGATGGATTTTGTGCAGACATTCACGGTAAATGATGGACATATAGAGGATTATAGAGAGATAGGGCAGCATCGTACCTTTGAAGAGGTGCTGGCTATGGATTGGAAAGAAATATATGAAAATCGCCGTAAATATTGTGATATAATAGCCTGTGATGATAAGTATATCTATCTGCGGGTAAGTGAATATGAAATAGAATCCTCTACCAATGAAGAGGGAGAGAAAACGATAAATGAAATCCCCCATAGACTGTATGTAGATGTGTGTGATTGGGAATTGAAACCCATCGTGAGATATGATTTGGATAAGGTTTCTGCACGGGAATGTGTGGTAGATATTTATAATAATAAAATATATGCATGGAATAGTGATTTAGATTTTGAAAATGTGTATATTTACAGCTATAATTTGAAATAGTGTGCATATAGCATAACAGTCTGTAAATAAGTATTTTAAAATATGGCAAATCTTAAAGAAATACGTACTCGTATAGCATCGGTAGGTGCAAATATGAAAATAACGCAGGCCATGAAGATGGTTTCTGCCTCAAAATTCAAAAAAGCATCTGATGCTATAACACATATGCGTCCATATTCAGATGGGCTTTCACAGATATTGGCACAAGTGAGTGCTACTATGTCATCTGACGAAAGCATAGAGAGCCCATATACTGTGGTAAGAGATGTTAAACGAGTGCTAGTGGTAGTTGTTACTTCCAATAAAGGTCTTTGCGGAGCGTTCAACTCAAACGTTGTCAAGAACGTAAAAGAGATGCTAGCAAATGCTCTTGCAGACTGTGAAGTAGATATCATCACAGTAGGTAACAAAGGTCGCGACCTACTATCCAAAGTCCATGCCATAGAGGCAGACTACTCATACCTGTATGATGATATGACATTTGCAGCGGTGAGTGAGATGACTACTCGTGTGATGGATGACTATGCCAGTGAAAAATATGACAGCGTATGGGTGGTGTATAACCGCTTTAAAAATGCAGCTACACAGATAGTTACATGCGAACAATTCCTGCCTCTTGAGATAAAGGCGTCTTCTTCATCGGCAGCTGCTACAGGAGATTTTATCCTAGAACCAGACAGCAAGGCCATAGTTGAAGGTCTTCTTCCACAGAGTTTGAGATTGCAGATGTTCCGCGTGATGCGTGATAGCGTGGCTTCGGAACACGGAGCACGTATGACTGCTATGCACAAGGCATCAGACAACGCCAAAGAACTTAAAGACCGTCTTACTCTTGAATATAACAATGCTCGTCAGGCAGCCATCACCAACCAAATCATTGAAATAGTGAGCGGTGCCGAAGCTCTAGGATAAAAAGATATGATAATAACCCCAGAGGGGAAAGCAGAAGAGAAAATGACAAAGATATTATGCATAGAGACAGCTACGATAAATTGTTCCGTGGCTGTTTTTATAGATGGAGAGCTTATCTCTATAAGAGAAAGCAACACAGGAGGATATTCCCATAGCGAAAACTTACACGTCTATATAAAAGAGGTGTTGGCAGAATCACATCTAGAGATGAAGGATATAGATGCTGCGGCGGTAAGTCGTGGCCCGGGGTCATATACTGGACTTAGGATAGGGGTATCGGCAGCCAAAGGATTGGCATATGCAGTGGGGGTGCCTCTTATAGCGGTAGATACATTGCGACTGATAGCTCTTGCGGGACGTGATAAAATGGACGCTTCCCTGTATGTGCCTATGATAGACGCTCGTAGAATGGAGGTCTATACCGCTGTCTATGATAGTGATATGTGTGGAGTGAAAGAAATAACGGCCAGCATAGTGGATGAGATGACATATGACTTTCTACCCGATGATAAAACAGTATGTTTCCTAGGAGATGGAATGAAGAAATGTCGCGAAGTGATAAAACATCCTCATGCTGTGTGGTGTGAGGATATATATCCATCGGCTAGATATATGTGGCAGGAGGCTTTTCATAGGTATGAAAATGCTATGTATGAAGATGTAGCGTATTTTGAACCGTTTTATCTCAAGGATTTTGTGGGTGGCAGTCCTTCTAGAAAAAAATAGGAATGATACAAAAAATGCCCGACCACGAGGTCGGGCATTTTTTGTATCGTTACCAGTTACCTAGTCCAGCATATTATTTGCCGTGGCGTTCGCTAGATACTGTAAGTTTTGCACGTCCTTTTGCTCTGCGAGCAGCCAATACTTTACGTCCGTTGGCTGTGGACATACGTTCACGAAATCCGTGTTTGTTTACACGTTTGCGATTGTGAGGTTGGAATGTTCTTTTCATATCTATTTTATTTACTTTTCGCAGGCAGAACTGATGTCTCCCGACATTTAACTATGTGTTGCTATTTAATTCGGGTGCAAATATACAACTTTTTCTTCAGTTTCAAACTCTTTATTATTTTTTCCTCAAAACTTTTTTAAATAATAATCTGTATGCTTCCAGCTCCTGCTCTAGGGATGGTTATAATCTGTTTCTCTGTTCCTCATCGCCGCTTTCTACTGTCTTGGTTCGGGATTTTTTACCGTTTATGAAGTTCCAGCGTACCCCTAGAGATACATATCTTGACTCCCAACGTGATATGGTTTTCTTTTTAAAATTATCGCCGTGAGAGTAGATGACGTTATGCTGGGTATTAAAAATATCTCCTGCATTAAAGGAAAATACCAGACGGTTATCCAGACACTTTTTAACCACGCTTATATCCATACCCCACATAGGGTCAACCACCATATTGGCTTGTTTCTGACGGCTTACTCCCCACGCAGATATTATAGCACTCCAACCTTTTTTCCATGTGAAATTATTCTGGATGTAGGCATTGATGGCAGTGTTATAAGATGTCTGGTCATCATAACCTTGCTCCATATAGTATGATACGGCATTGATGTTTACCCCATACCACGAGGTAACTTTAACAGGAGCATAGAGCGAGAGCAGGTATTGTGAGGAGCGTCCCATATTGACGTGTTGGTATATGGTTTTGTTTACGTTTTGGGGGTCGCTCATTACCATCTGTGCTACATCTCCGCGTGAACTATTGTACATGAGAGAAAGACTGTATTTCCCGCTCAATACTCCTGTGAGCGAATAACGGTTTATATATGAAGGACGAATGTCTGGGTTTCCTACTATGGAAGAAAATTCGGTGATGGGCATGATGTATGGGTTGTAAATGCTGTATGAAGGGCGGGACAGACGGCGTGTGTAATTAAAAGACAGACTATGGTTTTTCTTCTCTCCAAATGATTTCATAATAGATACTTGAGGAAAGATATCTGTAAAATCTTGGCTGTCTTGCTCGTCTGTGGTAAGCGAATATGTGTCTAGGCGTGTGTGTTCTATACGTACACCCAGTGTGGCGTTCCAGTTATGGGGTAGGCTGGCATTTATCTTTCCATATCCAGCTAGGACTTTTTCTTTATAAGAGAAGACATTATCACGAGGGTCATCATCTATCCAATTATTGTTTTCATACCTGCGGTAGTCAGCCTCAGATGATATATCGCTTATGCTGTATTTCCCACCTATGCTCCACGAAATTTTACCACGAGTCTTTTTGTCATAGTCTGCACGTATGGAGTATAGGTCTATGTATGTAGGAGAGTCATAGTCATAGATATTTGAATATATGGAGTTTCCTCCCTGTAAGTATTCGGCTTGTGAATGTACATAGCTGGCTCTATCTCTAGAAGTGTAGTCTGCCATTACTTTAAGACTTGAACCCAAAGTGTCAACCTTGATACGGTAGTATGCTGTGAGGTTTACCATATCATAGGGTGTGTGGTCTGTGAAATAGTTGGGTATGGACATGGTGTTGCTGCTATCTTCTTGTGTGGTGTTGCCTGTGGTTTCTGTATCGCTATGATATGTATTGTATTCTACGGCCATTCCTATCTCGCTACGCGAAGTAAGGTCATATACAGCATCTATGGTAGCATAGTGAGATAAACTTTTATCTTTTCCACTAGTAGAAGATGTGTGGTGTGTACCTGTAAGCATATAATCTGTCCATTCTTCTACAGTATTGAAACTATGGTTGAAGTTGTAGTTGTATCTACCATTTATACTCAATCTATCCTTTCTCCAAGACATCTTAAACCAAGGAGATAGTGCGGGGTATTTCCCTTGACTGTAGTTCATGCCTAGTGAAGCATTAACACCTTCTAGAGCATTCTTTTTAAGGGTGATATGTATAACACCACCAGCACTATCGGCTTCGTATTCGGCACCTGCCATAGGTATTATCTCTATCTTGAGTATGTCGCTGGCGTTTATGCTTTCCAGATAGGTGAGCAGTTCATCTCCGCTCATCTTCACATCGCGGTCGTTTATCATCACGCGTACGTTCCTCTGCCCGTTTATACTTATACTCCCCTGATGGTCCATATATACTCCGGGGGTGTAGTTGAGGATGTCGCGTGTGTTTTTGCCTTCTACCAATGGGCTGGAGGCAAGGTTTACTACCAGACGGTCGCCATGACGGGTGGTGAGGTTTTGAGAGATTACCACATCTGATAGCATGGTGGCGTCCCTGCCTAGTGATATCACTCCACATTCTACGTCTTTGTCCAGTGTTATATCATCACAATGATTTTTATAGCCTATAAAACTTATGCACAATGTGTATCTCCCTCTGGGAGCAGAGATGGAGAATCGTCCGTTTTCATCGCTTATTCCTCCCGTTACCAGTGAGTCGTGGTCTAGAAGTGCTACATTGGCAAATGCGACAGCCTCGCTTGATGTGGAGTCTATAATACTGCCGCTTATCTTATGTGTGCTTACATTTTGAGCGTGAAGAATTATACACGCTATGAGTGATATGAGAGTGAAAAGTGTTTTTCTATTCATTTTATACATTGTTTTTATGTGTGGGGAAGATACCCCCATACTCCTATTTTAATGTTTGTGTTTATAGGCAGGAATTCCCTGCGGTGTTTTCTGAACGTTCTACTGCATTAGACGAGAAGAGAGGTTAAAAAGTTACAGAAGGACTCTAAATTTTTTTATATTGAGGCACTATGTGATTGTGTGGTAGTTGTTTGATTGAAAAAAATTAACACAATGAAAAGCTCATATGCGTATTTTATATGTGAAAAATGCTATTACACCTTTTGAAAAGATAAAAATAAAGGTAAAATGAGCTGTATAAGAGAAAAATATCTAAATTTGCCCTCTCATAATAATAACACAATCACACAAATAATTTTCAAATATATATAAAATGAAAAAAGCTTTTATTATGCCTCTATCATTGGCTATGATGGCTATGTGCTCATGTGCGGGCGATGGTCAGAAAAAAGCAGCAGGTCTGGATATGACAGACATGGACACTACGGTGGCTGCTCAACAAGATTTTTATAAGTATGCTTGTGGAGGTTGGATTAAGAACAACCCTCTTACAGCAGAATACGCGCGTTTTGGTTCGTTTGACCAGTTGCGTCTGGATACACAGGAACAACTACGCGACCTAGTAGAAGGTATCGCCGCCCAAGAAAATGAAAAGGGTAGTGTTGCTCAGAAAATAGCCGATGTCTATTCTATGAAGATGGATAGCACTCGTCGTAATGAGCTAGGTGCTGCTCCTATCCAAGCCGATTTGGCTGCCATAGACGCTATCTCTACCCGCGAAGACCTTACACGTACTATAGCTACTATGCGTAAAAACGGTGTGGGAACATTCTTTGGTATATACATAGGTGCCGATGCCAAAAATAGCTCTATGAATATCCTAGACATCTATCAGGGTGGTACCAATATGGGTGACCGTGACTACTACCTATCTGATGATGAAAATACACAGAAAATCCAGCAGGCATACCGTGAGTATATCCACAAACTATTTATTCTAGCTGGTTATGATGAAGCTCGTGCAAAACGTGCGGTAGAGTCTGTGATGAAGATAGAAACAGCTCTGGCTCGTGTACAGTTCTCTCGTGAAGAACAGCGTGACCCACAGAAGAACTATAACAAGATGACAGTAGAAGAGTTTAAGGCTCTTACAAGTGCATTTGACTGGGATGTGTTCTTTACAGAAATGGGTTATGATGGCGAGAAAGAATTGGTAGTTGACCAGTTGCCATTTATCAAGGGTATGGATAAAGCTATCAAAGATGCTTCTATGGAAGAGATAAAAGACTATCTAGCATTTAACCTCCTAGATGCATCTACTAGTGTTCTTTCAGATGATTTTGAAGTAGCTTCGTTTGAATTCTATGGAAAGACTCTTTCTGGTACTGAAGTTCAGCAGCCACGTTGGAAACGAGCTCTAGGTACTGTAAACGGCGTGCTTTCAGAGGCTGTAGGACAGATATATGTAGAGAAATACTTCCCTGCTTCTTCCAAAGAGCGTATGACACAGCTAGTTAAAAACTTGCAGGTAGCACTAGGTAAACACATAGACGCTCTAGAATGGATGGGCGACTCTACCAAGGCTAAAGCACAAGAAAAACTATCTACATTCCACGTTAAAATAGGTTATCCAGACAAATGGGAAGACTATTCTGCTCTAGAAATCAATCCAGAACTATCCCTATATGATAACATGAAAGCTGTTTCTGCTTTCTTCTATCAGAAAAATCTAGATGAAAAACTAGGCAAACCAGTAGATAAAGACGAATGGCTTATGTCCCCACAGACAGTAAACGCATATTACAATCCTACTACCAACGAAATATGCTTCCCCGCAGCTATTCTTCAGCCTCCATTCTTCTATCCAGAAGGAGATGACGCTATCAACTATGGTGCGATAGGTGTTGTGATAGGTCACGAGATGACACACGGATTTGATGACCAAGGTCGTCAGTTTGACAAGGACGGTAACCTTAACGAATGGTGGACAGCCGATGACGCAGCACAATTCACTGTGCGTGCCGATAAACTCGCCGACCAATACTCTGCTATCATAGTCCTAGATACAGTTCACGCCAACGGACGTTTCACTCTAGGTGAAAACATCGCCGACCAAGGTGGACTACGTGTAGCTTACACAGCATTCAAAGCTGCCGAAGAAGCCGCTCCATATACAGAAAATATAGATGGATTTACTCCAGACCAGCGTTTCTATCTGGCATATGCTCGTCTATGGGCACAGAACATACGCGATGCCGAAATCCTCCGCCTTACCAAGGTTGACCCACACTCTCTAGGTGTAAACCGTGTAAATGCGGCAGTTAAGAACTTGCCTACTTTCTATGAGGCATTTGATGTGAAAGAAGGTGATGCTATGTACATGGCTCCAGAAGAAAGAGTTATCATATGGTAATCCATATATAGGTGTATAAAAAAGGGCTGCCCACCCAGGGCAGCCCTTTTTTTATGACAATGAATGATTTTATCTGTGTGATTGAGGGGCACGGCACATGAGAACGGGGACTTTTTCGTCTTGCATCTTTACGGTAAGAGAGTCAAAACGCCCGCCTATCTCTCCATCTACTTGCAATGTGGTAACGCGAGATATGCTTATCTGTGCGTTACGACCAGAGACCTTAAATGTGTCGGTGTTTTTCATCTGGTCATAAAAAGAAGCCCAACCCATTCTCACTATAAGGTTAAGGTTGATACGGTCTATCACTATTATGTCAAACACATCATCAAAAGGGCTGCCTTTGGGGTTAAAAGATATGCCTGTTCCGTAACATGTTCCATTGGCTATGGCGAGCATACAGCCTTTGCGGTGGTATTTGGCTCCATCTATCGTTATGTCAAAACGGTAACGCTCCTGTGCTCTTACTGCACCGAATAGATATTTGGCATAGGTGAGGATGCCGCGTCCTTTGTCTTGGTCATATGCTTTTACCAACTGGGCGTTTACACCTACGTCTGCCACGTGTGTGCAGTCTATGCCATTTATGTCTATGATGTCCATAGGACGTGTGTAGTAGGTACTCATGAGCATTTCAAAACACTCCCAAGGCCCATCACCTGCTGGCATATCACGTCCCATGCCATTGGCACTGCCTATGGGGATATAACCTACGGGTATGCCCATGCCCTTGACTGCCGAACATATCACGCGAAATGTACCATCTCCTCCTATGGAAAAAATACGGTCTGGACGGTAATCTATCGCCTTTTGACGTATAAGAGGAACGTCATCTCCCCCAGTGGTGTAAAAAAAATCATATTCTATACCGTAAGTATAGCAATAATCATGAATGTTATTTACAAAATATACTTTATCTTTACCACCAGAAATGGGGTTTACTATATAAAGGACTTTCATTGCTTTACTCAATGTACATTTAATTAGACATTTGCACCAGTGAATAGACACATACCTATACTCTCGTACTTCAACTATCTGTCTTTGGGACGTCAGATACGCTTTGCGGGAACCATCCTTCAAGCACCAGCCGAAATGCTATGCGTTGGCAGTGAAGACACTGTTTTTCAGCATGTTAAAAATCTTTATAAACTCTATACACCACATTTTTATAAGAACGTGATGTTGGAAGTCAAATATAAAGGTTTTTTTACACTTTGCAACATAGATTATAAAGGGAATTTTGTGGCAATGTTACCCGAGGACGGTGAGGAGTTTCTCATCGATGACGTGCGTATGCGTCTTATGATAAAAAATCACGGTCATTCGGTCTATGTACCCAATGTATATCACGAGAGAATATCCATACGCGGGTATAAATATGGACTTATTTCAGATATAGACGATACCATACTGCACACTGGTGCAACCACGTTGTTCCCCCGTATAAAACGCATCATCTTTACGCGTTCCTACCAACGTAAGTGTATAGAGAGTATGCCCGAAGTCTTCCGTCTGCTTACCCAGTATGGAGCCAAAACATTCTATGTGTCCAATAGTGAAGCCAATCTCTTCCCTGTTATAGAGACCTTCCTGCGTAAACATAAGTTCCCACAGGGAGCATGTTTCTTGCGTAAGAATAAGCTCCTATCCCATTTCCTTAAACGTAAAAAGAAAACAGTGCGTAGTAAGACTTCCCATAAATTACGTACTATATCGCTCATATTGCGTACACAGAAAGACAAGAAATTTATCCTAGTGGGAGATAATGGACAGTGGGACCCACATATTTACCGTACTATCATAAGGAATTTCCCGGGACGTATATTATATGTGTTCTTGAGAGATATACACGATAAGATAAGTTTACGCCGTAAGTGTTGGGATGGGGTGCCGGTAATATATTTCAGTGCTATAAATGATATCAAGTCTTTCATAGCCCCACGTCTGGATTCCAATTTCTAGGAAATAGACGATTTATCTCAAAATATATCACTACATTTGTAAATATAAAATATATATAAAATGCCACAGGAAGATATATACAAAGCGATGCGTCCTTTTTCTGCTGCAGAATATGAGATGCTTAAATCACATCTGGCAGAAAAAGACTATGTAAAACTAGTGATGAAGTATGGGACTCCTACCCTTACAGATGATGATATAAAAAGAATCCTCACAGAATGCCATTCTACCGATGATTTTGTGGTAAAGGTGGCATATCCCGTGGTACAACAGATATTGCGTGATACATCGGCGGGACTATCGGGTAGCGGATTTGAAAAATTGAATAAAGATAAACGCTATGTCTTTTTTTCAAACCATCGCGATATAGTGATGGACCCTATCCTGCTCAATCTCTCTACATATGAAAATGGTATAGGACTTGCACAGACGGCAACAGGAGATAACCTTACTCCAGATGAAATGACTCGTACGGTTTCAAAATTGCTTAAAAACTTTGTGGTGTTCCGTAGTCTTTCCCCAAAAGAAATGCTCAAGTCTTCTATGCTGATGTCTGGTTATATCCACCACGTTCTTCACGATGAAAACGATAACGTGTGGATAGCTCAACGCGAAGGCCGTAGCAAGGATGGTAATGACCGTAGCGATGCGGCTGTAATCAAGATGATGTGTCTATCTCGTAAGGGAGATGTGGCAGAATATCTGGATAGTCTGCATCTGGTGCCTATGGCTATATCATATCAGTGGGACCCAAATGATGTTCTTAAACTGCCAGCATTGCTCGCTGCTCGTAGAGGAGAGAAATATATCAAGGCTCCGGGAGAAGATTTTGAGTCTATAATGACAGGAGTGAGAGGATATAAAGGAGCTATACATATAGCAGTGGGAGAAAGACTAGACCTTTCACATATCACAGAAAAATCCAATGCCAATGCTATGTTTAAGGAAGTGGCAAGATATATGGATAAAGAGATACACCGCATGTACTTCCTGCACGATACCAACTATGTAGCATATGATATTCTCAATGATGGTGAGGCTCATAAAGAACATTACACTCCACAACTCAAATCCCAATTCATAGCCCGTATGGAAGCGGCGTGTGGAGATGATAATGAAAAACGAGAGCTCTTCCTCGCTATGTATGCCAATCCCGTTATAAATAGATATAAATATGAGCAAGAATAAGAAACCTCGCATATTACTGGTCTATACGGGCGGTACTATAGGTATGGTAAAAGGAGCCGATGGGGCATTGCAACCATTTGATTTTGAGAATATAATATCTCATATTCCAGAAATCAACATGATAGACTGTCATTTGAGTAGTTATTCTTTCCCGGTGCTGCTTGACTCTTCCAATATCAATCCTTCTTCATGGATAGAGATAGCTCGTGTGATAGAAGATAACTATTATTCTTATGACGGATTTGTAGTGTTGCACGGTACAGATACTATGGCATATACTACATCGGCACTCAGTTTTATGTTTTCGGGATTGGAAAAACCAGTGATATTTACTGGTTCGCAATTACCCATAGGACACTTGCGTACCGATGCCAAAGAAAACCTTATAACCGCTATAGAACTCTCTTCGCTTACAGATGATGAGGGTATGCCTCTCATTCGCGAGGTGTGCTTGTATTTTCAACACGAACTCTATCGCGGTAACCGTTCCACCAAAATCAATGCCGAACAGTTTAATGCTTTTGCCTCTCCCAACTGTCCTCCACTAGCACATTCGGGAGTGCATCTGAGTGTTAATCATCAGCTCTTACGTAAGCCGTCTATGAGCGAATTTGGTGTAACAACGGTGCTATCTACCCACATTTTACTGCTGCATATATATCCCGGTATGAGCATAGAGATGGTAAAACACTTGCTTTCATATGAAAAATTGGAGGGGGTTATATTGCTCACTTATGGTGCAGGAAACGCTCCTACCGATGAGGTTTTTCTTTCTGCACTAGAGGAAAAAATAGCCTCTGGAATCCCTGTTGTAAACGTTACGCAGTGTCTTAAAGGTTCTGTTTCACAGGGGGAATATGCCGTAAGTCAGACACTTAAGGAGATAGGTGTTATATCTGGAGTAGATATGACCAAAGAAGCCGCTATAACCAAGATGATGTACCTCTTACCCCGTAAGAGAACCATGGAAGAATTCCGCAAATTGTATGTTAAAGATTTGCGAGGAGAAATAAATACAATAAAAGTCAAATAAATTTTCTAATACGGAAAAAAATTCGTTACTTAGCACCCCGAAAGCGTGATGTATTTTGTACACAAAAAATGACCATATATACATCGTGCGTGCTATTGAGGAGAGATGGCCGAGTGGTTTAAGGCGCACGCCTGGAAAGTGTGTATACGGGAAACTGTATCGGGGGTTCGAATCCCCCTTTCTCCGCATAGGAAAAACTAAGAAAGATAAATAAAACAACAAAAATTCAAATAATTATTAAAAATCATTTAATACAACTAAAAATGAAGAAATTCTTTTTGATTCTGTCTATCGCTATGATGTTTACTCTAGGAGTAAACGCTCAAGAAGCTGAAACAGCAGCTGCTCAGACCGAGGAAGTTGCTCAAGATTCTGTTGCTGCTGAAGCTCCAGCTGAAGCACCAGCAGTAGTAGAAGAAGCTGTTGAAGAAGCACCAGAGGCTTCTTTCCATCAGGTTCTTAAACAAAAATTCATCGAAGGTGGTGCTGGATTTATGGCTACAGTATTGATCTGTTTGATAATGGGTCTTGCTATCGCTATAGAACGTATCATCTACCTTAACCTAGCTTCTACCAATACTGAAAAACTTCTTGGAGCTATAGAAGAAGCTCTTAAGAAAGGTGACCTTAAAGCTGCTAAAGAAGTTGCACGTGCTACTCGTGGTCCTGTTGCATCTATCTTCTATCAGGGTCTTGAACGTCTAGAAAAAGGTGAATCACTAGAACAAGTAGAAAAATCTGTTGTATCTTATGGTGGTGTAGAAATGGGACGTCTAGAGAAAAACATTTCTTGGATTTCTCTATTCATCGCACTTGCTCCTATGTTGGGATTCATGGGAACAGTGGTAGGTATGGTTGCTGCGTTTGACGCTATCGAAGCTGCCGGCGACATCCAGCCTTCTCTTGTAGCAGGTGGTATTAAAGTGGCTCTTTTGACTACTCTGTTTGGTCTTATCGTAGCTATCATCCTTCAGTTGTTCTACAACTACATTATCTCTATGGTAGATGACATCGTTAACAAAATGGAAGATGCATCTATCTCTCTAATGGACATGCTTGTTAAATACAATAAGTAATCGATTTTAATTTCGGTAACGACCACACCTATACATGTGGTGTGGATATTGTAAAACATTCTCCCCATAGATGTGGGAGAGCATAAAAAATCGATTAACCAAAAGTAAATTTAAAAGCAAATGAAAAAATTATCAAAAGTATTGACATGGATTGCCCTAGCTGTAGGAGTAGTTTCTCTTATACTAGTGGGTATGATGTGGGGACAAGGAGATGATGCTATCGCTGCTAGCCAAGAGCTTCAGAGTTCTACTATAGCACCTTTGTTTGCTATAACATGGGCTCTATTTGGTATCGCTGCGGGAGCTATCGTGTTCTTTGTTTTGAGAACATGGGTTAAAAACCCTAAATCTCTCGTTGTAGCTTTACCTTACATCATAGGTTTCATAGTTGTGCTAGGTGTAGCATATCTGCTTACAGATAGCAATCCTACACTGCTCTCTAACGGAAAATACTCTACTGAATCAGACTCATTCATAGCAGATTTCGGTATCTGGGCTACTTATATCCTAGGTGCTATCACTGTGCTTTGCGTGGTATTCGGTGGATTCCTTAAATCTTTGAAAAAATAAAAGAATATGGCAAAAAGAGATATACCGGAAATTAATGCAGGCTCTATGGCCGATATTTCTTTCCTACTCTTGATATTCTTTTTGGTAGCCACTACCATGGATGTGGATACAGGTCTGCAACGTCGTCTGCCACAGATGCAGGACGAACCTCAACAGGAGGAACAGAAACTGTATAAACGTAACATATTCCAGATAGTGATAAATGGTTACGACCAATTGCTTATAGATGATGATATAGCCGAAGTGGAACAAATCCGAGCCAAAGTGCTTGATTTCATAGATAACAACGGTGATGGCTCTTGTGCTCACTGCCGCGGTATGAAAAATCCAGCATCATCGGACAACCCTAATAAAGCTGTTGTATCTATATCAAATGACCGTTCTACTTCTTACGGACTTTATGTCGCCGTACAGAACGAAGTAGTAGGTGCTTACAACGAATTGCGTGACCGTTATGCCAAAGAACGTTTCGGCAAATCTTATGCAGATTTGCAGAGAGTAGGAGTAGAATCACCCGAAGATGAAGAAACAGCTGCTCGTCTGAAAGAGATTAAAGATGCTTATCCTCTTAACATCTCTGAAGCTGAACCGGTGGATTATAACAAATAATATAAAGGAGAATAAATTATGGCAAAATTTAAAAAGAAAAACGACAAAGGAGTCCCTGCCATCTCTACGGCATCACTTCCTGACGTAATCTTTATGCTTCTGTTCTTCTTTATGATTTCTACTGTGATGCGTGATACATCACTTAAAGTGGACCAGAAGATACCGGAAGCATCAGAAGTGCAGAAACTGGAACGTAAAAACTTGGTAAGTTACATTTACATAGGTAAACCTAAAAGAGAGTTTGCTGCTCAGTTTGGTACCGAGGACGCTCTTCAGCTTAATGACTCTTTTGAAAGTGTAGAAAAAATTAAAGACTTTGTCTATGCTGAAAAAGAATCTCGCCGCCCAGAAGAACGTGACGCCCTTACTTTCTCTATAAAAGGAGATATGGAATCCAAAATGGGTATTGTAAATGACGTTAAACAGGAATTGCGTAAAGCAAATGCTCTTAAAATTAACTATTCTGCCCGTCAACCCGGTAAAAAGAAATAATTTCAAGAGTTTATAAATATCAAGGGCGACACTGAAAAGTGTCGCCTTTTTTTTGCTCTTAAAGCTTATAAGTCGTATTTTTGCCCTTATCATTAAGGCGGAGTAGTGTCTGCCTTTGTGCGTTCTATTTAGGAAAATTATATACAATAATGGAAAATAAAAAGAATTTTATAGAAGAGATAAAGTGGCGTGGTATGCTTCATACTATGATGCCGGGTACAGAAGAACTATTTGAGAAGGGGATGGTTACAGCATATGTGGGAACAGACCCTACGGCAGATTCTTTACATATAGGACATCTGGTGTCTATTATGATGCTTAAACATTTGCAGAGCTGTGGACATAAACCTCTTATGTTGGTGGGTGGAGCTACAGGTATGATAGGCGACCCTAGTGGTAAGTCTGACGAACGTAACCTATTGAGCGAAGAAGTCCTACGTCATAACCAAGAAGCTATACGCCGTCAGTTATCACGTTTTCTGGATTTTGATTCAGACGCACCAAATGCTGCCGAGATGGTGAACAACTATGACTGGATGAAGGATTTCTCATTTTTGGATTTTGCTCGTGAGGTGGGAAAACATATCACGGTGAACTATATGATGGCCAAAGATTCTGTTAAATCACGTCTTAACGGTACGGCAAATGACGGTCTTTCGTTCACGGAATTTACATATCAGTTGTTGCAGGGCTATGATTTCTTGCATCTGTATAAAGAGAAAGGTTGTCGCTTGCAGATGGGAGGCAGCGACCAATGGGGTAATATCACCACAGGTACAGAACTCATACGCCGTAAGGAGGCTGGTGAGGCATTTGGACTTACTTGTCCTCTTATAACCAAAGCCGATGGTAAGAAATTTGGTAAGACAGAAAAGGGAAACATATGGCTAGATGCTGAACGTACAAGTCCTTATGAGTTCTATCAATTCTGGTTAAATGTTTCAGATAGCGATGCAGAACGTTACATAAAGATATTTACTTCGCTTGATAAGGAAACGATAGATGCACTTATAGCTCGTCATGCAGAGGCTCCACATATGAGAGAACTACAGTCTGTATTGGCTCGTGAGATAACCATTATGGTACACAGCGAGGAAGATTACAATGCTGCGGTGGAGGCTTCACAGATACTGTTTGGTCGTGCGACAAAGGAAAACCTAGTAAACATATCTGAAAAGAACCTTCTAGCTGTATTTGATGGAGTACCACAGGGAGAAATATCTATGAGTGAGATAGCAGCAGGTGTAGAGATAGAAAAGGCATTGGTGGCAGTAGGATTTATGCCTAGCCTTTCCGAGGCTCGCCGTGCGATGAAGGAAAATTCTATTTCCCTCAATAAGGAAAAAGTATCTGCGTCATATGTGGTAGGAGAAAAAGACCTTATAAAGGGACGTTACATAGTACTGCAACGTGGTAAGAAAAATTATTTCCTGCTTACTGTAAAATAAGTGATTATGGAAAATATGGTGCCAGATATAAAGTTACTTGATAAAAAGTTCCGTCTGTATATACACGCTTCTCAAATAGAAGAAACGGTAAAAAAAATGGTACAAAAAGTAGCCGATGACCTGGGTGAAGATGCTTGCCCGGTATTTGTAGGTGTGCTTAACGGGGTTTTTATGTTTATGAGTGATTTTGTGCGTCACTATCCTTATGTGTGCCAAGTGTCTTTTCTTAAAATGTCTTCGTATGAGGGAACAGACTCTACGGGGAAAGTAAAGACATTGCTGGGTATAAACGAAGACTTGAAAGGTCGTACGGTGGTGGTCTTGGAAGACATAGTGGACACTGGAAATACTCTGGTTGAACTGCACTCTCTTTTTAAGGACAAGGGTATAAAGGACTTCCGTGTGGCTACGCTTTTCTTCAAACCAGAATCATACAGCAAAGACCTGCCGATAGAATACGTAGGTATGGATATAGACAACCGTTTTATAGTGGGTTATGGACTGGATTATAACGGTGTGGGACGTAATCTGCCACATATATATCAAAATATAGAAGACAAATAATTATAAACGATATTAAAATGATAAATCTAGTACTTTTTGGCCCTCCAGGGGCTGGTAAAGGAACTCAGGCCGAGTTCTTGGTAGAAAAATACTCATTGGTACACATATCTACTGGTGATGTGTTCCGTGCAAACATCAAAAACGGTACTCCACTGGGTAAAGAAGCCGAATCTTACATCAAGAAAGGTGCGCTGGTGCCAGACGAGATAACAATAGGTATGCTAGAGGCTGTGGTAGAGGAAAATCTAGCTACTGCCAAAGGTTTTATATTTGACGGATTCCCTCGCACACAGGCACAGGGCGAAGCTCTAGACGCATTCCTAGAAAAGAAAGGACTTGCAGTGAGTGCTATGTTGGCATTGGAGGTAGAGGACGAAGTTCTAGTGGGTCGTCTTCTAGAGCGTGGTAAGACATCTGGACGTGCAGATGATGCAGACGAGAGTGTTATCCGTGCTCGTATAGCCGAATACTACCAGAAGACCAATGTCCTTAAAGATTTCTATTCTGCACAGGGTAAATACCACGGTGTAGATGGCGTAGGCTCTATCCCAGAGATAGCAGAACGTCTATCAATGATAGTAGATAAACTATAATACAGCAGAGATGACCTGCAAAAAGAAAGGCAGCCCTTAAGGGCTGCCTTTTATTTTAAAAATTAAAACGATAATTGTATCATTGTATTGAAAAAATTCTTAATTTAGAGGGTAGAAATTTGGCATGACAATATCACAATTGCCAATCATATTGTTGTTTAGAATTTCTTACCAAAAAGACATAAATATATTTAAAAATTAAAAGGTTTGCACTATTTTTATGCCGAGGATAATTCTTTAGTGTATTTAATCATCAACAAAAACCATTTACACCATGAAAAAAACATATTTGAGTTTTTTTAATAATTATATGATTATGAAATCTTTTAGATATTTTTTTCTCACCACCATAATTATGCTATCTGGAGTTCTTACAGCTCAGGTATATAGCACTTATAAGGTAACAGGTTTGGTTATAGATACACGAGGTGAAGGAGTAGAAGGAGCTATCATAAAATCAAACAAGACAAAACTATCTGTCCCTACACAAAAAGGAGGAGTTTTCAATATAACCATAGCAGATAAAGATACAGAATTAAGATTATATATAAATAAAAGCAAAATAATGACACTGCCTATAAGCAGTGAAATAGCCAAAAGACCTGTTGTTTTTGCCTTAGATGAAAGTAATGACCCCTTATTAATAGGTCGCAAGGAAGGTGATACCTATTACCCTGGTAGCAGAGATAAAGATTTAGCGACGACCATAGAGGATAATTTTCATGGTTGCAAGCTTTCTGTGGATATACTTATCCTGCCTGTATATAATTCCCGTAGTCATTCAAGTGTAGTATGTAATAAATACATTTTGGATGGAAAGGTGTATTCCCGTATGCCTGTGGTAGAGATATCTCAAGTGTATAGTATAACTATATCAAATCATAATAGAGAAATAAAAATCATTACCCGTGATGCACATGAAGCAGCGACTAATACTACTATAAGTGACCAATATTCTAGACTTAAGGGAGATGGAGATTCGTTGAGAGGAGTAGTTACCGATGGTTGGGGACGTAAAATACCAGGGCTTATGATACGTACTCCGTCTGGAGAGATTGCTATGAGTGACACGTTAGGTAATTATGCTATAAAAATCACCAAAAAAGATAAGTTCTTGTGTTGTGGGATGGATTATACCGAAGGGACTAGCATCCGTATATCTAATGTCAATACCTCAAAGCCTGTAAATCTAGAGGTCATGCTACGTAAGAATGACTTACGAGGCTGGTTGTCAGATGATTTGAAAACATATTATGTAGGTGCTTCAGATACATGGGAGTATATATTTGCTGTATTTCAAGGCTTAAAGTATCATAAAGATTGCGGTAAGGTAATTTTTAATCGTTATAAGATAATTTCTCTTAGTACAGAAGACCCTTCATTTGCTCTCAATGTTTTGGATGGTGTAGCGATGGAGGAATTATCCCTAGAGGATATAGACCCATATTCTCTTTTTAGTATTAAGGTGGTAGAAGAAGGAGCTGTTCCTCTCTATGGTGCAGCAGCTCAATTTGGAGCGATAGTTCTCACTTCCAAAGCAAATGGAGTCAATCGTCCTGTAGAACTAGCAGATTTTGATGGGGAGAAAGCCAAACGTAAAGGCGGTGTAGAAGGCATGAAGGAATACATTGCTTTGCAGGGTAAAAACATTGAGTATCACGAGGATGGTTACATAATGATAGACGGTAAACGTTGTGGCCTCTATATCATCAACGACAGCGAATTTACCCACATGAGAGGTGTAGAGGTAGATATGATAGACGAGATAATGATAGTCCGCAGTGGAGTGGAGGGTTCGTATGGTCCACGAGCCAAAAACGGTGTTGTTCTTATCTCT